>JAZQIS010000054.1:0-35478 GCA_045541235.1 Alistipes sp.
CAATTGTCTTCCTAAGCCCGCTTGGCCTCCGACTTCAAACCTCCCTTTGGCAAAGGGAGGCTTGTCATTCGGCAAAAGCCCCCACTTATCCTCTAATCGAAAAACTCGTCTTGTTCCATCTCGTTTGTCGATTCCGGAGCAATGGCATCTTTGCAGGATGCTGCTTTCCATCGTGCAGGACGGACAAATCGGTCGTCGCGATTAACCTTTATATTAGGGTCGTTGTGAACACTGCGGAGGAACTCTCCCACAATAGGCAATGCCACAACAGCACCCTCACCACGGAAGCTGAGAGCGATGGTCTTATCCTCACCACCTACCCAAGCACCCGCCGCAAGACGTGGTGTAACGCAGACAAACCACGCATCTCGGTTCTTGTTGGTTGTACCGGTCTTTCCTGCGATATCCACACCGCGCATACCATAGTTCCAGACCATTCGGCTACCCGTACCGCCGGCGATGACGTTCTGCATCATTGTCAGCATTGTGTAGGCCGACTCCTTGCTGATGGCATCGTGAGACGATGTCGTAAAGGATGAGATAAGGTTTCCGTGGCGGTCCTCGATGTGGGTAACAAAGAGTGGTGTGTTGTGAACACCCTCATTTGCAAAGGTTGAGTATGCACTAACCATTTCGAATACGCTCGCCTCGAAGGAACCCAAGCAGAGTGGATAGACAGGGTCGATATAGCTTACAATACCCATATTATGGATGAAATCGGCCACAGCCTGAGGTCTGCGCGACTGCTTCATAATCCAAGCCGAGTAGTTGTTGCGACTATACTTCAAGCCCCAGCGCAGTGGGTGGAGCGTACCGTCGTACTTGCCGCCACCGGCCTCCTTAGGCGACCACTCCTTGCCGCGTCCGATATTGATTGTTACGGGGAGGTTTGGCACCATCGTACAAGGTGTGAGGCGGAGGTGGTCAAGGGCAAATGTATATACGAACGGCTTTACCGTAGAGCCAACTTGTCGTTTTCCCTGCTTTGCCATATCGTACTTGAAGTATTGGAACGAAGGTCCTCCAACATAGGCCTTGACATGACCTGTTTGAGGCTCTATGGCCACAAAGCCAACTCGCATGATGCGCTTGTGGTGAAGGATAGAGTCTCGTGGTGTAAGCAGAGTATCGCGCTCGCCCTTGTAGGTAAAGATTTTCATGTTGCACGGCACATCGAAACTCTTTAGGATTTCATTTTCGCTATAGCCCGCCTCGCGCATATTGTAGAAGCGGTCCGAGTGGCGGATGGCTGTCATAATCTTCTTTTCGGCCTGCCCTTTCGTTACACCTCGGAAGAGAACTCCGCCGTAGTTGCGAACTTGTCGATCCATTGCAGGCTGAATCACATCGCGCATCTGTTTTGCGGTTGCCTCCTCGGCAATCTTCTGCATATCGGGGTTGAGAGTGGTGTAGATTCGCAATCCGTCACGATATATGTCGTAGTGGCTTCCGTCAGCCTTTACGTTTTTGTGGCACCATCCAACAAGAGGGTTCTCGTCATACTCCTTGCAGGCCTGCTCGTAGTCCCATGCGTTGTAGAAGTTATTGCGCTTTGGACGCTGAGCCGTCATCGTAAGACGTATCATCTCGCGGAAGTATGCTCCATAGCCGATATTGTGCGATACAGGCTTGTAGTTCAATACGATTTTCAACTTTGAGAGCGAGTCGTATTGTGCTTCGGTGATACCTCCCGCAGCCTCGATACGCTTGAGTACAAGGTTGCGACGTGCCAATGCGTTTTTCGGATTGCGCACCGGAGAGTATCTGGTAGGGGCATTTACCACTCCCACCAAGAGTGCCGCCTCCTGAATGTTCAGTTGGTGCGGAGCCTTTCCGAAGAATGTTGCCGCCGCCGATTTGATACCGAAGGCGTTGGAGCCATACTCCACAGTGTTGAGGTACATCGCCACAATCTCCTCCTTGGTATAGTTGTATTCCAACTTCAAGGCTGTAATCCACTCCTTGAATTTGAAGGTTATAAGTCGTGCTGTACGGGCTATTTTGCCCTCGCCTCTTGCCGTATTACGAGGGAAGAGGTTCTTTGCCAACTGTTGTGTAATGGTACTACCGCCACCCTGCGATGTGTTTCGCATGGCGATAGTCTTTACGCCGACTCGCGCCAACGAGATAAGGTCGATACCCGAGTGGCCATAGAAGCGTGCATCCTCCGTAGCGATAAGAGCCGCTGCGAGAGGTGGAACTTTTTGGCCGGCAATGGTAAGCAGCTTTGTAGAATCCTTTGGGAACAGCTCGTTATACTGCACATAGGCTCGGTTTTGAATGAAGAAACTTCCGATTACCTCTCCGTTGTCGGCATAGACTTCGGTTGCGAGGTTGCTTTTCGGGTTCTCCAACTCCTCGAACGATGGCATACGGCCAAATGCACCAAGTGCTGTAAGTGTAAGCATTATTGCCAACGCAGCAACAGGTACCATTGCGCAAATCCATAAAAAGATAACCGCAATCTTCTTCTTGTCTCTCTTTTTAGCGGCACCGCCCTTGGCAGCCCCACTTGTTCTATTTTTATTCTCCTGCATAGTCTGTTTGTGTTAGAACGGCAATCCGAACCCAGCTGTTATGAATGGTCGTTTTTTTCCGTGTGGTTGATATATTGAAAGTGTTAGTGACGTAGTTCCCGAAGCCGGCATTTTGAGCAGGCTGAAATCGATTGACAGATCTCCTCCGTACGAGAAGTAGTTTTTGCGCTTTATATCTGTCGAAACAAGACCGTTTTTATCCACCATAGCAAATTTGTGGTCGAACGAGGCGAAGTCGAAACCGAGGTTTAGGCGAACTCGCTTGAAGAATATAATCGAACCTCCGAGGTCGGGATACCATATTGGCAGAGCGTAGTTCAGCGAGGTAGCCACATAGTTGCGGTTCTCAATCTCCGAGGTGTAGAAGCCTCGCGGAATCAATCTGCCCGAATGGAAGGCGAGATTCGAGAGGGCATCTTCGTGGTCGAAGCCTTTGATAGAGGTTTGATAAACGGCCGCCAACGATAGTGAGTGGTGTTTTGCCACGCCCGGGAAATAGGCCTTGCCATAAACCGATATCAGGTGGCGGAAGTTCTTATCCTCGGGGTTGAGTGCGTAGTTCATCGATAGTACCTGGCCCCAACGAGGCAGAAAATCCTTGTGCGCAAGTTGCACCATATCCTGGTATCCTATACCAAACTGCAACAGATGCACACCCTCCTTATAGCCCACTTTGGCGATGTTGCTGACACTGCCCTTGCCAAGTTCGACAGAGAGTTTGTCAATTTTTGCAACGAGACCGTTCGAGTAGTTATAGCCTGCCGACACCTGCACGTAGCGAGTGTGGTAACCCGCCTGGAAGTAGAGAGGCAGCGATGCCATTGCCCCTACGTTGTAGTACTTTCCGAGTGATGGAACTTCGTTCAGCACCAACTCCTCCTTGCCCGTTATGGGATTGGTGACGTATTCGGTCTTTCCTCCTGGAAGTACAGCTTGATGCTTGCCCGTAATAGGGTTGTAGAGGTAGGTGTATGCCGAGTACAGCTGCTGCGTACCGCCGTATGTGGCGTTGATACTCAAGTTTATACCCAATCCATAGTAGCGGAATGCACCCTTGAAGATGTGGCCCTCTTTGGAGTTCCAACCCCACGTTAGGAATCCGCTGGCTGTGGAGAGTATATTTTGCGACATTATTGTTGCTCCGAGGTTGAAGTCCAAAGCCCCCTCCTCGCTCAATGAGAATGGGTCATACGACACAGGAGCCCACGAATGGACATTGAAGAGGTGGCCTGCACCTCCATATCGCTTGTCGCGCAACGGCTTTTGCCCCCTCCTCTTCGAGAGGTTCTCTGCTTTTGCCATCGAAACCATCGAATCTACCCCAATAAATCGTACCGTGTCGAGGTTTATGACATTCCACCTCTTACGCGGTGGGTTTACGAGGTTTATGGGCAGTTTTGCATACTCGACCTTAGGCAGTGTATCGCGCACGATTTTCTGCTCGGCGAGGTGATAGCCGTGGCGGTCGTAGGTTGTCATCAATACCGATCCGTGCTCGGATGGCATAGGAGAGAATGAGCCAAAAGTCGAAGCCGAAATCCGATACTCGGTGTTGGTGCGGAGGTCGTAGCAGTGTACCTCGTCTTTACCCGACTGAATAGAGCCGAAGTATAATACGCCATCTTTGGCGCGGAGGTCGCTGATGGTGATGTATGCCCCTTCGGTGATATGCTCTATTTCGCGATTTCTGCCCACGCGACCAAGCCACATGCCGCTATCGTCCGTAGCTATAAAGTAGAGGGCTCGGGTATAGTTGTCGTAGGCGAGTCCATGGACCTCTGTATCGGAGGGGATGCCTACGCGCAGATACTCCTCGTGCTTGTGGCGATGTTTTGGCAAACCGCGTACGATATTGAACTCTCCATTAGGGCGATACTCCACCCAGGCCAATTCGTTTTCGGAGATAGGGGTTGGGTACAACACCTTCTGCATACGGTTGAGGGTGCGGGTTCTTCCGCGCTCGAGGTCCATATAGCAGAGTTTGGAGTTTATTCGCTCGGCAAAGAGGAGACTGCGGCGGTACTCGGTCCACCACACTCTGCCCCCGACAACCTCACTTGGGCGCGACGACACCGAGCCTGTATAGGCGAGATGTCGGCTCTTGCCTGTTTTTGGGTCGGTTGCGACAAGGGCATCCGGCTCATCGAGAGTCTCGTATAGGGATAGCACCATGTTGTTGTCGATGTATTGCGGATAGCGGAATTTGGTGTAGCCCTTTGTGCGCTCGGCCGAGATTTGGGTCGAGGTATTCTTCTGGTATGGCAGCGAGTTCCAATAGTCGTTCAAGTCGGCAAAGGTCTCGCGGGTAAGTTTTGCTGTTGTGGTGTTGTAGTACTTGCGCATGGCCACGTATGTTGTGGCAATGACGTAAGGGTTGCGCACTGCATAGCGGACTATCTTATCCCAAATATTCTCGTTGTATTTGGTGTTGGCATAGGCTGTAATCTGGTAACCAAGCTGGTAGTGGTCGGGGATATACTCGCGGTAGGAGCCGCAGAACCACTTGTTGATATTCTTCTCGCGCATCATATTGCCCACAGCGCGGTAGTGCATCGTAAAACTTGGCTGTAGGGCGCGGCCATACGATGACATCTGAGTCTCGGAGAGTGTAGCATCGCCCTCCAATCCCCATAGCGGCATAAAGAGCAGACCGATAGTCGAACTTTGCTGACCGAGGATATAGCTGAATACGCGGACAAAGCCTCGGTTGAGGTTGTTGTACTGCACGGTGTGGCGGTATTCGTGTGCTGCGAGCTGCTTCAACCACGGCATCGAATAGCTATTCACCGCCGGCGAGGAGAGAATCTCCACACGCTTTGGCAACCACATAACCAATCCATTCGAGGAGAAGTTCTCGGGGTGAATCACAAACGGAATCTTCATCGGTCCGTGTCGGTAGCCGAAGTCGATAGATGGTTGTACGGCGCGAGCGTAGTACATCATCTTGTAGCCTATGGTGCGGGCTGTGTCGGGATAGATTACATCAATCTTGTCGCCTTTGAGTTTGCGCCAACGCATATAGGTCGGGTCGGCACCCCACGAGTAGTATTGTGCCGATGCCGTGTAGCACCCTGCAAGTGCCACAATGACAAGAACCATATGCCGCAAAAATCCCTTCAAAATCTTAAAATTTTATCCCTTCAAAAATTCTATCTCTTGAAAACCTTATCGCAGAAGTCGAGGTAGCGTCGCCAATCGTACTCCAATATGGCGTGCTTGCCCTCGCGGATATGGTAACCCACATCGTTCTGCACATCCTCACCCACCTTCGGCATCTGCTTCGAGGTCATACCCTTCATTCCGTATAGTTCGTAAATGGGCGATGCGTGGTAGGTTGCCAAATATTCCCCCTTAGGGTCGGCCCAACGGTCCAAACTTGCGCTGGCGACATAGAGATAGCGTGGCGCAACAAGGGCGAGGAGGAAGTGCTGATCGAGTGGCAAATCCCTCTCTCGCATACTATATTTTGTAAAATTCTTGCAGAACCAATGCGGGAATTGGCGGGTTATAAACTCCACATTCTCGCCAATCACTCTCTTTGAGAGTGCTGCACCTCCGCATCCCGAATTGTTCGAGATTACCACCCTGAATCGTTCATCCTGCGCTCCTGCCCACAACGCCGCCTTGCCTTGGCGCGAGTGGCCTATTACGCAGAGTTTATCTTTGTCTGCCCACGGCTGCTTTACAACCCAATCGGCTATACGGCTCAATCCGTATGCCCATACGCCGATAGCCTGCCAGCGACAGCCCTCGTCGTCGGTCACGGGTAGAAGGTTTGATAGACGCACCTTATCTCTTGGCTGTGCCTTGCGGGGCGTAACATCGGGGTAGATGTCGTGGTAGCACATCGTAACTACTGCATATCCGCGCTCGACAATCAACTCCAAAGGCCAACGCTCAACTTGTGTGCCTCGTCGAAGTAGCTTGCTGCCCAGGTCGGTGATTCCATCGAAGTATGGGGAGTAACGCACCCACTCGTCATCTGTTGTGCCGTGGTTACCCTTGAAGTTGTAGCCGATAAATACAGGCACACGCTCCCGGGTGTTGTTTGGGTAGTAGGCCAGAGCCAAAGCCCTATGCTTCTTGCCTTTTCGTGAGAAGGTAAATATCACCTGCTGTGCTGTAGCCTTGCCATTCAGAGCGTCGCGCCTCTCCGCCACCACCTTGTAACGAACCTTGAGCCTTCCATTCGGTGTCTCACCATAGACTTGCTCTGCGAAGAGTTTCAACAGTTCGGGACGTCGTTGCCCCTCCCACTGCTCAACTGTGGTAACTTTTGTTCCGTCGTTGCAGATGAGCGGGTCGGGAAGGGTGTACGGCACCATCTTCGACTCGTCGTAGTTGATGTTTCTCCTCTTTGCCGATGCGGTTGTTGCAACGGCACAGAGTAGCGACACCAGTACGGCGACTTTCACAAATATGTTGCTCCCTCTCTTCATCTTCTCTTGTTGTTAAACCTTCTTTGTCTGCGTATAGCCCTTTTGTTGCAGCAGAGCCGTTACGCGGTCGCGGTGGTCACCCTGGATGATAATCTCACCCTCCTTGACCGAGCCACCCACACCACATCCTCGCTTGAGGGTGCGGCCAAGTTCCTCCAAATCATCGGTTGAGCCTACAAAACCTCGCACTACGGTAGCAACTTTCCCGCCACGACCTTTGGTGTCGCGCCAAACGCGCAGTACCTGCTTCGCCGGAGCGAGAGTCTCCGCCTCCTGCTCTGTTTCGTAGTCATATTCAAAGTTCGGATTTGTTGAATAGACCATTCCGAGTCGCTCTTTCCAATCAGCCATAAGACTACAATCTCCCAATTAACGCTGCAAAAGTAATAATTATTTTGGCAATTACGACGGATTTTGTATATTTGTACAACAAATATCACAAAAAGAGTGGCAACTCGCAGAGAAAACAGAGAGAAAAAGCGCGAAGCAATGCTCGAAAAGATGAGGGCAAAGGCGTTGGCGAGGGGCAAGGTCGATTTGGAGAATCTGCCTGCCCCCATTCCGGTAGATGACGGACGACGTTTAGTGCGGGTATTTGTCGAGGGGTACGAGGATGTAGCCTTCTGGCGAGGAATCTTTGACCACTTCAATAACCCCTACCTCCGTTTCGAGATATCGGTGCCAACCCGCAAGGATTTGCCAAAAGGCAAAAAGGTGTTGCTTTCGATGGCCGAGGAGGCGAATGAGGAGTTGTTGTTGTGTATGGATTCCGACTTCGACTACCTCTTCGACGACGAGGACGAGGTGTCGCGTCAGATTGTGGAGTCGCCCTATATGTTCCACACCTACACCTACGCCACCGAGAACTATTTGTGCTATGCTCCGTCGCTTCACAATGTCTGCGTGAAGGCAGTCAAAAACGATGCTTATATTTTTGATTTCGAGCAGTTTATGGCAGACTATTCGCGAACCATCTATCCGCTGTTTTTGTGGTATGCCTACTCCGCTTCGCGAAAGACCGAGAATGTGTTGCCACTTATGGATTTCAAGTCGGCAGTACGTATCGGTTATCTCGATATCGAGCAGAACGGAGTCAATACGATTGCTTGGTTGAGCCGAAATGTGGAGCGTCGTGTAGCCTCGCTTGAGGAGCAAAATCCCGATATGGCTGCCGAGATTCCGGCCTTCGCCGAGCGCATTGCCAAGAAGGGTGTCACGCCCGAGCTCACCTACCTCTTTATGCACGGACATACACTGATGGATAACGTGATTTTGACACTCTTGAGTGGCGTTTGCGAGAAGTTGCGTCAGATGTCGCTCTCGAAGATTATCTGCTCATCCAAAGAGGGTGTTGCGCTAAAAAACGAGATGAGCAATTACACCAATACATTACGTTCGATTCGTGATGTGCTGCTCGATAACGAGAATTACACTTCATCCCCTTTGTACAAACGCTTAAAAGCAGATATTCAGCGATATATAGATTCTACAATAGCAAAAATGGAGGCCGTAAAAAAGGTATTTTAATATGCGAAAAACCGTTCTATTTGTAACAATACTCATATCACTTTTTTCTTTCGATTACGTGGTGGCACAACCCTCTCAGCAGGCCGAAAAACCTGCCAAAAAGAGGGTATATATGAGCTATATTCTGCACGGAAATATGAACTACGACCGCTATGTCGTGACCACCTTGTGGCGCGACTTTCCGGTGATATACGACAACCTTCTCACCTTCCTTGATGAGCACCCCGATTTCAAGGGGCAACTTCAATTTTCGGGGCAGACTCTCGGCTCGTTGAAGCAGGCTGCACCCCACGTTCTCGACCACGCAATGCGCATCCACAAGCGCGGCCAACTCAACTTTACGGGAACCTTCTACTCCGAGCCTGTAAATGTCAATATGGATGGCGAGACAAACTATCGCTGCGCTCTGCTCGGAACCCGGATTGTGGAGGAGTTCCTGGGCGAAAAGAGCGATGGTTTCTACCTTCAGGAGCGAGCCTACCACCCGCAGTTGCCTTGGATTTTCAACAACTCGGGAGTTTCGTGGACACCCGTTATCACGAACGACGATTCGTGGCGACCATTCCGCCTCAGGGGGTTGGACGGAAGCACCTCGGTATGTGTCCCTATCACCCGCAAAAAGGCTGTGGAGCGTGCTGCTGAAGCCCCTGCGAACAGTCTGATAACCATCGAGGAGGACTACGAGATTCCGCAGAAATTCGGTCGCACCTACCAACAGGTTGCCGACTTCAATGCGAGCAGCGAAGATACCGAGATAGTGTGGATTACGGTCAAGGAGTATATCGAAAAATTTGGTCTTGCCGAGGAGCGATATGTCGATCATTCGGCAAAGGTTAAGAGCCTTACCGATGGCACCTATTCGCGCTGGACTGCCGACCCGCAAGATATTATCATTCAAGACCATACCGCCCGCGCTATGGCTGATTTCAGAGCCGCCGACATCTTCAGCGCGCTACTCCGCTACAACCATAATTGGGTGGTCGATAAGGAGCTCTCCGAGAGCGACTTAACCGTCATCGACGACCCCCTTTCGTGGAATATCGAGCGTGCCGACCTCTATCCCGAGGTGGAGCCTAAATTTCTCGCTCGGGAGGGGAGAGTTACGATGCTTTCGCGTGCGGAACATCTGCTGTTGTGGGCCGTAAATAGCGACTCGAAAGGTTGGTATCCCCTTGCCGAGAAGCGCAGCGAACGAACCTCGTCGCTGAAGAGTAGTTCGGCAATATCCAAGGCCCTGATATACAACGGAATGGACCGCTTGGTATCGGGTATGAAGCTGAAGGGTTACGACACCTATTTTATGGCTCTTTCGATGGAGCACGCCTCCGAGCGCAAAATCACACTCAACACCTCCCGCCCGTACGCCATCTACGACTACGCAAGTGGCAAGTCGTTGCAGAGTCGTTGTGAGCGTACAGCAGATGGCTATACCATTGATTTTGAGGCACAAATGCCATCCTTTGGCTACAGGATTTTTGGCGCGAAGGCGATTGAGAAGGCCGAAGTTAGGCAGTGGCAAAAAGGTAATACAATCTCTGCTGACGGTATAACTCTGAAGGCCTCCGACGAGGTGGTAACAATGGAGGAGGGTGGCCGTAGGGTAGAGTTGTCGCTTATGCCGTTCCAACTAATGCCGTTGTCCCATATCTCGAAGGGCGATCCTGTGGGTTATTGGCGCGAGGCAAAGCAGTATGGCGCAACCCGAACCAAGGTTTGTGGCCCGGAGCTTGTGGTAGATAGGCAGATAGATTGGCTTCTGCATATGCGCCAGCACTTTGTTATTGAGCAGGGGCGTGTTCTCTGCAACATCTCATTTACGACGTTGCATCCTCTGCTTATCCGCCGTAAGGGCGCGAAGGCGCGTTCATTCGATCCGCGAGGCCTCGACCTAAAGATTAGCTGTGGCGCACCTTGTAAGACTATTTTCGATATTCCGTTTGGTGTTACCGAGTACGATAAGGGTGGCGAGGGACACTTCTGCCTCTTGAGTCTTGCCGCGCTTGAGTCTGCCGAGGGTGGTATTGTTGTAGCACCTTGTACGGGCGAGCAGGGCTTCTCCGTGGATGCCGATAGGGGAGATATGACACTCTACCTCGGAGCCTCCACCCAGTCGGGCCCTGTCAAGGAGGTTGTGCCGGAGTTTATCTCCAAGACAAATGTCAAGCAGGAGAATGCGTGGCAACTCGAGCCATTCTTTGGCACCTACAACCACAAAATCATCCTCGACACCTACAAGGGCAGATGGAGCGACCGAGGTATTTTGGGCGATACCCAACGCGCTACAGCACCTATCTATATACGCGAGTATTCCGCCTTGCAGGGTGGTAAAAAGCCAATTTTGCCTACTCACGCATCGCTGTTGCAATCCTCTTCCTCCGATGTCGATATCACCTCTGCGGTGGTCGAGAATGGCCATCTGCACCTGCGCCTTAATGAACGCGTAGGTAAATCGCAAAAGGTAAAAATCTCGACAGCGAGGGGGATTGTGGAATATGAACTTCCTCCATTCGGGGTAAAATCGTTCCGATAAGCTCTTTTTGCACTGCACTTCGGTCTCCAAACTCCTCACATAGGCCAACTATACTGCGGGTTTGGAGCCTTGTTTAGCACAAAAATAGTCATATCGCCTCCGAAAATATCACTTGTTATTCAAATGGCCTATCTTAAACTATGGAAGACACACAACCCGGAAGCCGCTATCCCTAAAATAGCTTGATGGAACATAGCTGCTACGGTGCGTAACGCGACAGCTCTGCGCATAGTAAATCCAGCTACCGCCACGCAACACTCGTCCCTCGCCAGATGATGGTCCGGTAGGATTGGTTCGGCTTTTCGACGTGTAATTCCTATACCAATCGCTACACCACTCATATACGTTGCCACTCATATCGTACAAGCCGAGTTCGTTCGGCTGTTTTTGCTTGACAGGATGCGTTCTAGAACCGCCATTATCTCTGTACCACGCTACATTGTTGATTGTGTTGTTACCACTATACTTATAGCCCTTGCTATGTTTGCCTCCGCGAGCAGCATACTCCCATTGAGCTTCGGTTGGCAATACATAGCGTTTACCCGTGAGTGCACTCAACTTGCGACAGAAGGCTTGAGCATCGTTCCAACTTACCTGATCTACAGGTCGATTGGGGTCACCTGTATAATATGATGGATTAATTCCCATTATTTTCTGCCACTGCGCTTGGGTTACCTCACACTCGGCTATATAGTAAGAGCTGAGGGTTACGGAGTGTACCGGCATCTCATCGCTTTCTGCGCCCTCCTCCTCCGAGGTTGCACCCATCTGAAATGTGCCACCCTCTACATAGACCATCTTCATATTGAGCCCGCAATTTGCGTTCTCGATATATGTTTTGTGTGTTGATTGAGGTGGCTCTGCTTTAATCAGCGTTAGATTCAGAGTAGCGGTCCTGCCCTCCTCGATAGTTATGCTCTGCGGTTTGGTAGATAGTTCGCCCTTGCGGAGAGATATTTCGTGCTCGCCAACTACAACATCGACCATTAGAGGGGTTTCGCCTACCAATTTATCGTCGATAAAGACCTGTGCCATTATTGGCGAACTTGTTACATTGAGTGAGCCCAAAATCGGCTTTGGAGCAGGGATAGTATAGCTCTGCGGCTGCTGTGTGGCAGAGATACTCTTGGAGATTGTGGACGGACGGTGTCCCGACTTGCGAGCCTCGAAGATATAGGCTCCCGTGGCGAGTCGGCCACTCCACGGCGAGAGACCCATTTTCTCGTTGTTTACAAATATCTCGCAGCCATCCCCCGCGCTCAATGTTACATTTGCAAAGTCGGCAACAAGCGTCGGCGCATACTCGGTTTTCTCCCCCTCCGAAATAACCACCGTACCCTCCGAAACCTTGTACAACTCCTTGATAATGCGGACTTTATGTGTGCCATTTGCAACTTTATAATTTGTGATTGGCGTTTTGCCGATTAGCGAGTTATCGATATAGACTCCTGCATCGGCCAAATCGCCCGTTGCAGGGATACTCAGATAGCCGAAAGCGGGGCGCAAACTGATATTTTTTACAACCTTCGCACCATTCACTATAAACTCGCCACTCTCGGCATAATACTCCTTGGCCGAGATGCTATACTTGTAGGAGCCATTGCTCAACATAATCTGGGCAACACCCTCGGCATTAGGCATTATCGCCTTGCCATCGATTGTAATGGCGGCCTCCTTCGGCTCAATTATAAAAACAACATACTGCGGACGAGCAAGAGCCTGATTCAACTCCACGCGGAAAGAAAAGCTCGAACTGCTGACCTCGACATCTGTTTCGGTTTTGAGAGTGCCGTCCTGTATGCGGATTTTGTGCGCTCCGGGCAAAACCTCGCTTATGGAGAGTGTGTAATTGTCGCCAATACGCCCCTTAAATTCATTGTCGAGATAGACCTCGGCATTTATGGTGTTCGAGCTGATAACGACACTGTGCATATAGTTGAGTTGCGCCTCGAGACGGTACTCCTTATCGCCCTCGAGCGAGAGCGAAACCTCGTTCGAATCGCCATACTTGGGGTGATGGAGATAGAAGCGTGTAGGGTCTTTTGCGGTCAGCTCGAGAATCAGACCGTTACCTTGTCGAGCTACTATCTGCCTCATAACCTCCACATTACCTCCTATGGCCTTTACCGAGAGTTCCGAAATCTCGTCGCGACTCATACGGTTGATGTGTATCTTTATTCGGGCGCAAGGCCTCTGCGAACGGTCGGGATTGATTTTGTCAATCATCACACCCGAAATCGGGTCGGTCTGCACCGGAGCCAGACTCTTTGCATCAATCTCTATGCTATAGGTTCGCTCCTGCGCAAATGTTGCAAGGGGCAGCAGCAAGAGAGTCAGTATAGCGAGTAAAAATCTCTTCATTATTTAGTTGAGTTTGTGAGATATTTTGGTTGGCGCGAGGTTATCTCCACGATGCGGCGGATAATCTTTGCGCGTTGTTTGTCGTTCACAATACAGTAGTGGCGATTCGACTCTCTATCCTCAATAAAAAAGGTGTTGCTCTTGAAATCGACCTGCACCATTCCCGCCTTTGAAACCGATGCGTAGCCCCTCTCCACTGCGAACAATACGGCTGTAGGGTCCCACAACGGGCGGTTGTAAGGCATCTGCTGATAGTAGTCGAAAGCAACCTTCATCGGATGGTTCTCGACATACTGCGTAGCTGTTGCGACGGCCTGCCACGGATAGAGGATGGTACGACCGAGGCGATAGTCCGTAAAGTACATTGGTACAGGAGATTCCGAGTAGAACTTGACGGCTGCAAAGTGGTCCTTGCGAACGTTGTATTCAGCCCTCTGCTCCGCAAAGTTTCCCGCCATAATAACAACCCTCTTTACCTTCTGTCCGAAGAGCTGCTTACCACCGAGAGGGGAGATATCATCCCCCTTCGACTCCATCATTCGAGCCAAATTGGTGGAGAATCCCACTGCCACCACCACTACGCTGTTATCCTCCTCATTGACAAGGAGTTGGCGCAGTAGTTTGTAGCCGTCGGGCACAGCATCCCAATCCTTTATGGTCTGTTTGTAGCTGTGGTTTGCCACTGTCCAATCGGCGTAGTTCAGACGCCTGTCGCTATTCACATATTGCTCCTCGGGGTATGTTTTGGCGATGCCGACAGGGATATTCGGATAGCCATAGAGGGTGTTCATGGCATCGATAAACTTCACGCTGCCCAACTCGCGCTTGCTCGACAAGATTCCGAGAATCTCGACCTTCCCCTCATCTTGATACTTGTAGAGCATATCTAGAGCCACAATATCATCCACATCGTTGCCCATATCGGTATCGAAGATAATCTTTATCGGCTTTGCCGCATAGATTGTCGAGCAAGCGAAAATCGCCACGAATCCTAACAATAGCTTCCTCATAATCTGTAGGTTACAAAGGTTTTACATATCTCACTATATCAGGTGTCAGCTGGCTGATAATGAAGTCATCGCACGCTACATACTTGTTGAGCAAATCGTTGTTGTAGTGGCGAATTGTGAGCAGCTCCACCTTCTCGATAATCTCGGTGTCGAAGCCCTCGCCCTGCAATGCCGCAGCAACCTCCTCCAAATGCCAGCTCTCCTCCACGCACAAGCCCAACTCAACGGCGGTATTGTGGATAAGGTTTGTCTTGATGCGGAAACGCTCCAGCGAAGCAAAGATAATAGGGAACTTCTCCTCCAACACAAACGACAAATCGCGCGAACGGAGGCGTAGGAAGCTCTGGTTGCGCTTGAGGATGATGATAGGCGTTGATATGGTTGGTGCAGTACCGTTAATGGCCGTTCCTGCAGCGAGTTTGTTGCCGAAAGGTTTAACGTACAACGGGATATTTTTGTTCTGCAACGGCTTGATGGTCTTGGGGTGGATAATCTGCGCACCGCTATAGGCCAACTCTATGGTATCCACATAGTTGAGCTGGTCAATCTTCACGGCATCGGGGAAGATTTTAGGGTCGGCATTGAGGATGCCATCTACATCCTTCCATACTGTCATCGACTCTGCATCGAGGATATTTGCCACCACTGCAGCCGAGTAGTCCGAGCCCTCGCGACCGAGAGTTGTGGTTGTGCCGTCCGGAGCCGAGCCGATAAAGCCCTGTCCCACAAATATACGACTCTCTGCACCTGCAACAGCCAGGCGTAATGGGGTAGCCGACTGCTCAATCAACACATTGGCATCCTTGTGGCGCGCCTGTGTAAGGAAACACTTACGCATATCTATCCAAGTGTTGTCAATGCCCTCTCTATTGAGGTACGCCGAGATGATAGTTGTCGAAACCAACTCTCCGTAGGCTACGATATGGTCGTACCACTCCTCGGCACGACTGCGCTCGAACTTGTTGGTGGTTACCGCCTTGCGCAAGGTCTCGAAGAGAGCATCCACCTCCTCGATACGGTACTCCGCCGAGCCGAAGAGGTCTGCAATAGTGGTGTAGTGGTAGGCCTTAATCTCGTCGATTTTCTGGTCGCAGAAGGCGGTGTCGCCCTTGCGCATAGCATCGAAAACCTCCTCCAATGCGTTGGTTGTCTTGCCCATTGCCGAGACAATAACAAAAAGCTCCTCCTCGCCACTCACAATATTCACGAGATTGCGTACTCCATCGGCGTGACGCACCGATGCTCCTCCAAATTTATAGACTTTCATATGATTTATGTTTGTGTTATTTCCTTAAAGTTGTTGCTGTAATCTTGCTTCCTTTCTCTCGCAGGGTGCCCCTGCGTTTACAAATCTTACCCACCCCTAAATCCCCGCCTCAGGCAGGGACTTGGTCCGCTTTCAGCGGATAAGTCGGGTAAATCCAAGTTGCTGCTGTAATCTTGCTTTCTTTCTCTCGCAGGGTGTCCCTGCGTTTATAAATCTTACCCACCCCTAAATCCCCGCCTCAGGCAGGGACTTGGTCCGCTTTCAGCGGATAATTTGTCGTTATGGTGTCGGTTTTGTGTTATTTCCTTTTGCTATTGGCTTCTATTCTTTAGCGCAAAATTAAAAATTAAAAATTAAAAATTAAAAAATATGGATTGAGAAGAGTAGGGAATCCAATGAATTTAGGGAATTTAGTGAATATATCACATCTCACTAAACTCCCTAATCTCCCTAAATTCTCTAAAAAAGCCAAATAACTACTCACTAATAGAGCTCCACAAACTCCCACGTGTTGCCTACAGCATCGAGATAGCGCAGGAACTCCTCGCGCGAGATAACCACCGTGCCACGACTATCGTTGGGGTGGAAACTGAGGCTCTCGGCACCCTCCAAATTCTTGTCGAGGAAGAGATGCGTGTGATTCTCCTCGTCATTGATAAGTCCGAAGGGCGATACCGAGCCCGGCTCCAGGCCGAGATAACGCGCCATACGCTCGGGCGAGGCAAAACTCAACTTCCCCTGATGCAGGCGGTGTTCCATATCGTGAATTGCCATATCTCTGTCGCAGTCGAAGCAGACCAAGTAGTGGCGATTGCCCTTGTGGTTGCGGAAAAAGAGGTTTTTGCAATGCACCGAGCCATCCTTGCGCCAATACTGCTTGGCAATCTCAATCGTTGGCGAGGCAGGGTGAAAATAGACCTCGTATTTAATGTTGTGCGCCTCCAAAAAGTCAAAGACCTTTTTACTGCGCAGTTCTAATATCTCCATTTTTATCTCTTTTGAACTCTCTCGCTTATCACGGCGCAATACAATTAAGGGTAATTAACGGCTAGTAATGGCTAGTAAAGAGGGCGCATACCCTTACTAGCCTTTAATAGCCCTTACTAGCCCTTACTGGCCGTTAATCTCTATACTTTGTTTCGGTGTTCTCAAACACAAACGCAAAGGTATCCGCCACCTCCTCGATGCGCTTTGAGGTTGGTTTTCCCGCACCGTGTCCTGCGTTGGTGTCGATGCGGATAAGTACAGGATTTTTGCCCTTGTGGCAGTGCTGCAACTCGGCTGCAAACTTAAACGAGTGCGCCGGCACTACGCGGTCATCGTGGTCGCCCGTGGTAACGAGTGTTGCGGGGTACTCCACGCCCTCACGCAGATTATGCAGTGGCGAGTACTTTATAAGGTAGTCGAACTGCTCTTTATTATCCGCCGAGCCGTACTCCACAACCCAGCCGTGACCAATGGTGAAGCGGTGGTAGCGCAACATATCCAACACTCCCACTGCAGGCAGTGCAACAGCGTACAAGTCAGGGCGTTGTGTCATACAGGCACCAACAAGTAAACCACCATTCGAGCCGCCGGCAATAGCGAGTTTTTTGCTCGATGTGTAGCCCTTGTCAATAAGATATTCGGCAGCCGAGATAAAGTCGTCAAAGACATTCTGCTTGTTCTCCAACATACCGCCCTTGTGCCACTCCTCGCCATACTCCGAGCCACCGCGCAGATTCACCACAACCCATACGCCACCCTGCTCCATAAACATTGCGGCCGTTGTCGAGAACGACGGAGTGAGGTTGATTTGGAAGCCACCATAGCCATAGAGGTAACAAGGGTTGTTGCCGTCCAATTTTAAGCCCCTCTTGTGCGATACGAACATCGGCACGCGGGTTCCGTCTTTGCTCTCGAAGAATAGCTGCTTTGTTTCATAGTTTTCGCAGTCGAATTTCACCTCCGAACGGTGGTACAGCTCGCTCTTGCCACTCTCGATATCGTAGCGATAGATTGTTCCCGGGGTGGTGTAGTTGGCCACAGCATAATAGACCTCCTTATCTTCGCGCTCGCCATCAAAACCGCCTACCGAGCCAAGAACGGGTAGCTCCACCTCGCGTACAAGGTTGCCCTTGCGGTCGTATTGGAAGATTTTGCTTTGAGCATCAATCAGGTACTCGGCAAAGAGGTAGTTGCCCGCCAAGCCCACACCCTCGAGCAACGATTTACCCTCGGGGATGATGTCGTATTGTTTGCCTGTGAGGAGATTTACCCCTACGAGGCGATAGTTTGCGGCGTTGTCGTTGGTCATAACAAGCACCTCATCTTCGTAGCAGTCAAGCACATAGTAGTCGTACTCGAAACCCTTGAAGAGGGTGCGCCATTTGCTCTCCGAGGTGCGCTTGTAGAGCAGCTGTGTGCCCGAAGTTCCTGCCGATGAGGAGATAAATTGCCACTTGCCATCCTCACTCTCGTCGCCGTGATGGTAGTGGAGAGGGTTCTTCTTGTCCTCGAAAATCAGGATATCCTCCTCCTGCTTGGTGCCGAGGCGGTGGAAATAGACCTTCTGGTTGGTGTTCTGTGCCGAATAGACTCCGTCGCCCTCCTTTGGTGCATCGTAGGCACTATAGTAAAAGCCACGACCGTCGCGAGTCCAAGAGGCTCCCGAGAACTTCACCCACTTTATATGGTCTGCGAGGGGTTTCATTGTCTCGGTGTCGAGAACAAAAATCTCCACCCAATCCGAGCCTGCCGAGGCGAGTGAGTAGGCAAAATATCGGCCATCTTTGGTAAATGTGCCTGTATTCAGTGCTACCGTACCATCCTCCGAGAGGGTGTTGGGGTCGAAGAACAGCTCCTCCTCGGTGTCGGAGAGGTTGCGTTTGCGATAGATGACACTCTGGTTTTGAAGGCCACTATTGCGCGAGATATAGTACCACTCGCCGCGCTTCGATGGGGCACTCTGCGAAGGGTAGTTCCATAGCTCGGTGAGTCGTTTGCGGATAGCCTCGCGTTGTGGCAGTGAGTTGAGGTAGCCGAAAGTAACCTCGTTCTGAGCCTTCACCCATTCGGCCGTGCGCTCCGACATATCATCTTCGAGCCAACGGTACGGGTCGGCCACTTCGGTACCGTGATAGTTATCTACAACGCCCTCGCGCGCTGTTTCAGGGTAGGTTATCTTCTCCATATTTCCAATCATTTTTCCAATTCCGTATCCAATAAAGTAGCAAGCCGTAAATAGTACAATAGAGCTACATACCACTCTGCAAATTCTCTTAGTAGTTGATTTTGTTCCCTCCATATTATGCAATAGTTTTATGCAAAGATAGCAAAAAACGGAAAACGGAAAGCGGAAAACGGAAAACTTTTAGTTTTTCGGATTTCGCTTGTAGTGGGAAAACGGACCGCCGCGATTAAGTCGCGAGCCGAGGCAAAAATAACCCTTATTATACAATCTCCTATGAAGCGGCCCCTATAAGACGGGGGAGTCCCCAAAAAACCTTGTTGGACTCCCTCTCTCTCGTTAGTGATTATTCTCGATATGTTATCTTCGTCTCCTGCACAAAACTTGGGGTCTCCTCACCGCCAAAGTATGTGAATTTCTCTGTTATATTGCCTTTTGAGTCGTATTTATAGACCATTCTATTTGCGGAACACCTCTCTTCGATTAACTGCCCTTTCGTGTTGTATTTGTAGGTTGTTGAGCCATTACACCTACCTTGGCTATATTGTACCGACTCTATTTTTCGACCCGCCGAGTCATATTTGTAGTGATAGGTATAAAACTCGGGTTCCCACGCCGTATTATCCTTTACATCCTCTCTTACTACTCGACCATAAGTGTCGTATGTGTAACGCAATATGTCTATCTGCGCAGTAACCGAATCACTTATGGTTTTTGAGCGAATTTTGCCGTTAATGTTGTACGTGTTGAGACACTTGTGGATTAACTTGCCACTTTTGTCGTATTTGTAGGTAGCTAATATCTGCCCCCTTTCGTTGTAGGTATAATACTCCTTAAACGAATAGGTATCCTCTCCGCCTTCATACCGGTACATATACCTGAGTTTGCCGTTTGGCAGATATGTAAATAGAAATCGCCTCACGACCTCCTCTCCAATAAAGATTGTCTTTTTGGACATCCGCCCCTCGGGTGTGTATTCGTAGCTAAAGGTAAAGCCGTCCGATATTGTTGGCCCCCACGAAGTCACATCGCCTCGTTCGTTAAATAGATATCGCTGCACAATTACATTCTCGTCCCTGATGGGCATCCGCGTTGCTTTGTCGATACTATAGTGTGCAGTCTCTATGCTCTCGATATTGCCATAGAGACTCTCAAGGTTTAGATTCTCGCAATCTCCTTGTCGCTTAGGAGCCTTTTGAGCAAAAGAGTTTGACGAAAAAAGCGATATCATAACCGCCAATAAAATAGCCCTTTTCATAGTAGAATGGAATTAACTTACGCAAAGTTAATAAAAAGAGAATAGAAATGGAAAACGGAAAGCGGAAAACGGAAAACTTTTAGTTTTTCGGATTTCGCTTGGAGTGGGAAAACGGACCGCCGCGATTAAGCCGAGGGCAGAGGCTGCTTGCAGACTATGCCGAGACGAAGCGGTGAAGAGCCGTGCTTGCACGGGTCAAAGCGGAAAACGGAGAGAAATGCAAAATGCAGAACCGACGCTGCGGAGCGAGAGCAGAGGGTGCTTGCACACTTTGCCGAGCCGCGAGGAGGAAAAGCCCTCGAAGAGGGGTTAATGCAAAATGCAAAATTGGCGCAGCAGAATGGCAATCGCTCATTGCACTCGCTGAATGGCAAAGAATGGCAATCGCTCCCGATGGTCGCTTAATGGCAAATGCGCCTGTTATTAAGCACTCCTTTGGAGTGCGCTGCCATTCAATGTCATTGAACTTGGCGCACCCCAGTAAAGGGCGGAACGCCCGCCCCCAGTAAGCACCGAAGGTGCGCCCCTATAATCCCTAACAAAAATCCCCCTCACAAGAGGGGGATTTAGGGGGTGGGTAACACACAACAATCAACCAAAATAGCCTAACTATTTCGGTTGATTATTTTCGTCGAGGTCGTACAACAACTCGATATCATCGACATACATCCACGACTCGCTACTACCTGTGAAGTAGTCACCGTAGCCCGAGCAGGTGAAGGTCAATACCAAGCACGATGGTACAATCTCCGGATTGACATACTCAATCGGCAGAGTCATTGTGTGCCACTCCTTGGTCTCCTCAACAATCATCTCAGGATTGTTGTCACTATCAAAGTATCCCAGGCCATTCACACCTGCCGCCGTGCGAGGGTCAAAGAATGTTGTCTCGTCGGCACTATATACGCAGTGTGACTCCTTCCAATCGGTAAGGCAGAAGAACACCTTGGCAAGGTCAGGTTGGCCTCCCATAATCTTTATCTGCTTGCTACCGATATGATACTCGGTACCTACCGCAGCAGCCTTACTGCTTACGTAGTTGATATCGCCACGCGAGTACTTAACCTTGAAGCGTAGTGCCACAGGTTTGATATTCTCATTTACCTGACGGCCAAAATATACCTTGGCATTTGTTCCGAGGGTCTCGCCATAGTAACCTACGAAGAGGTTTCCGGCGGCAAACTTCACATTCAGCACATTCTGTGAGCCCATAAATGCACTTGTGTTGCCTGTCGAGCCACTTGGCACATTCTCGGGGTTGTCGCTCTTATATACAGGATATGTAAGGTTGAACTTCTCGCCGAGCGATGTTCCGCCAGGGTTACCCGTAGCCCAGAACATATTTTGTACCGAAGAGAATGGATACCAACAAGGGCCCGCTTCGCCCGTAGGCAGGAGCTTCTGGTCGTTGGTGAACTTTGCCCACTCCTCCATCTGCGAGTTAGGCATCTGGTAGAGAGGTGCTGTGGTTACAATCTTCACATCGGACTGCTTCTCGTCGGCATAGCCAATAACCTCATAAGCGGTGTTAGGCTCCAAACCACGAACTACAGCCTTTACGTAGCCCTCCTCGTAGCGGTTGTATGGGTTCGACGAGTCGGCAGCATACCACTCATCCTTAACCTTCAACCACTCCTCCGAGCCACGCTTGCGATATGCGAACTGAATCGAGGCTCCGTCGATATTTGCAGCCTTAATCCAGATGACGTTTCCACCCGCTGCAACATACTCAAAGTCGAGAGCCACCTCGGTAGGAACAATCACTAACTCCCAAATTGTGGAGCGTCCGTGAGCCGATACGGTGATGGTACGCGACTTCTCGTTATTGTCGAAGTCGGCAGGTATTCTGTTAGCCTCGGGGTAGTCGTAGGTAGGGCGTGGACCAAAGCGAACATCCGTGGTCTCTACATTGTTGAGAGGATAGTCCTGACGACGTTTTACAATGGCGCGGTGGCCCTCCAAATCCCACTCTGTAGCTCCAATCTGACCATTTACGGTCCAGATGCGGTTGATACTTTGTGTTGCCACAATCTTCCACTCGTAACTCTGGAAGTAGGAGAGGGTGATGTACTCAGGCTCCGCCATATTGATAACGCGGTTGTTCAAATCCTTCGATACCTCAATCTTTGAAGCGTCGGCCTCGTAGCTGACATTTGTTACAACATCGGCACCAAAGGTGATGGTGTTGAACTTAACGGCCTCGATATTTGTCTCCTCGGCAAGCGGGATTGTAGCGGTATATGTCGAACGGTCGAGTACAATATCTCCGTTTGTGCCCTCCACATCGAGCGTAGCGATAAAGAGATCGACCACGGGCTTCGGAAGGTCGTTCTTGATGCACGCAGCAAGTGTTAAAGCTGCAAAGAGTGCTATAATAATTCTTCTATTCATGCTGCAATCTCAATTTTTGTTCATTTTTCTTGCTCCACAAGTGTACGGTTACACCGATGTTAATCTCTGCGATGTTGAGGCGGAAGCGCAACTTCGAGAAGTTACGTGTGCCACCTGTAGGATTCATATCGGCATCGAACTGCTTAATGTGGTTATACTGCAAACCTCCCAATCCAAATGACACCGTAGCGCAGACATTCGGGAAGATGTAGGCTGCCAAACCCGGATTGAAGTTCAGTCGCACCTTGTAGGTGTCCGAAACCGAGCTGCTCCACTCGTTGTTGTACATAAAGCCGAACTTTGAACGGCCATACGAGCCCTCCAACTCCAACTCTCCGAATACGCCGAAGCGACCTCGCTTGTCGAGTGGCACATAGGCGCGGTGGAAGATAGCGAACGAGTAGGCGTTACTCAAGTAGTTCAATGCTATGCCCTCGGTGTTGATCTCTATGCCATTGATAAAGTTGCCGAGGTTGATGTTTGCATTGTCGAAGTTGCCCGCCATGTGGGTATATCCGAATCGCGCACCTATAGAGAGGTTGTTTTTGTAGAGGTAGCCAAAGTATGGCTTTACCGATACAATCGAGCCTCCGAGTTTAAGATTCTCGATAATGAGTGCAATATCCGAATCATCCGACGAGAGAGTGCCATACGATGCGGAGATTCCGCAAATCCACTCACCCTTATAGGCGAATACGTTTTTGTCGATTTCGCGGTCGATGCGGTGGATGCGGAAAGGTGAGCGTGGGTGCTTGCTTGCACGAACCGAGTCACGACCAAAAAGAAGGCTCTGGGCCTCTGCCTCCTGTGGCAAAGCTACCACAATGAGAGCTGTCAATAGTATAAATATCTTCTTCATCATAATGCCTCCCATATTTTATAGATAGAACGATGCACCTAATCCAATGGAGAAGATGTTTACCTTAAAGTTCATTTGCGAAGATGAGCTTCCGCCCGATACTACCTGGTTGCTAATCTGGCGAGTGTTCGAGTAGTTGAAGCCAAACACACCGACATTAACCTCGATAGCCATATTGTTGGTGAGGAAAGCTGCGATACCCGGATTTACACCGAGAGCAACATCGAAGCTTGTGGCGTAGGTGCCGCTGAGGCTCTGCTGTGGGCCTGCAGCGAGTTTCGACTGCGAGCCACCGAGAGCGAGCGAAACCTCGGCAAAGAGGGCAAAACGCTTGTTGTTCTTGCCCAGTGGGATATACTTGCGCCACAGTGCCTCCACGTTGTAGGAGTGCTTTAGCGAGTAGTAGAATGAGTTGTCGAGCGACGTTATCGAGAGGCTTGCATTATCCAACTCGGTCAAGCCACGCGAGTAACCAAAACGCACTCCAACCAACGAGTTACGCGAGTAGGCGTAGCCCAAAATTGGCGAAATCTTGAATTGGTAGCCATTCGACTTGATATCCTCGATAATGAGGAAGTTGTAGTTGTTGTTAGTGTGGGTTGAGTAGGAGACCGAGCCTCCGAATACCCATTGTCCCTTAGGGACAAACTCGGTCTTCATATTCGAGACACCTCGGTTTTGGCGACGATGGCTGTGTGTGCGCACAGTGTCGCCTTGTGGTACAGCCTCCTGCCCCTTTGCCTCCACCATACAAGGCAGGGCAAGGAGCAGAAGTGTAACTATTTTCAAAAATCTATTCATTGGTCTGTCGTGTTACCTTTTAGATATTAGTAGACGAGTTCGACATCGTCGATATACATCCACGAGTCTGCCGAGCCGGTGAAGAAGTCTCCATATCCCGAACAGGTGGCGGTCAAGACGAGGTAGTTTGCCCCCTTGCTGTCATCTGCGCCCTCTATCTTCTCGAATGGGATGTAGAGCTCGTGCCACTCGTTGTTCGAGGTGTTCGTGTCGAAGTATGCGGTGTAGAGTACTCCGCTATATCGCGAATCGGCGCAGTTTCGGATGTTCTCCATACTTGGGCTGAAGGTGGTGGCATCGGCTTTTGCGCTATCTACGCACCACGCGCTGCTCCAATTACAGAGGCAGCAGAATATCTTTGTCAGGTCAGGATCGCCTTTTGCTCCCACCGAACCTACATTGTCGATGCTTCCGCAGTTATACTTGACCCACATTCTCACACCCTTTGGCTTGGCGTTGAAGGTAAATGGCTGGCCAAAATATACGGTAGCACTCAATGAGGTGATAACCACCTTGCCGAAGCTGCCGACAAAGATGTTACCCGCACCGAACTTGCCCAACACAACCTTCGAGTCGAGGAATGCACTGTATGAGCCCTTCGAGCCTGGGCGAACATCGGTACTCTTGCTGGTAAGGTTTTTGTTTGTATCGCCCATAACCGTAGTACCGCCATTACCCGTATCCCAATACTTGTCGCTCTTGCTTACACCCGGGTAGTATGTATCGCCACTCTGCGACCACTGCTCCATATCGCCGTTAGGAATCTGCGCTCCCTGTTCAGTAGCAAATGCCAAACTTGTGCCAACTGTCTTTCCGTCGATAACAAGATTATACTCATAGTTGCGTCCTGCACCAATACCCTCAACTCGTGCGGTGTAGGTGTTGGAGCCACTCGAGGAGGCAGCGAAGTGCATCCACTCGCCCTCGCCCTCGCGGCAGATAATCTCAGCCGCAGAAGGTGTGCCAAATACCGTTGCCGAGAGTAGAGCCGTGCCATTCCAAAGGTCTGTACCGGACTTGTTGTATCCCTGTACACCCTGTAGGTTGTAAGGCAACTCGCGACGAGCCTCGCCACCGCTGGTGTCGGTTACGCACAACTCGATGGTGTGGCTTCCTCCACAGAGTGTGTTGAAGAAGTCATCCGAGAGTGTTACATAGAGCTTTGTGGTGTTCAAACCTGTGAGGGTTACTCCCGCAACAGTCTCTGCCACAGGGTTAAACTCCTTGTCGCCGACTACGATTGATACTGCGCAGAACTCGGCTGGCGAGGTTGCAACATAGCGTCGCTCGCCACCGGCATAGTTGCAAAGTACGTTAAGGTCGAAACCATCACCCTTCAACTCAGGGTCGGGATTAAAGGAGAAGTGGTCGTCGCGCTCCTCGATGTTCTCATCAACCGTTACGTTGATACCACCGAGGGCACCACTTGCATCTTTTGTGAATTTGAACGAGAGTTTGTAGCCCTTCTTTGGCTCTACATTTTCAATGACACCACTCTTATCCACAGCCACCTGCTCGCCATCCTCATACTCGAAGGTGCCGACAAAGTGCCACGAGAGAGTAGTTACGCCCGAAGGCATAATGAAGTAGCCCTTTTTGCTCTCTGTGTAGGAGAGTTTCACCTCGTCGTTAGCCTTAACCTCCACATTGTAGCCCTCGAGGAAGCCATCGGTAACGGTCTGGTCGAATACCACCTCCACAGGCACATTCTGCAACTTTGCAGCCACCTGAATAGCTGTAGTCTCGCCTCCGGAGATGGTGAAGTCGCCCTCTCCATAGAGATACTGCTCCGCCTCGTTGAAGGTTGCTGCCACAGCCACTCCGCTTTCAACCTTTGCGGTATAGTTGCCCGCCAAGAGCCAAATATACTCCGGCTTCTGCATATCCTCCTTTGAAGAGTCGTACTTGCGTACGAGGGTGGCCTTTCCGCCATCGTTTTTGTAGATGGAGAGCACATAGTCGCGCTCGCCACCACTCTCGGTGCGCGTGCCTACGGAGATCTTCACAGCACCCTTGTCGTTTGAAGGGGTGTTGTCGCCCGCTACATCATCGACCTTGCCATTGCTCACGCACGAAGACAAGGCCAACGAGAAAGCACACACACAGATTGTCAGTATGTTGTAAAATCTCTTCATTGCCTATTAGTTTCCGGTTGATCTAAGTTTCAAAATCTCGGTCTTGCTTACGCCGTCGTTATCGATAACGGTGAAGTGGAAGTTGTGGTTTCCGGCCTCGGCGTTCAAGGCTCCCATAAATGTTGTAATCGAGAACAACACCTCGGTCTTGTCGATTACCTCGTCGCAAATCTTGAATCCGAAATCCTTGCTCAAGGCACTCTTCAATACCTCGGTATCGATTACGCGGCTTGGGTTCGACGAGTCGTACGACTTCTCGGGGTATGTGATATTCATCACATCGGCCAGACCAATGCTGCCCAGGAGTGCAGGAACCAACACCTCCGACTCAATCTGCACGATTAACTCCTTGATACCCTTGCTTGCGCGAACCATAATCTCGCCTGTTGTGGTCTCGTCAATGACTACGCGGTCGGCCAAGTTGTAGCCAATCCACTCAATTGAAGGGTCGCTTACAACAACCTCTCCGCCACCGGTGTTGCCACCTTCGTTATCTTTCCACTCCTCCTCGGCTACGAGGTCGGCAACATTGCAGGGGATAATCTCGTCGGTAACCCAATCGCGGATGGTTACACCCACACTGATATTACCCTCGGCAGCGTGCTCGATGTAGAAGTGCACCTTGCTGTGCTGACCCACCTTCACGCCGCGAATCTCCTTGGTCATCTCCACAGGCTTGAAGTTTACCTTGTCGGCAGCATAGGTACCGCTGACGCGAAGCTCAATGTTGTTGCTTACCTCGGGAGCAGCGAAGAATCCTGCGCGGCTCTCTGTGAGGAGATACTCCAACGAGTTGTCGCCAACGACAACGGTTGTGATAGTCTTGTCGCCCAAACGCTCCAAAAGGTCGGGAGCATAGGTTACAGAGACCTTAATCTGCAAGAGCGAGCAGACAACCTCCTTAATCTCGGTAGTCTCGTTACGTACAATCTTAAATGCCTTCTCTGTGCCATATACAGGAGTGTCCCAAGCTGCACCCGGAACCTCCCCCGAATAGATTTTGAAGATGTAGTCGCCCGTCTCGAGCTCTATAGCCTCGGTTGGACGCTCACCAAACTTGAATGACATTACCACCTCGTTCTCCTCGTTGATAATCGAGCAGTCGAAGTTGTTTACATCTGTCGATGTGCGTGTAGCCTCCATCGAAGGTGTAAGGCCTGCATCGGGAACACTCTCGTCGATGCGGCAATCAATCGAAATGCCCTCAAGTGAAAGGAGGCCCTTGTTTGAAATGGTAGTTCCCTCATCTCCTCCGAAAGATGGATGCTCTTTGCAACCAACCATTGCAAGGAGAGCCAAAAGGGCAACTGCAGTAAATTTTGCGATTTTCATATCTTTAAGTTTTAATTATAATTCGAAATTTAAGCTTTGTCGTTCAACTCAAAATCCAACTCGATAACCTCCTCCAGCTCATCGTCGAAGATGATGTTCACGGTTGCTTTGCCGGCGGTCGAGAGGTCGAATTTTACGGTGTGACGGGTTGTAGGTTTAAGGGTAACCTTCGTCTCGAGGTTTGTCTTGGTGCCCGTTTGGCGGGTAGCCTCGCAACTGATAGTTACCTCTCCGGCATTCATAAAGAGCAACTCTGCCTTGGCCGAGTCCCAATCGAAGCCGTTGATTTTGAACGACGACTCGGGGAAGTAGCCATTGAAGTTGTCGGTGGTCTCGACGGCAACGATAGAGTTGGTAACGGCCACCTGCACATTTGCCGTTGCGGTGAGGCCGTATTGAGGAACCTCCACGGTGGTCACACCCTCGAAATAGGGCTTAGACCAACCCTCAACACCCTTCTCGCCGTAGGAGAGGGTGATGGTGTAGGGTGCCGAGGCAAAGGTCAGATTCTCGTTCTCGAGATTGAACTCGGCAAGCGTTGCCCACGAGAAGGTCTCGTTATTGCCTACGATATCCACCTTGAGGTCGTTTGCCACAGGGACAAGCTCGCTATTCAACACAAACTTGTTATCTGCCGAGGAGATGTTGTTATCCACCTCACCGCGAGTTACCGCCTCGATGGCGATTTTACCCACTTGAGCAGTGTAGTCTCCCTCCTTATGGTTGCACGCAGTCGCTACGACGGCAAGTGCTATTGCAAAAAGTATCTTTTTCATATCTCTTGGTCGTTTTACTGTGCGATTGAAACCTTGATGTTGTCGATGTAGATAAAGCACTCTGCATTACCGACGTTTAGACCCGACGCCTTAATTGACGTATCGGGATAGAACACCAATCGAGTAGCATTGGTTACATTAGTTGTTGTGCCGCTGAATGTAGGGAACGAGTTTCCGAAGTCGCCGGTGCCGAAGCTATCGTCGAGATTTTTCGTAAAGAATGTCGAACCATAATCACCCAGGCTTCCGCTCTGTGCTGCACCCGACGCAACTCCGTTTATTGTGGACGCGCTATTGGTATGGGTGGCTACACCTATGATAGAGCAATTTGTTCCGTTGAATCCGTCGAGACCCGAATCAACGTGGGCTCCAGCATCAAACTCAACCTTAATGTTTACTTTTGCACCGCTCTTCAAACCTGCTAATTTTGGAGTATCGAGACGTCCGCGATGAGTAGAGGTAAACAACGACGATACAGCTTGATAACGAACGTTTATGCGTGCACAAGTTCCAATACCCAATTGGAAACGAGCGGCATTCCATCCTGTGTGGTACATATATGGATCCAAGTTTACTCCTGGTTGATTACGCTCCTCGGCAGAGTTACGCTCGTCGTCACCATAGCTCTCGCCTGCGGTGTGGATGCACGAGAAGTCCTCGAAGAGTAGGTATGGAACATCTATCGCAGGTACAACGGTTGTGGTGTACTCTGCAATGGTTGGCATTATAAACTGCTGCTCCACGATAGCGTGTGCGCTCTCGAAACGAGCAGTGAAGGTTCTGCCACTAAAGCTACCATAGCCGCTATTCTCGAACACACCATTGTAGCTCAGTTCGTAAGTATTCGAGCTATTTACATTGAAAGTGCCCAAGTTGGCACCATTGTTGTCGAGAATCGTGAATTTCTGAACCGCCTCGCCGAGATTGTTCTTACCAATCGAGAAACGGATGGTGGTAACACGCAAGATGTCTGGAAGAACCAACGACATAGGTGTGATATGGCCCTCTTTCAACTCCTTCGACATATTAAATACACGAGGAAGCGAAGTATGCCCCTGGGTCGATTGTGCAGTCAGTTTCACCTCACCATTGATAGAGCCCGGTAAGACGATAGCGTAGAGCACATCGTTCGCATTCAGTTCCTTGTTAACATTGAGTGTAAGAGTATTGCCCGACTCGCTAACCTCTACGGCTGCATCCCTATTTTGGGCATCGACAACAACCTTTCCTACAACTGACGATGGGAACTCAAAGTTAAGCTTGCTGACAACAAAAGGAAAGTTATTCTCCGCAATGGTCATCTTCAGCATGTGCATCTTGTGGTGGAAGTCGAGAGCAAGATTATTCACCTTATCGGCAGACAAGGCCTCAGCTTCGATAGGCGTAGCCACCATAATGTCGTAGGCGCCATTGAACGAGGCACCATTCTGCTCGGCAGGGATGGTGTAGGTAGCCTTGAGTGCGTTTGTCAACTCTGGCTTTGGCGAGACTGCGTAGTAGGAGTATGTACCCTCTCCGATAGGATTGGCCGAGGAGGTAAATACCGCCGACTGCATAGAGTGCCAATAATACATCATTTTGAACTCGGCACCGTTGAGGCTTAGGACACCTGTGCGGTTCTCGGCCCACAAAGCAAAGGAGTCTCCCTCTATCCACGAAGCTCTACCATCCACATCTATGGCCGTACGGCTGATGTTGATAGGCAGACCGATGGAGAGTTTCGACTGCGTGTTGATTGCAGGAGCGCAATCCTCATCTACAGCCTTCGAGCAGGCCGAGAGCATCGCAAATGCTGAAATCAACGCAAAAAAGTAGATTTTCTTCATAATTTTCCATCTTAAATCGGCGCAAAAATAGCTGTGTTATATTATATATAAAAATATTTTCAACGAACACCCATTTTTTTTCAATGAACAGAGGTGCAGAAGTTGCTGATTTTCCCGAAATTGCAATGTTTGTAGGGGAGATTGTTGATATTCCAAAAAAATAGTTAATTTTGTGGTGGAAAAATTTTTTACTAACCTATTAGTCGATATTATGAATATTTTTTCGAGAAAACTTGCATATGTTTTTGCGGTAATGTGTTTAGCAGCGTGTGGTTCGAATGTCACTTTTTCGGCCTACACCTTGCCTGAAATAGAGGGCGTTACGGCCGAGGCAACGCCGTCGCGCGAAGGCGACGAGTGGAGTGTGGATGTGCGTGTGAAAAACAGCACCGACAACGAGGTTAAAATCAAGGTTGCTCTTGCTGCCGAACCCCGTTTTAAGGCCTCTTCATACCTTTTTCCGGGTATAAACTATAATGGTAATGCCTTTGGCGACGAACTCGATTTACCGCAGAGTTGGGACAACAAAAAACAGAAGATAAACTTCCCGCAAGGGCTGGAGTATGAGGGCGAGCCGTGGGTGTTCTCATACGACCGTGGCTCCATCCCTTCGTGCACAATTTCGGAGAATAAGGAGTCGGTTTTTGCCCTCTTTGCTTCGGATAAAAATGCAGAATCGTATGTAAGTTCCTGCTCTATGGAGCCTTTGGAAGATGGCTCAATGCGCCACCTTATATATTGGCCTGTAACCGAGGCTCCGCTATGCTACTCCGACAAACAGAAGTTCTCGGAGCGTATCGACAACTATATCACCCTTGCCCCCGGTCAGGAGTTTGTGGTTACGGCTAATGCCTTCATCGGTAAGCCAAAGGTTGAGGGATATGGTTTTGCCGAGGTGTTCCCTGTAGCGTGGCGAAAGATTGACCACACGGTACCTTCGCAGTGGAGTGTGGAGGAGGTGCTGGCACTCGACAAAAAGTTCCAAGATTGGAGCCGCCGACAGAACGAGCACGGCTATTGGTACGAGAGTATCCTCGATGATATGAAATTCCGTGCAGGATACTATGGCTCGGGGCTTTCGGAGGAGGGACACCCTGTATCCTACTACGAGCAGAACCCCGATAAGAATCATTGGCATAAGTACAATCCCGAGGAGGCAAAACGTCTCAAAAAAGGGGAGTATTTGAAGGGCGCAGGTCGCGATCTCGGCTTCGGAAGCCAAACTTTCCAAATGGCACGCCTCTCTATCGAACGTGGCCTACGCAACAAGTCACAGGATGATATAGACTTTGGCTTGAAGGTGCTGCATAGCTGGTTGAGGACACGTCGCTATGAGAGTGGTATATTTATGAGCAATCGCGACCGCGGACACCACAAGCGCGATGCCTCGAATATGGGTTGGTCGATAAGCGAGCTTTCGCGTGTGGCGGTGCTGCTCGACCGCAACGGAATGGATGGCTCGGAGTTCCGAAATGCTGTTAAACCTATTGTCGATATCGTAATTAAAGGTGTGCGCGAGGATGGCGCAGTTGGCTCGGTCTGGGATGGTAAGACGGGCGAGGTGGTGTCGTACAATGGCGACGGAGCAGGCTTTGTTCTTATGGGACTTGCCCGCTACCACGCAATGTCGGCAGACGAGAGGATTCTGCCGCTTATAGAGAGGGCTTTTGACTACTACTATACCAGGGATATTAACCACTTCCGCTGTTTTGGTGGAGCGATGGATTGCGCAAGTATCGACAAGGAGGGCGTTCAGCCATACTTCACCACAGCAAAGTATATGTACGAGGTTACGGGCGATGAAAAATACCTCGACTATGCCCGTAAGGCGGCGTGGTATTTCACATCGTGGATATACATCCACAATCCAATCTACGATGCCGACGACGATTTGACAATCCATAATTGGAAGCCTGCGGGAGCAAATATCGTAGGCGTGGAGCACGCTGCATTGGATGAGTACGGAGCATTGCTACTTGGCGAGTATCTGTGGCTGGCAAAGGTCGATAACGAACCTCTGTGGCGCGAGGTTGCCGAGCTTATCTGGCGCAATGGAACGCAGGGTTTTGCCTACGAGGGTAAGACCATATGGCAGGGTCTGGAGCGTCCTATAGGCTCTAAGAACGAGGCTATTTTCCCGAGTGAGTGGAGCAAATATCACACCGTAGGTAACAAGCGAGGCAGCATCAACAACCACCTCACTGCTTGGGCAGGAGTATATCGTATGGCCTCGGTTTACGAACTCTCCGACGAGGATTTGCAGTGGCTCAAAGAGGCAACCAAACCCGAAAATAGAGATTAGTAGAAAACCGGTTTCTACTAATCTCTAAATTATCGCTGTAATTTCCAAATATACAGCAACTTATATTTTTACTCAAGCGCCGCTTTTGGCATCATTACCATTATGTTAAAATCATGCTATACTGCAGTGTAGCCACCATCGACAGCTATGTTCTGGCCATTGACATAGGTGCTGCGCGGTGAGGCGAGGAATAGGGCGCAGGTATCCAACTCGCCCGAACGGCCATATCTCTCAAGCGGAATCGAACGCTTTGCAATAGCCTGGAAGTAGTCACTATCGAGAGTTGCGGTTGTAAGGTCGGTGTAGAAGTATCCCGGGCAGATGCTGTTTACGGTAATACCGTACTTGCCCCACTCGCCTGCCAATGCACGTGTAAGGTTTACGACTCCGCCTTTGGCCGCGTGATATGGCGAACTGCCGACAATCATATTTCCGACCAATCCATACATCGAAGCGATATTGATAATTCGTCCATATCGAGCCTTTATCATCTCCTTGCCAAACTCGCGAGCGCAAACAAATGTGCCGAAGAGGTCGATATCAACCTCGTGTTTGAACTGCTCATCGGTAATCTCCTCGGCCGGAGCCACCGCACCTGTACCGGCATTGTTTACCAAAATATCAACTCGACCAAATCGCTCCATTGTAGCCTTTACGGCACCCTGAACTTGTGCCGTGTCGGTAATGTCGCAAGGGTAGGGGAGAACCTCCACCCCAAACTCCTCGGAGATAGCCTTGGCATTCTCCTCCAAAAGATTTTGTCGGCGCGCAATAAGTACAAGGTTGGCACCCTGACTTGCGTATGCCTTTGCCATTTGAACTCCCAAACCTGTTGATGCACCGGTGATTACGGCCACATATCCTGTAAGATTAAAATAGTTTTTCATAATTCTCTGTTTTTATTGTTTAGTACAAAGTAAATAATAAATAAATCGAAATACAACTTTTTTCGATTCTCTTTTCTGATAGTGGTATAAGTAAAAATTATTTTTCGATAAATATGGGCTTTTTGCATTATTTTATTTAACTTTGAACCTGTAATATAGCAAGATGGAATTTTTGAACGCCTAAACTAATGTCTAATTATGAAAGAAAATGTAAAAAAGGGCAAGGATGAAGGCTACCTCTCCTTTGACCCGGAAGAGTTGAAAAATGCAACCCAAGAGGGAGATCCAAATGATGAAGCGTATGAGTTGTTGTGGGAGGCGACATGTGTCTCTTCGCACGTAAACGATGACGAGAAGGAGTGCGGACATATTGAGAGTGATAATATCTATCCTACAACTGCCGAGGAGGTTGATCGTATGGAGGAGCTGCTCGATAAGGCCGAAAAAGCCCTCAAGGAGCCTAACATCGAATTTTCTTCGCGCGTTACCGAGTTGCGCGAAGTTGTTAAGTGGTCGCGCAAACGTCATTGGAAACTCCAGTGGAAGGTGATAGCCGGAGTTATTCTTTCGGTGATTATCCTGCACCTGTTTGCCGATAGCAAGCAGGGCGATGTGAGCAAGGTGGAGAAAAAGATGGAGCAAGTCAAAAATTGGCAGGAGGAGCCACTAAAAAAGTTGAATCTTGCTACACTCAAAGAGCAAAAATTTGTTTTCAACGACAATCCGTTCGTTTCGCCAAAGGTTTGGTATGATAGAGAGCAACGCAATGTGGCTCACAACTATTATCAAGCCATCTCCAACATTGCCTATAACGAGAAGGAGCTCCTTAAACCCGATTTGGGCAAGGATCTCAAAGAGTTCTATGAGGGCCAAATCGAGAACAACAAAAAGAAGATGGAGGAGACGAAGGAGCGTTTCGATAAGCTTCAGAAGGCCGACTTCGACGATGTACAGGAAATGGCATTGGAGGAGGTCGAAGGTTTGGTCGATGAGAAGAAATCGGATGCACACTTTGTTCTGTTCTGGAATATCTTCTTCCTGCTGCTTATTCCGGTATATATCTTTGCGGCACGCCCTCGTGGCTACACCATCAGCCGTTATCGTCGCGAGGCCGACAATTTGGGTACGATCGAAAAGATTGGCTTGTGGCTCTCGGGTGGTCTTCTCACCGCAGGTATGGGAATAGGTTTTGTCAATATTGTTACCAAGTGGAGCGATGGCTCTACTACCAGCGAGGACGATGGCACAGGACCGGTGCGCTTGGCAATAAAGGTTGGTTTGTTTGTGGCTGCGGCACTCGTATTCTGTGCAGTGAGCTGCTTCTTGATGCTCTATGCAACAATCGCAGGGTTGATTCGCAATTACGATTGGACAAGCGTTAAGAATAGGGCTGTCGCTGCAGGTAAGGCTGCAAAGAGTAAAATAAATAAGTAATATCGTCAATTACGATGGGCTACGGGACTCGGGAATAGGGGTTCCGCAGCTCTTTTATGATATTTTGTCGGAAGGTCTGCCACCATATATATATTCATATGGCAACAGAGGTGTAGGCCCTTTTGAAGAAGATATTAAAAGGGATGTACAGGAGGCAAAATTCCCTAAAGTTGTCCAATTTCGGGGCATAATTGCTAAAAAAATTAAATTTTTTCGTATTTTGTTTGCAAGATAAAAATATTTGCCTTATATTTGCACTCGCAAAACCGATAAAGGTGGCGCAAAGTTCTTAACAAATGCGGAAATAGCTCAGTTGGTAGAGCACAACCTTGCCAAGGTTGGGGTCGCGAGTTCGAGTCTCGTTTTCCGCTCCAAGTCCAAAAGTTTTAAGGACAAAATCAAGCAAAACCCTTTGAAACATCGTTTCAGAGGGTTTTTCATTTGTTGTCGGTAGGAATCGCTCCGACTTCGTGGAGCCCCTATCCGACATAGCCCGAACCTCGAAGTGTCCCTCCGAATATCGACCGTGAAAATAAGGGACACTTACTCCGAAATGAGGGGACACTTTGATAATTTGGGGCAGAAAAATCAACTTCTTGCAAACTTCTCAACTGACAGTTGCCTACACTTTCTAAAA
>JAZQIS010000055.1:0-44929 GCA_045541235.1 Alistipes sp.
ACTTGGGCATCCAAATCGGGCAAAGCATATTTAGCTTCGATTGGAGCCGTCAGTTCATTGTTTTTTTTTTCGCCGAGTGTCGAAATCTTCATCAGCGTAAGCTCGACAAGCAGACGCTGTGACGAAGAGGTTCGCAACTTCGAGTCTGCCTCGGTCAGGAGCGATATTGCACCGAAGAGGAATGCCGGCTGACACACCGCCGCCTGTTGGCGATACTTTTCGAGCAGCGAGCCCGTATATTCGATAAGCGAAATGGCAGGACCCTTTGCCACGAGCAGGTCGCGGAAGTGCTGATTCAATCCACTCATAAAAATCTGTCCGGAGAAGCCCTTCGACAATACAGCATCGTACTCCAAAAGTGCATTTACATAGTCACCCCGCAACAGCAACTCCGTAAAGCGGAAATATGTCTCGTAGTCGAGGACATTGAGAGTTGCCGCAACAGCGCGATACTCCAACTTTGTACCGCAGAACGACACCGCCTTATCGAACATCGACAGCGCATCACGCATACCTCCGTCGGCCTTCTGAGCTATGAGGTTGAGCGACTCATCGTCGGCCTCGACACCTTCGCTCTGTGCGATATAGCGAAGATAGCCCACCGCATCCTCCACTCGGATTCGGTTAAAGTCGTATATCTGACAACGCGAGAGAATAGTAGGGATAATCTTGTGTTTCTCGGTTGTTGCAAGGATGAAAATCGCATGCTTCGGTGGCTCCTCGAGGGTCTTGAGGAAGGCGTTGAATGCCGCCGACGAGAGCATATGAACCTCATCGATGATAAATACAGAGTATTGACCTATCTGCGGAAGGACACGCACCTGCTCGATAAGGTTGCGGATATCCTCTACCGAGTTGTTCGATGCAGCATCCAACTCGTGGATATTGAGCGAACGATTTTCGTTGAACGAAAGACACGAATCGCACTTGTCGCACGCCTCTGCACCTACAGGATGTTGGCAGTTTATAGCCTTCGCAAAGATTCGCGCACAGGTGGTTTTTCCCACACCACGAGGTCCGCAAAAGAGATAGGCGTGTGCCAACTGACCACGCTCGATAGCATTTTTGAGCGTCGAGGTGATATGGTTCTGTCCAACCACACTTGCAAAGGTGGCAGGACGATATTTTCGAGCAGATACTATAAATTTCTCCATAATCGCGACAAAGTTAATAAACTTTGTTCAACATTTGCCAATTTTCAGCCAAAATGTCGCGTCGATGTCATATTTTTTTGCCATTTACGACAGTGGCAGCGACAAAACGGCACTCTTTCACCACTTGGCAAAAGATTTGTTACTGCAAAAAACAGACAGAGAGAATACGAAACAAAACCAAAAAGAGATAAAATATGAATACGAATCAGCTAACAATCAAGGCGCAGGAGGCATTGCAAAGTGCTGCAACTCTTGCCCGCGCAAACGGCCAGCAAGCAGTAGAGCCGCTGCATCTGTTGCAAGTGGTAATTGCTGACGACAATGCTCTCGGGGCCTTTCTTCTTGGGCGCGTGGGTATAGCCGTGCCTATGCTCCGCAAGGAGGTGGCAGAGGCTGTGACCCGACTCCCGAAGGTCTCGGGCGGAGAGCAGTTCTTCTCGCGCGAGACATCGCTTGTAATACAACGAGCAATAGATTTTACGGCCAAATTCAAGGATAAGTACGCTTCGGTCGAGCATCTTCTTCTCGGGTTGGTGGCAGAGCGTGGAGAGGCATCCGAAATTCTCAAGCGCAACGGTGTATCCGAAAAGGCACTTATCGAGGCTATCACACAGTTCCGCAAGGGCGCAACCGTCGATTCGCAGACCTCATCGCAGGAGTTCGACGCCTTGGGCAAGTACGCAATAGACCTCAACGAGATGGCACGACAAGGTAAGTTGGACCCCGTAATTGGTCGCGACGAGGAGATTCGACGAGTGTTGCAGATACTCTCGCGCCGTACCAAAAACAACCCTGTCCTCGTAGGCGAGGCCGGAGTGGGAAAGACCGCTATTGTCGAGGGCATTGCCCGCCGAATTATCGACGGCGATGTACCCGAAAATCTACGCTCAAAGCGTATCTTCTCGCTCGATATGGGAGCCTTGATTGCAGGTGCAAAATATCAGGGCGAATTCGAGGAGCGACTCAAGGCCGTAATCAACGAAGTAATTGAGAGTGAGGGCGAAGTACTGCTCTTCATTGACGAGATACACACCCTTGTAGGTGCCGGAAAATCGAGTGGAGCAATGGATGCGGCAAACATCCTCAAGCCGGCCCTTGCACGTGGCGAGTTGCGCACTATAGGCGCTACCACCCTCGACGAGTTTCAGAAGTATTTTGAGCAGGATAAGGCCCTCGAGCGACGATTCCAAAAGGTAATGGTCGAGGAGCCAACGCCCGAGGATGCCGTCTCGATTTTGCGAGGTCTGAAGGAGCGATACGAAAACCACCACAAAGTGCGTATCAAGGATGAGGCGATTGTCTCGGCAGTAGAGCTTTCGCACCGCTATATCACCACCCGTTTCCTACCCGACAAGGCGATAGATTTGGTCGATGAGGCAGCATCGCGACTCCGTCTGGAGATGAACTCCGTACCCGAGGAGTTGGATTCGCTCGACCGCCGTATTCGCCAGCTCGAGATTGAGCGTGAGGCTATTCGTCGCGAGGGAGACAAGGAGCGTATTGCTACCCTCGACAAGGAGATTGAGGATTTGAAATCGCGCTCCTCGGCAATGCGCGCCAAGTGGGAGGGCGAGCGCGACCTCATCCGCAAGATTCAGCAGGAGAAGGAGCGCATAGAACAGCTCAAAATCGAGGCACAGCAAGCAGAGCGCACAGGCGACTATGGCCGTGTGGCAGAGATTCGTTACGGCTCAATCGTGGAGGCCGAAAACACAATCAAAAAGCTCAACGAGGAGCTAAAAGAGAGTACAGCTTCCGGCTCGATGATTAAGGAGGAGGTCGATGCCGAGGATATTGCGGAGGTGGTATCACGCTGGACGGGAATCCCCGTTGCAAGAATGTTGGCATCCGAACGCGAAAAGTTGCTCAATATGGAGGCTGCGCTGCACACTCGCGTAGTGGGACAAGAGCAGGCTATTGGGGTTGTATCGGATGCAGTACGTCGAGCTCGCGCCGGTCTCTCCGATGCCCGAAAGCCTATAGGCTCATTTATCTTCCTCGGCTCGACCGGAGTGGGAAAGACCGAGTTGGCTCGAGCTTTGGCAGAGTTCCTCTTCAACGACGAAAATATGATGACACGTATTGATATGAGCGAGTACCAGGAACGACACGCCGTATCGCGTTTGGTTGGAGCACCTCCGGGATATGTAGGCTATGACGAGGGGGGACAGCTCACCGAGGCTGTGCGTCGCAAGCCATACTCGGTGGTGCTGCTCGACGAGATTGAGAAGGCACACCCCGATGTATTCAACATCTTATTGCAGGTGCTTGACGATGGCCGACTTACCGACAACAAGGGGCGTACCGTCGATTTCCGCAACACCATTATTATTATGACCTCTAATATGGGGGCACTCACCATTCAAGAACGATTCTCGCGTGCATTGAGCGAGAGGGGCGAGGTCTCGGCAGAGGTGATTGAGCAGACCCGAAACGAGGTTGTCGAACAGCTGAAGCTACAACTCAAACCCGAGTTTTTGAACCGTATCGACGAGATTGTGATGTTCGAGCCACTCAGCGAAAAGGATATTTTACAGATTGTGGATATCCAGCTCGGCATCATACACAAGATGCTCAAACAGAGTGGCATAGAGCTACGTGTCACCGACTCGGCCCGCAGATGGATTGCCCACGTTGGTTACGATGCGGCGTATGGGGCGCGACCTGTCAAGCGAGTGATTCAGCGAGAGGTTATCAACGAGCTGTCGAAGCGAATTTTGGCAGGCAAGGTCGATAAGTCGAAACCTATTGTTATCGACACCTCCTCGGATGAATTGTCATTCAGTAATTAAGGGATAATCAATGGCTGACCATATCAATTTTGGTCAGCCATTTTTGTTAGATGTTGAACAACCTTGAGGGCCCTCGACTGCCCCACTATTTTGGCAATCTCCTCAAGTGGAGCTTTGCGGATATTGGCTACCGTGCGAAAATGGCGCAACAGAGCTGTAACACTCTTATCACCAACACCTTCAATACCTTCCAAGCCTGTCTTTATAAAATTTTTGCTGCGGCGGTTGCGATGGTGGGTTATACCAAAGCGGTGCGCCTCATCGCGGATATGGCAGATAACCTTCAGAGGCTCTCCCGTACGGCTCAAATAGTACGGCATAGGGTCATTCGGATAGAATACCTCCTCCAACCTCTTGGCCAAGCCGACAATAGGCACTCTTTCGGCAATACCCAACTCCTGCAACACAGAGTATGCACTTGAGAGTTGCCCCTTTCCACCATCAACAACTATCAAATCGGGCAGTGCGGCACCCTCCTCCAGCAATCGCGAATAGCGGCGAGTCAATATCTCCCGCATCGAGGCAAAATCATCCGCACCAACCACAGTTTTGATATTAAAGTGGCGGTACTCTTTACGTGACGGCTTACCATCACGGAAGACCACACACGATGCTACGGGGTTGGTACCCTGCAAGTTGGAGTTATCAAAACACTCGATATGACGAGGCTCCTTTTCAAGGCGCAACTCGCGGCGCATCGCCTCCATCAATCTATCGGTATGGCGTGCGGGATTGTGTATTTCGAGATTTTTGAGTCGTTCTGCCCGAGTGGTCTTTGCCGAACGCAACGAAAAATCCAACAAATCGTGCTTCTCACCCCTCTTTGGCACCGAAAATTTTACACCCTCGAACAACTCTTCGTGGGGCAGCACCGAGACCAAAACCTCCTGCGCCAATTCGCCTGCAATATTCTCCTTAATATGCTGAATACCAAGTGTCATAATATCGCGTTCGTCGCTCTCTACACCCACGCCAATCGTCGCAGTATGCACAGCCGTAATCGAACCATTGCGCACTCGGAGGAAGTTGCAATAGGCCTCGTCGTCATCCACCAACAGCGAGAAGATATCCGTGTCGCCCATCTTGGCACTTACTATCACCGAGCGCGATGCGTATCGTTCGAGAGCATCTAAACGAGCCTTGTAACGAGCTGCAATCTCAAATTTAAGCTCTTCGGCAGCCCGCATCATCTCTCCTTCGAGATAGCCTCTCACAGGTCGCAAATCACCCTTCAGCACCGATGTTGCAATATCTATAAAGTTCTGATACTCCTCGCGCGAACACCTGCCGATACATGGGGCTTTGCAGTTGCCGAGATGATACTGTAGGCAGGGCGAATGTTTCGACTTGGCAACGCTCTCCTCGGTCATCTTCTGACGGCAGATTCGGAGAGGCAGAGCCTCGCGTATAAAGTCGAGAACGGCCCTTTGGGCAGATATAGAGCCGTAAGGGCCATAATAGTGCGACCCGTCGCGCACCAGCTGGCGCGTAGAGAGGATGCGCGGGAACTGCTCCGCCGTAACCATAATCCAAGGGTATGATTTGTCATCCTTGAGAAGGATGTTGTAGCGCGGTTGGAGGGTTTTAATAAGCGAATTTTCCAGCAGCAGAGCATCGGTCTCGCTATCGACAACAATGTGCCGCATCGAGGCAATCTGCCGCACCATCACCCTGACTTTGGCCGAGTGGTCGCGATTCTCCACAAAATAGGAGCGCACACGATTGCGCAGATGTTTGGCCTTGCCCACATATATAACCTCCCCTTTGCTATTCTCGAAGAGATAGCAACCGGCCGACATCGGCAGTAGAGCAACCTGCTCTTTCAGGGCTATTTTCTCGTTTTCGGACATAATTCACAACAAAGATAGTAATTTTTGCAAGAATAACGCTTAATTTGAAAAATTAACACTATCTTTGCATTGATGAAGTGGTTTGAAAATCAAAACTTTTACCAAATAACGATATGAAGAGAACTTTTGTCGCATTTTCTATTTGCGCAGCAATGGCGTTTGTAGGATGCATTGACCGCGATTTTGAACTCTCGGAGGTCTCCGGAGAGGTTACAGTCGGCGGTGAGGAGCTGGTTCTGCCACTCGGTGAGCTTAACAAAATTAAACTTAGCGACCTCCTCGATGAAAATGACAAGTTGGGCAGCAACGAAGAGGGTGTATATCAGGTTCGTTTCTCCTCTTTTGGCGACGACCCTACCAAGTATGAGAAGTTGTCCGTGGAGGGAATCTCCATTCCAACAATTACAGGACTCTCGCCAAAGCTCAATCCGCTGGAGTTTACGTTCCAACAAATGCCTAAAAACCTGAACCTAAGAGGTATTAGTCGTAAATTTGATATCAACCTTCCCGATATCGGCCAAATAGTCAAGGTGGCACCAATCAACATTTCGCAAGTCTTAGACCTCGGCCTGCCAACCATTTTGAAGGGCCAAGGCACATTGCCGGAGTATTTGGTACCTACTACCCCTTTCTCCTGCTCACATAGCGACGAGGTGGTATTCAACGCCTCGCTCTCCATCTTGGAGCAGTTGAATAAGGTCGATTGGGTAGAGTTTGGTTGCAGCGAACATCCATTCGGCGCACCATTCACCATCAATATCGATATGAACGGTTTGCAGGATATCAACGGAGGCGGAACAATCGACCTTAAGGTGGAGTTCCCTCACGGCTATTACCTCCGCGACGAAAATGGCAACGACTTCCCGACCGCGACCCACAACATCCTAACCAAGAGACTCTCTTTGGACAAGAAACAGAAAAGCGTCAGCATATTGGTATATCTCCACCGCATAGACTACAGCGACCACGCCTTTAACGATGGTCTGCTGGTAATCGAGGATCACATCAAGTACAGCTATGACCTGAGTTTCAACCTCTGCAACGGAAACTACAATATCGATGCTATGCCGACCTTCTCTTTATCGGCAGCTCCTGAGTATAAGGATGTGGAGATTGTTATCAACCACTTCGATATTCCGACATTGAGCGAGCCGCTTTCGTACTCGTTCAACGGCCTTCCAAGTGCAATCGACGTGGAGAGGATAGCCTTTACCGAAGATACCGAGATAGTGATAAATCTCAATGGTTTGGAGTGGTTTTCGGCAATGGACAACCTCACCAACGAGCCAATCTCGCCATATATCGAGATTGGACTTCCAAAGTGTATGCACTTCCGCAAGAACGAGTTGTTGGACACCACAACAAACACCCTGATTGCCTCAACTGCCGACCTCGCGAAGGGAGTAAGGCTCTCGCTCGAGTATATCGACTGCAAGGCCGAGACCATCAAGCAGGAGCTTGGTCAGCTGACAATTAACGAGAATATAACCGCATCTGTTCATCTGGAGGTACTTGACGGCCACACCGTATTGGCATCGGCCCTCACCCCTCCGCACGACCTCAATGTAACGGTAAGCATCGCCGAATCGACACTCACCATCGACACCGCAAATACCAAAGTTACATGGAATGAGGATAAGTCGTTCAACTTTGACTTCGAGGATCAGATTCCTACCCTCTCGCAGAGTATCGACATTCCGGAGATGATATCTTCGATTGAGCGCATCGAGATTGGCAAGGCCAACAGCAAGGATGAGCCTCTTTCGATGACCTTCTCATTCGGAGCTATGGAGGGCTCTAAATTCCCTGTAAACGAGTTGGAGGCGGAGGTTGCCGTAAATCTCGGCAAGTTGCTCCACCCTACTGCCGATATGATTTCGAGCAAACTTATTCAGCAGAATGAGAATGGCGACTATATTCTCTCCATCAAGGAGAGCTGGAAGCCAAACGAGGCGCGCTTGGTAAAGACAATCAAATTCGACGCATTGGAGAACATTCCTGCAGTTGTCGATGGCAAGGTTACTCTGAATCAGTCGTTCCCTGTGACAGGTAGTGTAAAGATTAAGAGTGGCGAGAACATCGACCTCGCAGCGGCCAGCGATGCAAAGATTGATGTGGATATTAAGATTGACGACATCGAGGTTCGCAAATTTACCGGAGGTGTAAACATAGAGGTTGCACCTGACGAGATGGCCGTTAGCTTGGGCGAACTCGGAAACCTTGGATTGGATATCAACTCCTTGAAGATTAACCCTATTCTCAATGTTAAGTTGAAGGATAATCCAACGGGCATCCCATTCAAGGCCAACCTCTCCATCAAGGGCTACGACAACGAGGGCAAACTTTTGCAAACCATCAACACTCCTACAATCACTATTGCCGGAACAGGAGCATCAAACATCATCCTCTCCACACCGCGCAACGCCGCAAAGTATGGAGCCGTCGAGGGTGTAACATTCGTTGCTGTCGAGGAGTTGGCGAATATCCTTTCAAGCGGAATCCCATCGAAGATTACTGTCAATATGGTAGTAGCATCGGACAAGGAGCAGACCTACACCATTGACCTCGCTCGTGCAGCGTTGGGCTACGATCTCGAGTACCAATACGAGGTTGTGATACCATTTGAGTTTGAAGGAAATGTGGATATCGCCTACGAGGATGCCATCACCGACTTGAACGAGACCTTCGTAAATATTGCAGACGAGACCAAAGGCTTGAAGGTTGGCGACGTAGGCCTTGTAGCTGAGTTCGGCACCAACATCCCATTCAATATCGTAGTGTCTGCGTGGTTGATAAATGCTGAGGGCACAACCGAAAACATTGAAGCAAAGCTCAACATCAACAACTGCCTTATTCAGGGACACAACCCTGCTAATGGCGAAAAGAGTATCTCGGTTATAGACCTCGACTTCGACCTCGGCGAGAGCAAGTCGTTGGCCGGTTTGAAGAGTGCTGATGGTGTGATGTTCAAGTTCTCGCTATACGATGCAGACAACACCGAGGCTAAACTCTCGAAGGACCAATTTATCGAGGGTAAATTAAAGCTCCGCATCCGCGATGGCTTGACAGTAGATATTTTCGATTTCTTAAATAATGAAGAGAAGTAAGCAGTTATGAAGTTTTCAAATAGAATAATCATCGTCATCGCTGCCATTTTAGGAGGATTGGCAACCACATCAGCCCAAATGCGCACAGCCTACTTTATGGAGGGTTCATACTTCCGTACAGATATGAATGCCGCACTCGCACCAACTCGAGGATATATCAAAATTCCTGCCTTGGGTGGTTTAGGAGTCGATTTCGGCAATAACTATTTCTCCGTAAACAACCTCTTCTACAAGAAGGAGGGAGGCATCTATACATTTATGCACAGCGGAGTATCGGCCGATGAATTTCTCGGCAAGTTGAGCAACAAGGGCAAGATTAGTGCAAATCTGAACACATCATTGATTGGTTTTGGAGCCCACACCAAGAAGTTGTTCTGGAGTTTCAACCTCAACCTACGCTCAAATACCGAAATTACCCTCTCAAAGGATATGTTCTCGGCCTTGAAGAGCTTGTCGAATGGCTACTATGACCTCGGCGATACCCACATCTCCAACCGCGAATATCTCGAGGCAAATGTCGGATTTGCAGTGCCAATCAAGGAGTTTATCACCTTTGGTTTCCGAGTTAAGGGGCTTGTCGGTTTGGCCGACCTCTCGATGAAGATGGATAAAATGTACCTCAACGTCACAGACAATGTGGTAAATGCCGAGTTGTTGGGAAATATCCGAGGAAACTGCCCTGTCTTTACTCGCAACTATGTTCCGGGCTCGGAGTTTTCTATCGATGCTATTATGCAGCAGGATATGACGCAGATGTTGAAGAGTGTCAAGAGTTGGGGATTGGGCGTAGATTTAGGATTTGAATTTCGACTCCTCGATGACCACCTCCGTATCTCGGTGGGTGCTAACGACATCGGCTTTATCAAATGGCACAACAATACAACGGTTAATGCTGTGGGCAAGGCGAACTTTATCTATGAGGGCTTCGATCTTACAACGGGAGAGGCCAAAATTGATGGCGGCTTCGAGGCGACAATGGCCGAACCGGAGCAGAAGTATGTAACCCGCCTCACTTGTTCGCTCAACGGAGGTATCGAGTACAACATCCTCAACAACCATATCGCCTTCGGTGTTCTCTCGCATACAGAGTTCTGTCAGAATTTCACCCGCACCGAACTCACTGCATCGGTAAACTTCCGTATCGGTCGCTGGCTCTCGACATCCTTCAGCCACACCTTCCTCAACGGAAATCAACCCGGAGTACTCGGCTGGGCATTGAATATCCACCCTACAGGCTTCAACCTCTTCCTCGGTGCCGACTTTATCGACACCCGATTTGCGGTTTACAACCAAAAGATTCCTATTCCGAAGATGATGACCTCCGCAAACGTATATGTCGGAGTCGGATTCAATCTCGGCAAGGCCAAGTATATGCCTTGTATGCAGAAGAAGGAGAATACCAAGAGGGAGAAAAAGAGCCACAGAGGATAAGAGTTCTCGACATAGAATATAGAGGTATGGATCAACCAAAAATCGAACGAGTACTTCGCTTGATGAAGATGATGACGGGTTCAAACCGCTACTCCATTGAGGAGTTGGCGGAGCGACTCGACACCTCCTATCGCTCTATCTACCGCTATATCGACACCTTCAAAGAGGTGGGGTTTGTGGTGCATAAGGAGGAGGGCGGCATATATCGTCTCGGCAAGGAGAGCCCATACTTCAAGGATATATCGCAGTTGATACACTTTACGGACGAGGAGGCCCATATCGTAAATCAGCTTATCGGTGCATTGGACGACACCAACACCCTAAAACAGAATCTGCGTCGCAAACTCTCCTCGGTATATAATTGCACATCGCTTGCAAACAGCATCGTCAAGGGCAAAAATGCCGAGAATGTCAATCGTATAATAGAGGCTATCGAGGAGCATACCCAAGTGATTCTACACGACTATTCATCATCGCATACAAGCTCCAAGCGCGACCGACTTGTCGAGCCTATAGCCTTCACTACCAACTATGTACAGATTTGGTGCTACGACACCTCCGACGGTAAAACCAAACTCTTTAATACGGCTCGTATCGGCGAAGTGGAGGTGCTCGACTCAAAGTGGCAGCACGAGGAGGAGCATCGATGCGGACATATCGATATTTTCCGCAATATGGGCTTTGAACTTTCGAGGGTAAAATTACGTCTCGGGGTTATGGCCCACAACCTTATTACCGAGGAGTACCCCCTCTCGGAACGCGACATCACGCAGGTTGATGAGCAGCATTGGCTACTCGATACCGAGGTGTGCAACTATGCAGGAATCGGCCGCTTTGTGATGGGCTTGGCCGAAGATATCGAGGTTATCGACTCCCCCGACTTTATCTCCTATCTCCGCACAAAACACGAAGATATCGGAAAGAGACTCCGCTAACCCCCGGATAATCAGAGTAGTCGGAAAGCCGTTATAGTCACCGCTTTCCTTTATGCCCACGCTCGCCAATCACCCTATCACACCCCTACCAAATTGATTTTTCACAGCAACCAATTGTATTTTCACACCAAGAAAAATCCCCCCCCCACTACCAGGATTTGAACGGGCGCAGCAGGTTTGAGCAGAGCAAGCAAGGTGGGCACAATCGAAGATTGTTGATATTGTGTATGGTCGGCTGAAAACTTGTTTTCAAAGGCGACTATACACTATAGCAATAAATTGCGAAGCAATCGCACACCGCAGCGCAGACAACTCTGCCACACCGCCACCGACTGAACGAAGCCCTCGAATGAAGCAAAAAAAGGAGAAGCGAAAAAACGCTTCTCCTTTGTGGCGGAAAGAGAGGGATTCGAACCCCCGGAGCCTCTCAGCTCATCGGTTTTCAAGACCGGCGCATTCGACCACTCTGCCATCTTTCCAGGGGCAAAGGTACAACCTTTTTTCTATTTTGCAAAATTTTTACCGAAAAGTTGAATTTTAGAGCGATATTTTATAACTTTGTGGGTTGGAAAGTGAAATTATATTTCACCCACATGAGAAGAGAGCTAAATTGAGGGAGCATCGAAACGTGCGATTTAGAGAGGCAACAGGAAACCTCCCAATGGAGTAAAATCGGCCTATGTGGGCATTTTGCTTGCCCGAAGTGCAGGACAAAAAGAGCTCATCGGAACGATTTACGGAATAGGAAGCAATAAGTTTATAAACAAATAAAAAGAACAATTATGGGAAGAGCGTTTGAGTATCGCAAAGCGAGAAAGATGAAGAGATGGGGACATATGGCCCGTGTCTTTACTAAGATTGGAAAGGAGATTGAGATTGCAGTAAAGGCAGGAGGTAGCGACCCATCGGCAAACACAAGACTTCGAATCCTGATGCAGAATGCGAAGGCGGAGAATATGCCGAAGGAGAATGTGGAGCGCGCAATCAAGAGAGCAACCGAGAAGGATGCTGCAGATTACAAGGAGGTAGTATATGAGGGATATGGCCCTAATGGCGTAGCTTTCTTGGTGGAGACGGCAACCGACAACACAAACCGTACCGTAGCAAATGTGCGTATGTACTTCAACAAGTGCGGTGGTACGCTCGGTAACTCGGGTTCTGTAGGCTTTATGTTCGAGCATAAGTGCGTCTTCAAGTTCAAGGCCGAGGGTGCTGACCCAGAGGAGCTTGAGCTCGAGATGATAGACCTCGGCGTAGATGAGTTCTACGTAGAGGAGGACGGCATCAATGTATATGCTCCATACGAGTCGTTTGGTGCTATCCAGAAGTGGTTGGACGACCAGGGTTATGAGATTGTATCGGGAGAGTCGGTACGAATTCCTACCGACACCAAGGAGCTCGATGCAGAGGGTCGCGAGGCCGTAGAGAAGCTTGTAGAGAAGTTGGAGGAGGACGATGATGTGGTAAATGTCTATCACACAATGGCCGAGGCCGACACAGAGGAGTAAGACAAACAACATAACTTCAAAAAAATAGAGCAAAATGAACAACAAGTATGCATTGCCAAAAGATGGCGGTTTGATTGCCGATGAGGCGTTCAAGGATCTTACGCAGCGCTACGAGAGAATCGCAACGCAGGCCTATGAGAGTGAGTATGCCGGTGTACAATATGTTGCCGACACTATTGTAGAAGCGATTAAGGCGCACAAGGGCGAAAAACCTTTTGTGCTTGGATTGACAACCGGAAAGACACCGATAGGTCTCTATCGCGAACTCGTTAAGCGTCATAAGGCCGGTGAGGTAAGTTTTGCAAATGTGGCAGTTTACAGCCTCGATGAATTTTACCCTATTCAGCCTACCGAGAAGCAGAGCCGCAACTATCGTATTCACGAGGAGTTGCTCGACCAGGTTGATATTCTCCCCGAGAACATCAACTTCCCTGACGGCACACTCTCGCGCGAGGAGTTGTCGAACTTCTGCGCAAACTACGGCAAGGAGCATATCGATTTGATGATTATCGGCGTTGGCGAGGATGGACAGGTTGGTTTCAATGAGCCTGGCTCGTATGCAAAGTCGGGCACACGTCTCGTACAGCTCTCGTACCAGACCCGCAAGGTACAGTCGAAGGCATTCAGCGGCTTGGAGAACACTCCAAAGATGGCTATCACAATGGGTATCGGTACCATTATGAAGGCCGAGCGCATTATCGCTATGGCTTGGGGCGAGGATAAGGCTCGTATCGTTCATCGTATCGTCGAGGGCGAGATGTCGGAGCAGGTTCCCGCATCTTGCTTGCAGGAGCACCAGAATATCGAGATTGTAATTGACGAGGGCGCAGCATCACAGCTCACACGTATTCAGACCCCTTGGCTCGTTGGTTCGTGCGAGTGGACTCCAAAGTTCACACGTAAGGCCGTAGTATGGTTGTGTGGCGTTGTAAATAAGCCTATCTTGAAGCTCACCCACAAGGACTATATCGAGAACTCTCTCGGCGAGTTGTTGGAGCAGGGCCGCACCTACGACCAAATCAATATCGACGTATTCAACGATTTGCAGCACACTATCACAGGCTGGCCAGGCGGTAAGCCAAATGCCGACGACTCGACACGTCCTGTGAAGTCCACTCCATTCCCAAAGAATGTATTGATCTTCTCGCCGCATCCGGATGACGATGTTATCTCGATGGGTGGAACATTTATCCGCCTCGTGGAGCAGGGACACAATGTGCACGTGGCATACGAGACATCGGGAAATGTTGCCGTACACGACGATGTAGTATTGCAAAATATTGACGTTGCTCACGAGTTGGGATTTGCCGACGAGTATGCAAATGTAGAGAGTATCATCAAGGGCAAGCGTCCGGGAGAGCCTGAGCCACGCGCTCTGCTCAATATCAAAGGTGCCTTGCGCCGTGCCGAGGCTCGTGCAGCGGTACGTTCGTTCGGTCTCAATGCCGACACCAACGCACACTTCCTCAACTTGCCATTCTACGAGACAGGAGGTATTCGCAAGAGCCCATTCACAAAGGAGGATATCGACATTGTTGCTAAGTTGTTGCGCGAGGTTAAGCCTCACCAGATTTATGCAGCAGGCGACCTCTCCGACCCACACGGAACACACCGCACCTGCATTGAGATTGTTTTGGAGGCTATCGAGGTGGTACGCGAGGATGAGTGGTTCAAGGATTGCCACTTGTGGCTCTATCGTGGAGCTTGGATGGAGTGGGATCTCGGTTCGGTAGATATGGCAGTGCCTCTCTCGCCAAACGAGATGATTATGAAGCGTCACGCCATCTATCGTCACCTTTCGCAGAAGGATATTGTTCCTTTCCCTGGCGACGACCCACGCGAGTTCTGGCAGCGAAGCGAGGAGCGCACACAGACCACAGCAAAGCAGTATGATGCACTCGGAATGGCCGAGTATCAGGCTATTGAGGTGTTCGTAAGAATGTTTTAACAAATAAAATAGAGCAAAATTATGAGACTTATTATTCAGGAGAATGTACAGGATGCGAGCCGTTGGATTGCGGAGTACATCGTAAATCGTATCAACGAGAAAGAGGCGGCAGGCGGCCGTTTCGTTCTTGGTTTGCCTACAGGCTCTACCCCACTCGCAACCTATGCTCACCTTATCGAGTTGTACAAGGCCGGTAAGGTATCGTTCAAGAATGTTGTGACATTCAATATGGACGAGTATGTAGGTTTGCCTGAGGAGCACCCCGAGAACTACCACTCCTTTATGTGGAACAACTTCTTCAGCCACGTAGATGTAAACCCTGAGAATGTAAACATCCTCAACGGAAATGCTCCGGACTTGGCAAAGGAGTGCGCTGACTACGAGGCAAAGATTGTTGCTGCAGGTGGTATCGATTTGTTCTTGGGCGGTATTGGCGAGGACGGCCACTTGGCCTTCAACGAGCCATTCTCGTCGCTCAACTCACGCACACGTGTTAAGTCTTTGACTTATGACACATTGGTTGTAAACTCGCGCTTCTTCGACAACGACGTAAACAAGGTTCCAAAGTTGGCGATGACTGTTGGTGTAGCAACCGTTCTCTCGGCAAAGGAGGTTGTAATCCTCGCCTTTGGTCACAAGAAGGCTATGGCATTGCACAATGCCGTTGAGGGCCCTTACACCCACACCTGCACAGCTTCGGCACTTCAGGTTCACCCTCACGGAATGATTGTTTGCGACGAGCAGGCAACCGTTGAGTTGAAGGTTGGCACATATCGCTACTTCAAGGATATCGAGAAAGACAACTTGTAGTAGTACAAAAAAATAACAGAAGTGGGCGGTTTTTTCCTGCCCACTTTTTTTATTTAACAACTTTTTTATTAAATTTGCAGAGCACGCAGTTATAACGCAACAGTCTTCGACCTTCAAGAAAGAGAATAAACACTAAATATACCAACCAAAGATGAAAAAATTTTCAAAACTTTTCTTTGCTGTTGCAGCGATGGTTGTCACTTCATGTACCACCGATGCAACAAATGACCTCGGCGTAGAGCTTGGAGGTCACACCACTATTACTATCTCGTTGGAGGACTCGCGCACTCAACTCGGTGAGAAGGAGAGTGGTCTCTATCCTGTCACTTGGAGTGAGGGCGATGCTATTGCCGTAAATGGCGTAGCTTCGACAGCCTTGACGGCAGAGCAGTCAGGTGGAGCCTCCGCAACATTCTCATTTACGAGCGAGGTGGCACATCCCTACAGCGTAGTCTATCCTGCTCCGGCAGAGGGCACCGAGGCCTCGGTAACAGAGGGTCAATACCCTGTAACATTCTTGGCGACTCAAGCCTACAAGGAGGGGTCATTCTGCAATGGCGCAGCCCCAATGTATGGCTATACAGAGAGCGAAGGCCCTATTCAGCTCAACCACCTCACAGGCGTTCTTCGCATAGCTCCAAAGGGCGAGGGCGTAGTTCTGAAAAAGATGGTTGTAAATAGCGAGTCGGGGATGATTGCCGGCACCTTCGATGTAGATTGCACTACAGGAGTGGCAACTCCGCGTGCTGATGCAACAAACTCCGTTACCGTTACCTTTGACAAGGGTCTGGCTCTCGCAGCAACAGCAACCCCAATCTATGTCGCAGTTCCTGCGGGCGAGTATGGCAAATTCACCATAATCCTCCACACCGAGACCGAGAAGATGACACTCCGTTTCGATAGTAATGGCGAGAAGGCCATCTCGGCTGGTAAGGTACGCGAATTTGCGGAGTTCCCATTTGCATCAAACGTCAGCGATAGCGAAATTTTCCTTATCGAGACTAAGGAGGACTTGATGGAGTTCGCACAGATTGCAGCAAACTTTGCTCCTTATACCACCGTAAAGTTGGTAGGACAGATTGATATGACAGGAGAGTCTTGGACTCCTATCGAGGAGTTTGGAGCCTACACATTCGACGGCAACAAGGAGGCAGGATGCTATATCAAGGGTTTGTCGGCTCCGTTGTTCAACCATACGGCTGCCGTTATCAAGAATCTCGACCTTGTAGAGGTAAATATCGCATCAAACAATCGTTTGATTTTGGGTGCTATTGCATGCCAAATTGGCCACGAGGCGGTAATCTCGGAGTGCCACACAAGCGGCACTATCACAGTAGATAACCCTACTTTGGAGCTCCCTACCGCACCTGAATCGAAGTATAACATTATCAATATTGGAGGTATGGTAGGTCTCTCGAAGGGTGGAACATTCCGCAACTGCGTAAACGAGATTAACATCCAAATTGACCACATCGTAAATCCTGACAATGCGGTTGTTGTCAATCCGAATATCGGTGGTGTTGTGGCAGGAGCCTCCTACTACTCTTTGGAAGATGGCAGCTATCAAGGTACAACGGTTACAGGTTGCGTAAATGGCAACACGGCAAAGACCACAGGTAGGATTAACTACCACGACGGCAGCAAGGAGATGGTACTCTCGCCAACCATCGGTGGTGTTGCAGGACTTGGATGGGAACAGAATCGCGCCGATTTGAAGAATAACACCAACTATGGTGCAATCGATTTCAACGCCATCTCGGGCGGTAACTATGGCCTCGCCTACGATGCAACAATTATCGGTGGTGTTTTCGGCCACTCGACGGGTTCGGTTGAGGGCAATAACAACTACGGAACAATCACCCTCTCCGGCGGTAAGATTCGTTCACTTGTTATTGGAGGTGTCGGAGCCGTTGTTACTCCAATCACATTCTACAACAACCACAACCTCTCGGGAGCAGATATCAGCATTAGCGAGGATGTTACATTCCACGGATTCAATGTGGCAGGTGTTCTCGGTAGCATTGCAACTACGGGTTCTATCGACTCTTGTACAAACGATGCTGCTATTACCGTAAATGGCTCATCGGCGACAGACACCCCTGTAAGTAGTGCGATGTACTATCGTGTAGCAGGCATCGTAACATATACCAATATGCCATTGAGTAATTGCGAAAACAAAGCAGGTGGCGACATCACCATCAACGGCAATATCATTGCCGCACGAAAGGATGGTCAAGCAGGTGTGGGTGTTTCGGGTGTTTGTACATACTACGCCAAGGCCTCGGGCTCAACAACCGACTCCACAAATCGTGGCGACATCAACTTCAATGCAAGTGTATCGATGCACGCAGACATTGCCTCTACTGCCACATACGGAAAGGTTAATATCTCGGGCGTAATAGGTTACGTTACCGGAACGATGAATAACTTAAAGAACTATGGTAACATCAATATCGGTAGCGACGCAGCAGTAACCTCAATCGTAGGTAACGGTATCCACATCGCAGGCATCACATCCCTTCAGTCAAAGGCTATCACTACCGCGTTGAACGAGGGCGATATCAACATTCACAGCAATGTCACCTTCGACAACGGCATTACAACAGATGCCGACAACCTCATAGCAAGCACCTGCATCGGTGGTATCGCGGGATACGTTTCGGCAGGAGCTCGCACGGGAGTAACCAACAAGGGCAATATCACAATGAATGGAACCATTAAATCCATCAACCATATGGGCGGAATTGCCGGTTTGGCGACCAGCGGCAACTCATCCGAAATCCACAATAGTGGCAATCTGACAATTAACGGAGAGCACTCTACGAATCTATGGTTTGGCGGAGTAATTGGCAAATATGTTGAGGCTGCAACTATTTCGGACAGCTCAAATTCGGGAGATGTAACAATTAACAAGTACTCCACCAGCAGCACATATGTATATCTTAGTGGTATGATAGGAAGTGCTGCTGCGGCAATCACAATGAAGAATTGCCACAATACGGGTGTTGTCACAATGGCCGAGACAGTTACAGGTGGTTTTGAGAGCTACACAGGAGGATTGGTTGGTTATCCCAACTCGAACATCACACTCGACAACTGCACAAACGGACTCAAGGCAGGTGCAACATCCCCATACGGAGTGGTAATTAACAACAAACAGCCCGGCAACAAGGCTAACTCCAACCGCCAGCGCATTGGAGGTCTTATTGGCCACGCAAATCAGACTCTCATAGTCGCTACATCGGTTGCAAACAATGCAGGCATTATGGTTAAGTCGCACTATCTCGATACGGGAGGCCTCTCTATTGGCGGTATTGCAGGTCTTGCTGATGCAATGAACTTGACGGGAACACTCACTAACACGGGTGACATCTACTATGAGGGACGATGCCCATCCTGCAACTTTGGCGTTGGAGGTATTATGGCAACACCTACCGGAAGTGTTACAAAGGCTACAATTATCAATACAGGCGACATCTACATTATGAAGGGCGAGGGTATAACCGACCACATCCCATTGACAAAGACCGACAAGCGTGCCGTAGTGGGCGGCATCTGTGGCTTTAATTGTACAGCTCTGCAGAACGCCAGATTCTATGGAAACATCTATGTTGCAGAGTGGCATGCAGGCGCACACACCTCCGGAAATACCTATGGTATGATTTCGGGCTCACCTACGACAAACGCTTCTGTTACTAATTGTCACTGCGGAGGAAATATCTTCACCACATACAACGCATCCGATGAGGATTATACCGGCATTCAAATCAATGTCTCGAACTACTACAACTACATTACCGGTGGTGCTTGGACAGCAGCCGACGCTGTTGCGGGAAATTGCGGATATATCTCTTCCGCTACCGCCGAGCCTAAATTTGCAACCGTAGAGTAGGCAAACGGAGTGGTTTAACAAGTTAATTTTGGGAGGAAAATTATGAAGAGAGTTATAATTTCAAGCTATTCCGCACCAATGGTGGAGATTTTCGAGGTCGTAGCCGAGCGCGGCTACGGCGATAGCGCAATGCTTCCTGGATTTGGAACAGAGAGCGACGAATTTATATATTAGGCTCATATCCAGACATAACACAAAGAGAGGGGGTCCAACAATTTTTTGGACACCCTCTCTTTATCACAACTCCTTTGACGAACCAAAGAGCAGACGGGTACACCACGCAAAACCCTCGCGAAGGAGTTTCGACATCTCGTATATTACCCTGATGCGCTCGTGCCACTCTCGCATAACATCGCGCAACGACACCTTATATACAATGATGGATAGGAGTGCAAAAAAGAGTCCGACAATAAGGCACGGATATATTATCGACCCCATAAGCTCTGCCAACCATACAACCAGCGCAACAACAAAGAGGAGTGCAGCCGCCGGTGCCACCAAAGCAACGATAATGAGAGCTGCGAAGTATGAGCGATTCTCGCGCATAGTGGCAATAACTATTTTTGTTCGCAATCGCAAGTAGGGACAACCTCCTTGTAGGCTGCACGCCACTTATCTACCTCGTCGTTCAAAAAATCGCGCACCAGGTTGCGCATCTCGGGACCCGACTTTGGGGTGAAAGCCATTGCCAATGCCGAACCGAGTACCATACCGCCAAGAAGCGAACAGATACAAATTGCTGTGTGTTTCATAGTTGTAGTTTTTTAATTGTTAATACTCTTCAACCTCAACATAAGCAAATCGCACGCCAAAAGGGTAAAAAGTTGCCATACTTATATAAAAAATCGGCAATCTCCGATTGGAGACTGCCGACTTATCGCGACCTCCGTTTCTACCAAGAAACGCTCTGGGTATAGGTCTTTCCAAAGTTGTCGGTTACACGAATCTCGCCCGAACGAACTCCAGCCGTTGGCTTCACACGGAAGAGGTAAGGCGACTTCACAGGCTTGGAGTAGTTGCGCTCGGTCTTGCCGAGTTTCTCCTCGTTATGCTGCGCATAGATAAGGAGATAGTCGGGGTCAAACTCATTCTTCGCCGGCTCCATATCGGCAACCTTGACACCATTCTCCCACCACTCAGGATTGCTCCAAAGCTGTGGCGAGTAGTTCCATATATTGGCCTTAACATACTCGCTATTGGTACGACCCGGAGAGTAGGCACGAATCTGATAATCTCTGCCATAGCCTACAGTCTTGTAGTACCACTCCATCTTTCCGCCATTGACCTCTGCTACGATATATCCGTTAGGAGTTCCGCAGGTGTTCAACTCGCGATTGAGGCGAATCATACCTATACAACGACCAACCACCACACTCTCGATATTCTTGAGTGCCGCATATTTTGCAGGGGCATTGGCGTAGTTGTTGGCATAGTTCTGGTGCGTATGACCGGCCTAAGCATAGACCTTATCGTACTTAGACAGAAGTGCAGTATATTTCTTGTAATTCACGTTCTTCTCATTGTAGTTATTACGCCACTTGAACAACGGAGCGTGGCTGCAAATAACAACAGTTGTCTCCTTCGACACGTGTGCCAAATCGTTCTCCAACCACTTCAGCGTTGCACCCTCCAAACCTGTCTTGTAGCGATGCTTGTCGGTTGCACGGTTATAGAGGATATTATTGACCACAACAAAGTGCATCTTACCAATATTGAACGAGTAGTTCAGCGGTGCGAGGTAAGACTCGAAATATGGTGTTCCCAAATCTGTCTCGAAGAGAGTACGCTGATCGTAGTCGTGATTACCGATAACGCTAACCATTGGGACCGGAGATTTTGCCAAGACATCCAAATAGTCGTCGTAGGAGGTCATATAGTTATATACAAGGTCGCCCAAACATATTGCATATACCTCTTTGTCGGTCTTATGGTTGAAATCTTTGAGGTCCTTGATGATTTGGTCGTCGAAACGCTCCACCGCCTTATCGGTCTTCAAACCGCGGGTCTGAGGGTCGCCAATCATAGTGAGGATAAAGTTGTCGGAGACCTTCTCTCGCGCCTTCAGCGTAAAATCGGCACGAACGGCCTGCGCATAGCGAGGCACACGGCGGAAGAACTGCGGACGATTCTCGCGAAGCGGAATCTCGTACTCGGCAGGCACCGAAATCATCACAAAGCGAACACCCTTCATATCGCACTTCATTGCATATTCGCCATTAACATCGGTCTTTACGCTCTGCTTTCCATCGCTGACAACACATCCCTGAATAGGCAAACCTGTTGTATCGGTTACACGACCAAAGACATTGGTTCCGTTTGCCAAAGGCTTCACAACCTTCGCAAAATCTTCATATCGTGTTCCTCGAATATCAACATTCTTGGACCAGCCTACGATATCACGGGAGTTCGGAGTCTTGCCGACAACCTTTCCGCCATTACTGCAATCTCGAATAGAGACAACAACCTTCTCTTCGCCGACTATTGCGCCCGCACACGATGCTACAACACCTCCCGTAGAGGATTTTGCATGTGCCGACTTGTTTGTAACATTACCGTAGTTGGCGCAATCTCTCACAAACGAGCCAACCTTCAACCCCTTACGCAGAGACATCGTAGCACCGATTCCTCCACACCAAGCCGTTCTCTCTACACCTTCGTTCACAACCTCTCCATAGTTGAAGCAGTTGCTAACATGGATAGCCTGAATGGTCTGCGCGAAGATACCTCCTGCATATGCGTTGTTCGAGGCATTTGTCGATACTCTACCGAAATTCATACAGTTGATAAGTGCGAATGCGTTGTTTGGTCGTGCGCAGATTCCTGCCGATATAGACTCGTGTACACCCGATACAGCCACAGCACCAAAGTTGTCGCAACAGATAATATCTACGTTTGCCCACGCAGTGATACCTCCGGCACGCGAAGATGGCTTAGTCTTACCCGAGAATGGCATTCCGATAGCCACTACATTACCGCGATTCACGCAATACTTGACGGTTGTACGCGACGACTCACCCACAATGCCACCGACATTGACATGCGGATAGTCTCCTGCAAAAGAGATGTGTCCTGTATTCTCGCAGCGCGATATTGTGGTTCCACTCAACACCTTCTTGCCCCAACAAGTTCCGACAAGACCACCCAAACGGATACCTTTTCCACCAGCCGAATTGGAGTGGGAGGTACGGCAAGAGATATTTCCCGTATTCTTGCACTTGTGGATAATACTGTGGTTGCACGCCGCAATAGCACCAATCATAAGTGTCTTTTCGGCCTCGTCGCCAAGGACCTCAATAGCTCCGTGGTTTACACAGTTTATGATGCGACCGCGATTGGCTTTTGCAATGAAAGATACAAACTCGGAGTCGCTATTCATAGAGATTACCACCTCCATTCGGCACGACGCATCGATAACGAGATTCTGCACTACGCCCTTTGTCTCAATCTTGTTGAAGAGAGGAGCCTTAGCAGGCCAATTATAGAGTTTGTGTCCGCAACCATCGAACTTTCCATTGAAAACCTCAATGGTAGGGAACTTTTTACCCTTCTTCATGTCGATATCTGCCTTCAAGCAGACAACACCCTTCGCGTTTTGCCACTGCGAGAGGTCGGCCTCCTTATTTACCGCCTTGGCAAAGGCTACAAACTCCTTGTAATTCGATATTCCTTCGGCATAGGCCAGGAATACAAATAACGAAAGAACTAATGATAAAAATAATTTTTTCATTCTTGTATAGTTTTGGTTTTATTTCATACTAACCACAAAGTTAATAAAAATTCCTATTAAACAAGACTCTATAAAGCAAAACTTTATAGACTCAAGCAAAATACACTCTTTACGACAGAAAACAAAGCGAGTTGCCCCGACATACTCTTCGTATTTGAGCAACTCGCCTATCTCGTAACCAGAATCGGAACTATGCAGCCTATTTATCGATAAATGCTGCATAATCATCAGCCGAAAGGAGCGAATCAACCTCCTCCGGTGCCGACATCTTAATCTTAACCATCCAACCCTCGCCGTACGGGTCCTTGTTTACGAGAGCAGGATCGGCATCGATTGCAGGATTAACCTCTACAACCTCGCCCGAAACCGGTGTGAAGGCATCGGAAACGGTCTTTACAGCCTCGATAGTTCCGAAGATATCACCTGCAGCGAGAGTCTCGCCCTCGGTCTGGATATCTACAAATACGATATCGCCGAGCTCACTCTGTGCAAAATCGGTAATACCAACATAGGCGAATTCGCCCTCAACTCGACACCACTCGTGGTCGTTCGAATACTTCAATTCAGCAGGAATATTTGCCATAGTTATAATAGTTTAGTTGTTTTCTTTCTGCAAATGTAATCAAAAAATTATAAACTCTACCTCTTTGAAGAGATATTCTTTCTTTTTGCCATCTTCATCCTCGAGGCAAAGCGCACCCGAAGGTGCTGTACCGCGAATTGTCGCGCAGAACCTCTCGCCACTTGGCAGTGCGTAATTGTGCCACTCGTTCAGGCGATAGAGCAATGAATTGTAGCGACTATGCAACAACTCTTGCCCTGCACGCAGCTCCTCGTAGTTGCGCTTAAGATGCACCAAAAAACCACGTAGCACCTCCTTTGCATTTATCTCTCGTCCAAGCAGTTGCGCCATCGAAACAGGGTTTGGCAGCGAGGCATCGAACTCCATTTGATTGACATTTATTCCTATTCCGACAATCGTGCGGCGCAGGGTTATCGCTGCAAGGGAGTGTTCAATAAGTATGCCCACAAGTTTTTTGTCCCCGACATAGATATCGTTTGTCCACTTTATGCGCGCCTCGATGCCATAGTCAGCAAGCATATCGACAAGCGACAAGGCCACCACCTCCGAGACCGAAAACTGCTTGGCAATCGGCACAAAGGTTGGCTCGAGTACCACCGAGAAGGTGAGGTTTTCGCCCCTGCGGCTGTGCCACACGTGTCCTCGCTGACCCCGTCCTGCCGTCTGAAAATCGGCCCACACGACATCCCCCTCGCGGTACTTCTCGTCGCGAGCGTCATCATTTGTCGAGGTCGTTATATCGAGATGGTAAATCATCCTATCCCAAGAATACTCCGTTTTCGAGCAGTACCTTACGAATGTGCAGAGGATCGAGATTTCGAGGTGTCGTCGAACCCTTGACCGCCAAAGCTGCCGCAACACCTGCTGCCTGTCCCATAGCCATACAAGGAGGCATAACGCGCACTGCACCGGCTGCATCCGACGTAGCCGAAAGTGCACGACCTGCAACAAGCAGATTATCTACCACTTGCGGCACAAGCGAACGATATGGAACACCATACCATCGACCATTTTGCACAGTGATATACTCTGTCGAATTGTCCGACAAGCGGCCGTGAACATCTACAGAGTTTGATGCAACCAATACTGCATCATCCGACACAACGCCGTTTAGGAGGTCATCCACTTGTAGCACATACTCGCCCAAGATGTGTCGGGACTCACGTATTCCGAGGGTGGAACCCGTACACTTAAGCGTTGCATTTTTGCAACCAGGAACATATTTATGGAAAAAGTCCATTACCATCTTAACCTGGCGACGCCCCTCAATCTCGCCTCGTGTGAGGTCCTCGGAGTTGGTGGCATCAACCCTCGCAATTCGAGTAGTATTTACAGCCCATTCATCATCACGAACCCCCTTGTAGATATTTACCGAACGGCGCGAAATATCCCAATCGCCATTCTCTACGGCCTTCAAGACGTGCCAATGGAGCGCACGGTGACTCACACCATCAATCTTGCGGAAGGTGTGGAGCTTCGACTCGACATCCCTCTCGAGGAGGCGCGACTCGACATTATTGATATGGAAAAAGAGAGTCGATGGTTGGACTCTGCCCGTCCTACTATTTCCGAACTCGGTAGGAGCACCGGCCCTTGCTGCATAATCGCCGTCGCCCGTACAATCAACCACAATATTGGCTCTTACCGCCTCCAAACCTCCCTTTGTCAGGATTACAGCCCCTGCTGCCTTGTTGCCCGAAAGGATAGGATTTACGAAATTTGCATGGAAGAGCACCTTAACACCCGCTTCGGCACACATACAATCCAGGACATATTTCAGAACCTCAGCATCGAACGGCGTAAGGTGGTCGTGTCCATCGGTTATCCAGGCCGAATAGCAGGTGGTCTTGCGGATGCCGCTTGGGTGCAATGCACCTCCAAGAGCCACCATCCTATCAACAATCTCCTCAAAGATTCCCTTGATAATCATCTGCTCGCCCGTAGTATCATAGCAGGTCATAAACGGAGCCACAACACCGAGTGTAGCCATTCCTCCGAGAGCTCCTCCCTGCTCGACAACCATAACCTGAACGCCCTGTCGAGCCGCAGCTATCGCCGCACATACTCCTGCAGGACCTCCTCCAAGCACCAGAACCTGCGTCTGATACGACTTGATATTACTCACCTTCAACGATTCGGGGGTAAATGGATTGGCACAGCCACCCAATAGATTCATAGCGAGGCCTCCAACTACCAAACCGCCTGTCTTCTTCAAAAAATCTCTTCTATCCATATTATATAGTAGCCTTTTGTGGAAATGTGTGTGATTACGTCCATCTTATGCCTGCACACCAAAGTCGCGCAAAGCATCATTCAAGGTTGTCTTCTTATCGGTGGACTCCTTACGCTTGCCGATGATAAGTGCGCACGCTACATTGAACTCGCCGGCAGGGAACTTCTTAGGATATGTTCCGGGTATAACTACCGAACGAGCAGGTACATAACCCTTGTAGGTTACAGGCTCTTCACCGGTAACATCGATGATATGCGTAGAACCTGTAATCACTGTGTTTGAGCCGATTACAGCCTCGCGGCATATATGTGCGCCCTCTACGATAATAGCGCGAGAGCCAATAAAACAGTTATCCTCAACAATTACGGGTGCTGCCTGCACAGGCTCCAAAACACCACCTATGCCAACACCGCCCGAGAGGTGCACATTCTTTCCAATCTGCGCGCACGAGCCAACAGTTGCCCAGGTATCAACCATTGTTCCCGCATCGACATAGGCACCAATATTTACATACGAAGGCATCAATACCGCGCCCGCAGATATGTAGGCTCCGTAGCGTGCCATAGCGTGCGGCACGACACGAACACCCAACTTTTCGTAGTCGTGCTTGAGCTCTATTTTATCGTACCACTCCAACTCACCTGCACGCATTGTACGCATAGTCTGGATTGGGAAGTACATAATGATAGCCTTCTTTACCCATTCGTTCACCTGCCACTCGCTATTTTCGAGGTTGATAGGCTCTGCACAGCGCAACTCGCCCTTATCGACAGCCTCGACAACGGCACGAATTACAGCTCGTACACCCTCCTGCTCAAGCATTGCGCGATTCTCCCACGCCTGCTCAACTACCGACTTAAATTCTGCAAATTTGCTCATATATTATGTTTTATAGTTTTCTCTTTGCAAAGATAATAAAAAGACGAAAGACGAAAGACGAAAGACGAGAGTTTTTTTTAGTAAATATAGGTTATAGGGACAATAGGGATAATAGGGAGAGTTTAACTAAAAATTAGCGAGAAAATTTTGCGCTAAACAAGGCGACAACACAAAATCGTCGATGATGAGATTATTTTTGTGCAAGGCAAGGTAGCAAAAGCGGAGCATACTCAAACGTATGTGAGCATTTTGCTATCCGACGACTCGTGCAAAAAGAGCTCATCAGAACTCTACCCACTCCGAAAAATCGTAAATGATGAGATTATTTTTGTGCAAGGCAAGGTAGCAAAAGCGGAGCATAGTAAGCCTATGTGAGCATTTTGCTATCCGACGACTCGTGCAAAAAGAACTCATCAGAACGATTTTGAAAAAAAGGGGTGCCAAAAATAGCACCCCCCCACAAATTAACCCTCTTATGCCTCCGATTGGAAGACCGTCTGTAAGAACGAGTCTAAATAGAGTAGTTCCGCATCTCCGCAAATTACTTGCGATAGAAAAAGGTCCTCCTCGCAGACATTGTGTAATACTCGATTGTCGATCTGCTCCATAGGCTGAATATTGTTTGATAAATTTTCATCTATGTAACGACAATATCGAATATTTTATTGCCATAAGATTCAACAAAGAACCAAATTTTTCTCTTTAATCATCTGACGCATATTGATAAGGGCGTACCTCATACGGCCGAGAGCTGTATTGATGCTCACCCCTGTATGCTCAGCTATCTCCTTGAAGCTCAACCCCTCATAGTATCGCATCTTGACAACATCTCGTTGCTCTGCAGGCAACTCTTCTATCAATCTGCGCACCTCTTCGGCCTGTTGCTCCGAAATGAGTTTATCCTCGATGGATGGTTCTGCAAAATTCTTACTGCCCAATATATCGAAACCGGCACTTGACTCACTCACGGTCTTAACCTGCTTTTGCGCACGGAAATAGTCCAACACTCTATTATGAGCTATACGCAATACCCATGGTAAAAAACGTCCTTTGTCTGTATAGCGGCCCTCGTCCAACACCTTTACAACTTTAATCAACACCTCTTGTGCGAGATCATCAGCAACATCATCATCTTTTACCATCATACGGACATAATCGCGTACTCGGCGTGTGTGACGCTCCAAAAGTTGAGAAACGGCTTCACGATTACCCTGTTGATACATCTCTAACAAGGTTTGATCGCTTAACATTGTACTCTTCATACTCTTCTCCTTTTATAATTGTTCAAAGAGTAGATTTTTTTTCGATAGGCAATAATTTTTTAGTTAAACATCTCGTTATATCTTTGAGAAAATTTTTCAGCAATGAACTTTTTTCTCGAGTGCAAGATACGCAGTTTTTACGAAAACGCCAAATCGGACACTACTCTACATTTTTGCATACTACCGACGATAATATGCAAGAATAGTGCCCTCACAGGCCTACAGAGGCGATTTTGTCATTAAGTAGCCCCTATTACCAAGAGGTGAAATGCCTAAATGGGGAGGTGAATTTACGTGTTTACGGACATACCGCACTTTATTTCAGCGGCTCAATATGGATTGCAATAGCCGTTCTTTCACCATAGCGGGCTCGCAATTTCCGTTCTATCTCGCGCGTAATTTCGTGGGAATCATGAACCGTCATTGAGCCCTCAACTCGAATATGTACCTCGATGGCAATATCCGACCCGATACGACGAGTACGGAGGTTATGAGGTTTCTGAGCATTGGGCGTTGAAGATATTATCGAAAGAATTTCATCCTCGACCTCTCGCGACAGACTCTTTTCGAGGAGTTCGGCTAAGGCTGTACGGCATAGCTCGTAGGCAACCTTTACGATAAGTGCCGCAACAACAATAGCAGCTATAGGGTCGGCAATTCGCCACTTCTCTCCAAGAAAATAGGCTGCACCTATACCAAGCAGTGCGCCAATGGAGGAGAGGGCATCGCTGCGATGATGCCACGCATTCGCTATGACGGAGGGGCTATCGAGTTTGCGACCAACACGCATAGTATAGTGATAGAGAGCCTCCTTAACAACTATAGATGCCGCAGCGGCAATTATTGCGATGATACCGGGGCGAGGGATTACCTCTCCTGTGGCAAAAGCCGAAATCTTTTCTGCACTATCCACCAAAATCTCAACTCCTACGGCAAAGAGCGCGACACCAATAATTAGGGAGGCAAGAGTCTCATATTTTCCGTGCCCCCAATGATGGTCGTTATCGCGCGGTTTGGCACTTATACGAACAAATGCTATGACCACAATATCGGTAGCAAAATCCGAGGCAGAGTGTATGGCATCAGCAACCATCGCACCACTTCGTCCGACAATACCCGCAATGAGTTTGAAGAGAAATAGCACTAAATTCACAAACATACCGAGTATGGTAACTCGGTATATCTTGTTTGTTCGATGATCAGCCATACTATATTTTATATATTAGTCGAGCTTTGCGGGATATAATAGCAACTGGTATGCCAAGGCTCGCGCCATACGCAGATGGCCTGCACTATTTGGGTGGAGGCGGTCCAGACGTTTGCCCCCCGTCTTGGCATCCTTCTCGAGCGAAGGACGACGCCAATATGGCTCACTCGCCTTCGACAATGGATACAATCCACAGATAGAGTTCAAATCAATAACGGGTACTGCCCAAACATTTGCAGCCTCTTTGACAACATCGACATAGGCATCGATATACTCGCCTACGCCATTGGCATACAGCTCATTAGGCTGAATATTACGATCCGAGAGGAAGGCATCTCCGCGATGTATCGTGGTAAGGAGAATAATTTGCTTGGTAGGATAGATCTCCTTCAACTTCGCCATCGTGATATTGATACGTCCGCGTACCGTGTTGCTATCCATTAGTACAGTACGCTTCTTACGACTCTCTATCACACCCGACTTTGCACCTCGCGGGCCCGAGACCTCGACATCTACGACCTCCTCCGAGAACCACTCTCCGAGAGGAACATTCGCATTGTAATCGTTTGTTCCCACGAGAATCATTATAGCATCGACCTCCTGCCCATGCTCCGATACAAGTTTATCAATCTGGTCGGGGATATGCTTCCACTGACGGCCGCTAATGCCATAGACATAAGGGGTAATACCGAGTATCGATTCGAGATATACCCAATAGGTGTCGTTCTGCCCCTTAGTAACCTGACGCTTGTCGGTGATAGAGTCGCCAAGGTACGCTACACGCGCACCTTGCCACTGACTCTTTATCTCCACCTTTGGCTTTGCCACAACAGGCAATGCAAGGCACAAAGTTACAACGATTATTGCAAGACGTTTCATATTAGTAGCTCTTAGCAAAGAGAACACGATATGGCGATGGCTTGCCCGTGAAGATACACTTACCCTCCTCTGGCTCAACATCGAGAGGAATACAGCGGATAGTAGCCTTTGTAGCATCCTTGATAGCCTGCTCGGACTCCGGAGTTCCATCCCAATGGGCCGAAATAAAGCCACCCTTTGTATTCAATACCTCGACAAACTCCTCCCAAGTATCAACCTTGGTAATCATAGAGTCGCGATAGTCGAGTGCTTTCTTAAATATGTTCTTCTGCTGCTCCTCGAGGAGATTTACGATATAATCTACGATACCCTCCTGCGAAACGGTCTCTTTGGTCAAGGTATCACGACGAGCCAACTCGATAGTGCCGTTTGCAAGGTCGCGCTGACCGAGGGCAAGACGTACCGGCACACCCTTCAACTCATACTCGGCGAACTTGAATCCTGCACGAACATTGTCGCGATCATCAACCTTCACACGAACACCCTTTGCCTTCAAGGCATCGGCAATCTCATTCATCTTGGCACGAGCTGCGGCCAACTGCTCCTCTCCCTTGTATATAGGAACGATAACAACCTGTGTAGGAGCCAACTTTGGAGGCAGCACCAAACCGTTATTGTCCGAGTGAGCCATAATAAGCGCGCCCATCAAACGGGTTGAAACACCCCACGAAGTAGCCCAAACATACTCCAACTTACCCTCGCGATTAGCGTACTTCACATCGAATGCCTTTGCAAAGTTCTGACCGAGGAAGTGCGATGTACCACTCTGAAGAGCCTTTCCATCCTGCATCAATGCCTCGATGGTGAGGGTATCCTCGGCGCCGGCAAAACGCTCATTTGGCGACTTATGTCCAACAATCACAGGCAAGCAGAGCCACTCCTCGGCAAACTTCTTATATACGTTAATCATCTTGAGTGCCTCCTCCTGAGCCTCCTCGCGAGTCTCGTGTGCTGTATGTCCCTCCTGCCACAAGAACTCGGCCGTACGAAGGAAGAGGCGGGTACGCATCTCCCAACGAACCACATTCGCCCATTGGTTGCAAAGAATTGGAAGGTCGCGATAGGAGTTAATCCAACCCTTGTAGGTGTTCCAGATAATAGTCTCCGAGGTAGGACGTACGATAAGCTCCTCTTCCAGGCGAGCTGCAGGATCAACCACAATACCCTTACCATTCTCGTCATTCTTCAAACGATAGTGGGTTACCACAGCGCACTCCTTTGCAAAACCCTCAACGTGGTTTGCCTCCTTCGAGAAGAACGATTTAGGGATAAAGAGAGGGAAGTATGCGTTCTGGTGGCCTGTCTCCTTGAACATACCATCCAACACTTCGTGCATCTTCTCCCAAATTGCATAGCCATAAGGCTTAATAACCATACAGCCACGTACCGCCGAGTTCTCGGCCAAACCAGCCTTTACCACAAGGTCGTTGTACCATTGCGAATAGTTCTCATCGCTCTTGGTCAAATCTTTCAATTCTACTGCCATATATCTTTCAAAATTCAAAATGCAAAATTCAAAATGCAAAATTCAATATTCAATATTCAGAATTCAAAATGCAAAATGCAAAATTAAGTCTGCAAAGATAGCGTTTTTTTATTACATTCGGGATATAATCCCGATATTTTATCGCTTTTTACGCATTACCACCCTTTGCAGAGGCTCCGACGAGATGCTCACAGGCGAGTGCTTCTTGAAGTACTCTACATCGAGGTCATAGACCAACAAATCGGTTCGCACCTCCTCCTCACACTCAAAATTCTTGTAGTTGCGAGCCACATAATCGGCAATTGCAAGACGATACTTTCGGCCCTCCCTCAGAAGCGGAAAAAGCACATTGTAGGCCATATCATTCTGATCTACAATTATAATATAAGGTGTTGTGGCATAGAGATCTATACGGTGCGACTCCTTGGTATTAGTCTCATCGTTATACTTTGTAATAATGAGTTTGCGAAGTTGCGCCGGCGTAACAAGCGCGGTATGCACCTGCGAAAAGAAGGGCTCATTGTCAAAGAGTGTCTTCACGGTTACATCATCCTCGGGCAAACCCTCAATTATACGAACTCCGCCACGATGATAGATTCCGATATCGGACTTTGTGGCCTCTTTAATAATCTTTGTCTGCAAGTTGCAGAGTCCCACGTGGTTAATCGAATGAGCCATAGAGCCCACCACCAACTGCAACTCCGGGTTCTCCTCTATCTCACGAATCATATGCTCCACTTCGCTATTTTTTTCGTAGCCCTTAAGCGGGATGTTCTCGTACTCAACGCCGATAACCTTACGGCCACGCATCTTTACCCTTGTAGCACCCACAACCTTCATCTTACGTCCGGTCTGCCCTATCGTCGTGCCATTTATGAGCGTATCGAGCACGCGATGAGTATGCCCGCCTATTATTACATTGTAGCCGTCATAACGCGCTGCCAACTCCATATCGCGGTCGTCGCCCATATGTGAAAGTAGCACCTTAACATCGCCCTCGAGCCTCTTACACTCACGCTCGGCCACCATCTGCGGATCCTCGAAAGTCAGCCCCTCGAAATTGACGTCATTGCCGTCGGGATGGCCATTCATATAGCTTGTAACCACACCAACAAAGTCAATCGCCACTCCCTCGGGAGTTACAATCTGCTCACTCTTTTCAACCTCTCCGAGTTTGCCGCTTGCACCACTCATGTTGGCACACAATACATCGAACGTAGCCCTATCTACAGCTCCGCCAAGCACCTCCTGTCCGGCATCGAAATCGTGGTTGCCGAGCGCAGCAACGTCGTAGCCCACAGCATTCATCAAATTGATAATAGGCAGACGGCCATCCGCCAAATCGACATAGGCATTTCCCGTCCATCTGTCGCCCGCATCAACTACAACCGTAAAAACCGTATCACGGCACGCATTTACAGCGGTTGCAAGGGCAGCAAAATTATCGAGCGAAGCGTGAATATCGTTGGTCGAGAGAATCACAAACTCACTCCTGCGGAGTGTCGTGCGATAGAACAGAACACCCGCCAACACCACCACAACGGTTAGCGTAATATATAAATATCGTTTCATACTCTATTTATTATGACCAAAGGCCGCCACAAAAGGACAGCCTTCAATCCAAATTTATCATCTTAAACTACAAAGTTGCGAGAAAATCGGTTACATTCTTTGCAATGCGAGCTTCGATATCGTCGCACTCAGCCTTTACGAACTTCTCACCTACAATCTGCTCGTACAACTCGATATAACGCTCGGTAATGCTGGCAACGATTTCCGGAGTCATTTCAGGCACCTGCTGACCCTCCTGGCCCTGGAAACCATTTGCCATAAGCCACTCACGCACAAACTCTTTCGAGAGTTGCTTCTGCTTCTCGCCGGCAGCCAAACGCTCCTCGTAACCCTCGGCATAGAAATAGCGCGACGAATCCGGAGTGTGAATCTCGTCCATCAAATAGATTACACCATTCTTCTTACCAAACTCATACTTTGTATCCACAAGAATCAAGCCCATCTTTGCCGCTATCTCGGTTCCACGCTGGAAGATTGCACGTGTGTATCTCTCGAGCTGCTCGTAATCCTCTCGCGAAACGATACCCTGTGCGATAATCTCCTCCTTCGAGATATCCTCGTCGTGTCCCTCGGCAGCCTTTGTTGTAGGAGTGATGATTGGCTCCGGGAACTTTTGATTCTCGACCATCCCCTCCGGCATCTCCACACCGCAGATAGTGCGCTTTCCGGCCTTATACTCACGCCAAGCGTGCCCCGAAAGGTAACCACGAATAACCATCTCGACCTTGAATGGCTCGCACTTATGACCTACGGTAACCATCGGATCCGGAGTAGCTATTTTCCAGTTAGGAAGAATGTCGGTTGTAGCGTCGAGGAACTTCGCTGCTATCTGATTGAGTACCTGTCCCTTAAAAGGAATACCCTCGGGCAGAACAACATCAAATGCCGAAATACGGTCCGACACTACCATTACAAGATAGTCGCCCTCGATGCTATATACATCGCGCACCTTACCCACATAGTGAGCAGTCTGTCCTGGCAACTGCAAATTTGTCTTAACGATTGCTTTCATATTATATAATGTATTATTGTCTCTCTATTCAAAGTCCCTTCATCGGTGCAAAGATAATAAAAAGTTGAAAGTAATGAGTTAAAATTTGAAAATTATTTTAGGCTGCTTCAGTCGCAGCCCGCAACACCTCCAACTATTCAACCTCGCCGCATATTTACCCAAACTTTCATTTTGAAACCACCACAAAAAGAGTTCGATACCGACTGCCCACCCTTTCTACGGGCTGATTTGGGCAAATTTTGCCTTGAATTATTAAAATTTTTACATTTTAATCTTTAACTTTCACACCCCATTTTACTTTCAATTTGAAACTAAAGGTATATTTTATTGCATCATATTGTCAAAATCGCTCATTTTTATTCGCGATTTATTTGGCAGTAAAACAATCATTTGCTATCTTTGCATCGAACACACTTATTTTTAATTATATATAAATTTAATGCTTATGGTTAAAAAAATTGTACTATCAATGGCTGCCATTCTGTTCGCACTCACTTCGGTGTTTGCACAGAACAAGCAGATTTCAGGTACAGTTACCGGACCGGATGGTTCTCCGGTTGTCGGTGCTACCGTAGTGGTAGAGGGTACCACTCTTGGTACATCAACCGATATGCAGGGTAAATTCGTGCTCAGCGCGCCAGTAAATGGAACGCTCGTAGTATCCTTCATCGGTTATGATGATTCCAAAGTTGCCATCAATGGCAAAACTACCGTAAATGTAGCCCTCAAAGAGGCTTCTAAGGCTATCCAGGAGGTTATCGTCGTAGCCTTCGGTGAGGCAAAGAAGGATGCATTTACAGGTTCGGCTAAGGTCGTTACAGCAGAGGACCTCAGCAAGACCCAGTCATCTAACATCTCGGACGCTTTGGTTGGTAAGGTTGCCGGTATGCAGATGTCAGCAGCATCGGGTCGTCCGGGAGAGAAGCAGAGCATCACAGTTCGTGGTCCTGGTTCGATCTATTCGGGCACATCTCCGTTGTGGGTTGTCGATGGTATCCCTTATGAGGGCGATATCAACAACATCAACCCTGCCGATATCGAGTCTGTAACCGTACAGAAGGATGCGGCTTCTAACGCATTGTATGGTGCTCGTGGTGCTAACGGTGTGATTATGGTTACCACCAAGCGTGCAAAGGCTGGTGATGCTCGTATCACTTTCGATGGCAAATGGGGTCTTAACACTCGCGCATTGCAGACTTACGATTACGTAAATGATCCGGGTGAGTACTATGCTTTGCACTATCAGGCACTCTACAACAACTACATCCTCGGTGGTAAGAGCGCATCGGAGGCTCACTTGTTGGCTAACGAGCTCCTTACCTCAAACAACCCTGGAGGTTTGGGTTACAACGTGATGACTGTTCCTGCAGGCCAGCCGCTTATCGGAACAAATGGCAAGTTGAACCCTAATGCAACTGTAGGTCGCAAGGTTACTTACGAAGGTCAGGATTACTATGTACAGCCAGACGACTGGTACAACGCACTCTACAAGCCTGCATTCCGTCAGGAGTACAACGTAAATGTTGCAGCTGCAACCGACAAGGCTAACTTCTTCGCATCGTTCGGATACTTGGATAACAACGGTATCATCGACGGTTCGAGCCAGGAGCGTTATACAGCTCGTTTGCGTGCTGACTACCAAGCAAAGAAGTGGTTGAAGGTTGGAGGAAACTTCTCCTACACCAACTACAGCTACAAGCAGGGTGATCGTTCTGAGTATGAGGGTGAGTCGGATGGTAGCGTTTTCGCAACAGCTTTGAGAACTGCTCCTATCTACCCTATCTTTATTCGTGACGGCAAGGGCAACAAGATTATCGACAAGTGGGGATTCCCTATCTACGATATCGGTAATGGTGCCAACGCAGGTATGATGCGTACTACCGGTGGTACTTCTAACGAGTTGCAGGATATTCAGCTCAACAAGTTTAACAGTGACGGTAACGCATTCTCGGCTAACGGTTTTGCAGAGGTACGTTTCTACCGCGACTTGAAGTTCGTCTTCAACGCAGGTGTTGATCTCGACGAGACTCGCGGTACAAGCCTTCTCAACCCATACTATGGTCAGTTTGCTACCGAGGGTGGTATTGTATCAAAGAGCCACGGTCGTCAGATTTCGTACAACTTGCAGCAGTTGCTCAACTACACTCATACATTTGGCACAAAGCACAACATCGACATCCTCGTAGGACACGAGACTTACGACCTCAAGAGCTATGGTCTCAGCGCATCTAAGGCTATGATGTTCGCATACGACTACGATGAGCTCACCGGTTTGGTTGTTGATAAGCAGAGTGCAAGCTCTAACAGAGCACACTACAACAACGAGGGATACTTCGCTCGTGCGCAGTACGACTTCGACCAGCGTGTATTCGTTTCGGCATCGTATCGTCGCGACGCATCATCGAACTTCCACCCAGATAACCGTTGGGGTAACTTCTGGTCGGCTTCGGCAGCGTGGTTGATCAACAAGGAGGCGTGGTTCCCACAGAACAACGTAGTTGATCTGCTCAAGATTAAGGCTTCGTATGGTTCGCAAGGTAACGACAAGCTCGGCGGTGCAATTATCTCTCACTACTACACAGATTTGTACTCTATCAGCAACGATGGTCAGGGCGGTATCGCAACCATCTTCGCTCGTAAGGGTAACAAGGATATCACTTGGGAGACCAATGCAAACTTGAACGTCGGCGTTGAGTTCGGCTTCTGGCAGAACCGCCTCTATGGTAATATCGACTACTTCCACCGTAAGACTACCGACATGTTGTTCCAGTTGGCAGTTGCTCCATCACTCGGTTACTCTTCGTACTACACCAACATTGGTGATATGGTTAACCAGGGTGTCGAGATTGAGTTGGGTGCAGACCTTATCCGCAAGAAGAACTTCGTATGGAACTTCGGTTTGAATATGACTCACTACCGCAACAAGATTGTTCGCTTGCCAGATCAGTACAAGGAGCACACTACACACGACGGTAAGATTAAGGGTTACCACTCGGGTTCGTCGTTCCTCGCAGAGGGTGAGTCTTTGATGCAGTGGTACATCCCTACTTACGCAGGTGTAAATAAGGATGGTGAGGCTACTTGGTACGCATACGAGACCGCTGACGATGGTTCGAAGAAGCGTTATGTAACTACCGACTACAACGTAGCTAATCAGTATGGTCGCGAGTTGCAGGGTGATGCTACTCCGGATGTATATGGTGGTTTCAACACATCGTTCTTGTTCTACGGTGTAGATATTTCGGCTAACTTCACCTACCAGATTGGTGGTTTGGCATACGATAGCGGTTACGCAGCCTTGATGTACTCTCCACAGCAGACTACAGCAGGTTTCTCGTACCACCGCGACTTGTGGAACGCTTGGACTCCGGAGAATACCAACACTGATATTCCACGTTTCCGCTACAACGATATGTACTACAACAGCACTTCAAGCCGTTTCTTGTGCGATGCTTCGTACTTGAACATCCAGAACATCACTGTAGGTTATACTCTTCCACAGAATATCACTCGCAAGTTCTTGGTTGAGAAGTTGCGCATATACTTGGCATGCGACAATGTATTCTACTGGTCGCAGCGCAAGGGTCTCGATCCACGCCAGAATATCAGCGGTTCGACAAACCCTTATATGTATGCTCCAATTCGTACATTCTCGGGTGGTGTAACCATTACATTCTAATTTTAACGAGAAAGGAGATTTAGAATATGAAAATGAATAAGATATATAAGTATGTAGCCTTGATGCTCGGTGCTGCGGTACTGACAACAGGCTGTATCCAGGAGACTGTGCCTATGAATGGTAGCGGTACAACCGACCAGGTTGGAGAGTCGCCATTCGCAGCAGATGGTATGATGGCTTCTATTCCTGCAATTCTTATCACCAACAATATTTATGGTGGCGATTATCACGACGATTTCGGTTATCCATCGTTGTTGATTCACCTCGACCACGCTATTGGTGAGGTATTCCCTTCAAACTGGTATAGCGGTGGTAACCAATACTACGATCGTTTCCAGTTCTATCACTACCAGTTGAGCATCGGCCCAACAGGTTACTGCTCGATTTTCTGGTACAACTACTACCAGTTCATCAAGTCCACCAACGACCTTATCTCGGTTTGCGGCGACAACGAGACAAGGGCCGAGCAGCGTGGTGTTGCAAAGGCTTTCCGTGCTCTCTACTACCTCGACTTGGCTCGTTTGTACGATCCACTCTATGCTGAATCGACTTTGCGCCCTTCTTATCAGGCAGATTTGGCAGCTATTGAGGGATTGACAGTACCTATCGTCGATGAGAATATTACCGAGGCTAAGGCAAAGAGTAACCCACGAGCACCACGTGAGGAGATGTTCCAGTTCATCTTCGACGATTTGAACGATGCTGAGGTTTGTTTGGCAAACTACACACCAGCTGCGAAGAACCTTCCAACATTGGGCGTAGTTTATGGTTTGAAGGCTCGTGCATACCTTTGGTTAGGTGGTTTCGAGGAGGGCAAGTACGATACTGCAAAGTATCCTGATGTTCTCACCGGCAACGCTGCATACCAGAAGGCTGCTGAGTACGCTCGCAAGGCTATCTCCGCTTCGGGTTGCAAGCCACTCAGCGAGCAGGAGTACTGCGATCCTATCAGCGGTTTCTGCAAGGCTAACAATGCTTGGATGATGGGTATGATTCAGTCGTCGGAGACTGTAATCTCGAACCTCCACTCGTGGGCAGCACATATGTGCCCTACAGCAGGCTGGGGATATGGTTCGGGTGCACAGCCAGGCGTACGTAAGGCTTCGTACGAGCGTATGTCGAACACCGACTTCCGTAAGAAGTTGATCGTTGGTCCTAACACCACATATGCTGACTACAAGGATGTAACCGACCTCACCGAGAAGGAGTGGACAACCTTCGGTTTGGAGGGTAAGGGTATGCGTACCTACGCTCACCTCAAGTTCCGTACAAATGGTGAGAAGGTATCCTCTACTACAGGTAACATCGTTGAGATTCCTATTATGCGCGTTGAGGAGATGTACTTCATCGAGGCTGAGGCAACTGCACACTACGATGCAGCTACCGGTAAGCAGTTGATTACATCGTTTATGACCTCGTATCGCGACCCTAACTATGCAGTAGCTGCCGGAGCTGACCTCGTTGAGGAGATTATCTTCCAGAAGCGTTGCGAGTTGTGGGGTGAGGGCGTATTGTTCTACGACTTCAAGCGTTTGGATATGGGTATCGACAATGCATACGAGGGCTCGAATGCTCCGGGTGGTACCGACTTCTCGACTACAGGTCGTTGCCCTGCTTGGAACATCTGTATTCCACAGGCCGAGACTCAGCAGAATAATGCGTTGAAGGATAAGAACAATCCTGACCCATCGCGCACACTTCAGCCAAAGAGCGAGGCTGCTTAATCAGATACTCATTGAGTGTTAAACAAATAAAATTTGCAATATGAAAAATTTGAAAATGTTATATATCGCTCTTATCGCGTTGGTAGCAGGCACCTTTGGTGCTTGTACCACCAGCGGTGAGTTCGAGGCTGGACCGCAGGCCGAAGGACCTCAGGTCAGCTTCGCGGCAAACAACCCAAGGTCTATCGAATTTACCGGTAGCGAGGGTGAGGGCACACAGAAACTCACATTGACTCGTGTTGAGAGCAAGGAGGAGTTGTCGGTATTTGTGATTGCCGAGGTTGAGAAGGGTGCAGAGGCTCTCTTCGCGATTCCGGAGGTGGTTACCTTCGCAGCAGGCGAGACCAGCGCAGAGTTAGTAATGAACATCCAGAGCACAGCACTCGAGAACGACAAGGAGTACACCGTTAAGTTGTACCTTGACGAGACTGTGACCACACCTTATGGTTATAGCGAGTGGCAGGTTACTTTCAGTGTAAATCCTTGGGAGTTGATGAAGGATAGCAAGGGTAACAATGTAAAGGGTAAGTTCCGTGGTATCGATTTGATTACCGGTCTCTACAACTTTGATCCGTCTGTCGAGGTTGATGTAGATATCTACGAGCACAAGTCAAAGAAGGGTGTTTACCGCGTTGCAAACCCATGGATTCCTTCGATTATTGCAGCACTCGGTGTTTCGACACAGGCTGAGGCCGAGGCTCAGGGTGTTAAGTTTACTGCTGCTAACTTCGAGATTGACTGTTCGGACCCTAACTGCGTATGGTTTGAGATGCAGAGCACAGGTTGCGACTTCGGCTATGGCCTTACCTACTCGATGTCGATGTATTGGTACGACCAGACCTACCAGGGTGGTGCTGATGGTGCAGTTGGTGGAACATTGTCGGAAGGTATCATCACCTTCCCTGTAAAGGGTACTTTGGCAATGGAGCCAGGCTATTCTGACAGCGCATACTACGGCAACAAGAATGGATTGTTCCGCATTATCCTTCCGGGCGTAGAGGTAGCTGACTACTCGTTGGCTGTTGAGTACGACGGTATGGATGTTGCAGCAGACAACAAGACTACTACTGCTAAGTTCAAGTTCTCTTACGGAGATGATGTTACCGGCATCAACTACATGATTGTTAATGGTAACGTAGAGAGCAACCCATCGGATGCCTTGACTACCCTCTTTGGCGGTCAGGATGAGAACATCCTCGAGGTTGAGAACTTTGTTAAGGGTGGCAAAGAGGTTGGCGTACGCGTAGGCATGGAGCGCGGTGTATATACTATCGTAGCTGCTCCGGCTGACAAGAACGGCCAGTTGCGTGAGAAGGATGCCTTGGTTAAGTCGTTCTACTTTGCCGGCATTGGAGAGGCAGAGGAGCACCCTTGCGAAATTGGTATTATCACCGAGAAGTTTAGCGTTGTATATCCTAACTACGCAGCACAGTATCCTGACTACGCAGCCTTTGCATACTGCATCTATGGAAACGACATCAAGGCCGGTAAGTACTTGGTAGCTTCTACAGCTGCTATCAACAACGTTCTCGCACAGGGTGCTACAATGGAGGATATCATCATTGCAAATGGTAATGACCTTACCGCATTGGATGAAGTAAACGGCGAAAACGGATGGGTATCGAACGCTATTGGTTTGAGCGCTTCTACCTCCTACACTGTTGCAGTAATGGCTGAGAACATCTATGGTGAGAAGGCTGTTGTTACAGCTACTCACGTAACCGATGGTCTCCCTTACTCCGGTGAGTTGCAGATTGGTCAGTACTTGATGTACTGCAAGAAGGTATATGGCGAAGGCGAGAACGACTTCGTTGAGTCGGCTTGTCTCTTGAACCTTGAACCTCAGGTTATCAATGGAACTGTTTCGAACACAGATTATTTCGTTGCAGGTCTTGGCGTAGATACCGGTACTAACTGGTACGCAACCTACGATTCGGCAGCTAACACATTCACCGTTTCGGGTGTTGAGCAGGGCTACGAGGCTGACGGTTCACTCTTCGGTGGCTTGTACGGATATGCTAACGCAGAGAAGACTGCGGCATTCGGATTCTTCTCGTTCGCAACAGAGGACTCGAATGGTAGCGACCCTCTCGTACTCACTGTTGATCCATCGACCAAGGCTCTCAATGGTATGCAGAACTATATGTTCGCACTCCCTGTATTCGATATGGCTACACAGCAGCAAGTTGGTTCAATGGGCTACTGGTACGGAGATTCGACAATCATCATGGTACCTTCGACAGATGATGACGCTTCGACCGCATCTGTTAAGAGCGTAAAGAGTGTTCGCAACAACACATTCGTTATGCCACAGTTCAATGCAAACCGAATGAGAATCCTCTACAACAAGTTGTCGGGCATTAAGTCTGCAAAGTTGTCGAACGGTTCGGTAAAGAGAAGCACCACTTCTGTTAAGCCTATCGTTGTTGAGGGTTACACCCCTGTAAAGGCGAATGGCTTCAAGAGCGTAAAGACTGACAAGGCTTTCCGCCGTTAGTCTAACTACATAACACTGACAGACCGACCATACCAGATGTGGTCGGTCTGCGGTGTCTAAACAACAAAAACAATAAGAGGAGAATTTTTACTAAGATGTATCGTTTATTCAAACACTGTTGCACACTGACATTGGCAGCATTAGCACTGACTCAGTGCACCCAAGATTTAACTAACGAAATCTCTGTTGGAGAGTCGGAGAACGCCTCTGCAACAAAGATTATCAACACCTCACACAACGCTACCGATGGCTCTCTACTTGTTAAGTTCAATGAGAGCGCTACGGCAGAGCTGGAGGCTATGCCACGTTCGGGTGCAACAACACGCACAACAATAGAGCCATTGAACAAGGTTCTGCTCGATATCGAAGCTACTAATATCGAGCCTCTATTCCCCGCAAACCCAAAGACCGAAATGCAGGCTCGCAAGGCGGGATTGCATCGTTGGTACGTAATATACTTCGACAAGGCACAGTCACTCGACAAGGCTGCCGAGAAGCTCGCAAAGATGGCAGAGGTAAGCATGGTTGAGTTCAACACCCGTGTTGAGCTCCCTACCCCACAACCATCGGCATCGTTTGACGGTAGTTTGGAGGCTACCCGACTTGCCACTCCACAATTCAACGACCCAATGGCTGCAAAGCAGTGGGACCTACACAACACAGGTACTAACATCAACCCATATGCTGTAAAGGGAATGGATATCAACGTCCACGAGGCGTGGAAATACACTACGGGCGATAGCTCAGTTATCGTGGCAGTAATTGACCAGGGTGTGGACTACACTCACGAGGACCTTGCTGCAAATATGTGGGTAAATGAGGGTGAAATTCCGAATAACGGTGCGGATGACGACGGAAACGGATATGTAGATGACATTCACGGCTACAACTTTGTGGATAATGGCGAGATTACTTGGCACAAGTACTATCCAAACCCGACAAACGATCCTAACCACCGTTCGGGCGATGTTGGACACGGCACTCACATAGCAGGAACGATTGCTGCGGCAAATAACAACGGAAAGGGCATCTGCGGTATTGCAGGTGGCGACGGAACAAAGGATAGTGGCGTGAAGATTATGTCGTTGCAGATTTTCTCGGGCATAAGTAACGACAACGGCAGCAATCAGGTAATCGCCAAGGCCTTCAAATATGCTGCCGACAATGGCGCGGTTCTCGCCAACTGCTCGTGGGGTACGGCACCACGAATCGGCATAGACAACGACTCTCACTACACGGCTATCAATGGTTCGCAGCACGATGCAGCAGAGTATTTCCGCAGCATCAGCAACCATCCAAATCTCACAAACAACATTATTATTTGCGCTGCCGGAAACGAGTCGATGGAGCAGTCGTGCTATCCCGGAGCCTACCGCGAATACGTCTCGGTAACATCAACAGGCCCTAACGGAATGCCTGCATACTATACCAACTACGGCCCGGGCTGTAATATTGCAGCTCCAGGTGGCGATTTGAAGTACGGAAATAGCGGAGGTATCCTCTCGACACTCACCCCATCAATGTACGGAAATAATGCAAGTGGATACGGCTACTATCAGGGAACATCAATGGCCTGCCCTCACGTAACAGGAGTAGCAGCTCTCGGCGTTTCGTACGCAAAGAAGGTTGGCAAGGTACTTAGCGGCAACGACTTTACCGCAAGACTTCTGCTCTCGGTAAACGATATCAATCAACATATCGCCAACTACGACAGCGGTCGTTACTATGGCAAGATGGGTACGGGAAGCATCGATGCATTCCGCCTCTTGATGAACATCGACGGCATCACGTGCCTTCCTGTTCCACGAGGTGTTCAGTACTATCGTTTGGACCTTACTCCATATATGGCAGACGGTGAGACCGAACTTACTCTGCTCGACATTGAGATTAGTAATGAGGATATGAAGCGTCTTGGCATAAAGAGCAAGCCTCGCCTCTTGACCACCACAAATACCTTTGCCATAACTTGCGAAAATACAGGTTCGGCGATCGTAAAGGTTAAGATGGTAGCCGGAGGTGATACTCCTGGTAGCACAAGCACAGTGGGTGGCTTAACCATCACAAAGACCTTTGCGCTCGTTGTCCGCGAGAAGTTCACTGATAACGGAGGTTGGTTGTAAAAAAAGGAGATTGAGATATGAGAATAACAAAGATGTTTCTTGCAGTTGCAGCACTGCTTATTGTCGCTTGTAAGCCAAACGGAGGTAGCGGTAGCGGCACCACAAATGGGCCAAAGTGGGAGAATAGCGGCTCCGTAATTGGCGAGTGGTCGCTCAACTCGTGGGCCGGCAATGAGGAGGCTGCTCCGAAGGTCTATATTGTCTTTAACGAGGACAACAGCTTCGATATGTACCAGCAGAGCTACTCGGTGCTGTGGTTTCACTACGATGGCGTATGGTCGTTGAATGGCACTACCCTCTCGGGCACCTACACCGATGGAACACCATGGGTTAGCAGCTACACTGTTGCCTTCTCGAAAGAGCCTAAGCTCATTCGCTTAACAAAACAAGGCGATAAGGATGATGTCTCGATTTACTCGGCGGCAGAGGTACCGGACGAGATTATTGATGAATCGCGCGACCCTGAGGCGGTACGCTCGGTAGCACTCCAGAGATTCCTCTAAAAAGGGTAATGATGCCAAAAGTGGCGCTTTTTAGATAATAAAAGATGGGCGAGAAACGTAGTATTTCTCGCCCTATTTTTTGCTTGCCTTTCCCTGATTGCTTTGCAGAAAGAGATACCATTTCACAAACTCTTTGAAA
>JAZQIS010000056.1:0-5743 GCA_045541235.1 Alistipes sp.
TCCTATTTCGTGGGGAACTTGAACTCTTAAATGGCTGTTGGATACGCCACTCGGGAAACGAAACCGAACTGTGGAATAATGCACCTTGTCGCTTGCTGATTTTAACCAAAGACACCACCCGTAACGGCGGTCAAGAGGATATACGCGAGGAGGCTGCTCTGAAAAACAACATTGGGGATAGGAAAGAGCCGGCAGCAGGAATGTATCGAAACTTGACATTGTGGTCGTATGCTCTGCTCAATGCGGTGCAAGGTGGCGAGATTGTAGAATACAACCAAACGCCCTGTTGGGATGAGTTGCGTGAGCACTACGCCTCTGCCCCAATTGCGCGTGTGAATTGTAAAAAAGAGATTGGGGAGAGTTCTATCAGAGATAAGGTGTTAAGGGCTCATATCGAAAGATATGCCGATGTACTCCAAGAGCAAATTGCGATGTACGATGCCGACATTATACTCTGCTGTGGAGGCGGCGGAATAATCAAAGATTTTGTAAAGAATACCTACTTACCAGACCTTGAAAAGTTTTCGGAGGCTGGCTGGGTATATTTTTCTCCTTCAACCCAAAAGATTGCGATAGATAGTTATCATCCATCCTATCCTAAATCACACAAAGATATTGAGTTGTACTACGAGCAGATGATGGCAGATTTGACGGCGTTTCTGGGAGCTAATACTGATTATATAAAGAACGAAAAGTAAATGACTATGGAGAATAAAGAGTATAAATATGTAAAGTTTCTTCCATGGGTAGGTGAATACTACCAAGAGGGAGAAGGATTTCAGGGGAAGAAAATTTTAGTGTTAGGCGATAGTCATTATTGTGCAAAAGATGAAAATAGGAATGATAAATGTCGCAGTAAAGGTGATTGCTCGTATGAGTGTATGAATGATAACTGCTATAAAATGACCCGCGATCTTATTCGTGGAGAGTATATGGAGTATAGAAGTGGAGGATCGAAAAGTGCAGGGCATCTTCAAACAATATTAACTTTTGAGAAGAATAGCTTTGGCTATACCCCATCGACTCAAGAGAGTTTGAACTTCTGGAACAGGGTTATCTTTTATAATTACATTCAACATTCGCAGTACAAACCACGAGGTAGAAGAGATACAAAACCGAAGGAGATACAAGATTATAGGGAGGCCTTCAAAGAGGTTTTGGAATACTATAAACCAACACATATTATTGTATGGAGCAAGTTTTTATTCACGAAAGATTGGTTGCCTGATGGTGCACAAGATATTGCAGATTATACACTGAAGGTAACTCAAAATGGAATTACTTACGATACACCCGTTAGGACATTTAAGTTACAGGATGGAACTGCTATCCCTGCAATAATAACACAACACCCCTGCTGCCGATTTGGAAAAGATCAAGTCAAATGGCACATATTGCTCAAAGCATTCCTTGAATTAGAAGACTAATTACAACCTATTGTAGCGACAGTATAGAATAACTCAAAAAAGATAAAACCTATGGAACAGAAATTTGATTTTTCGCAGGCTGACCCTCTGTTTGTTGAGGTTGCAAGATTTGTTGTAGAGAACAATAGAATGGCTTGTGGGAGCCCTTTGGAGCGTAAATTTGAGATTGGCTTCAATCGTTCCAGACGCATCCTCGAGCAGTTGGAGGCAGCTGGTATTGTTGGTGAGGCTGTGCGCTGTAAACCTCGCGCCGTACTCTGCACTGCCGAGGAGTTAGAACAAAAACTCGCCGAGTGGCAGAAATAGCTAACTAATAAAGACGACATTCCCCTCTCTGTTCTGATGTGGCAGAGAGGGGTTTTACTTTTGTCGCAAAATCAAAACCAATGATTTATGACAAAAGAAGAACTCCTCGAGGCACTCCACCGTGAGATGCTATTCTACTACTTCGCACAGCGGGAGCCTCGGCTCGAAATCCGCACGGGCGAGTCGCTCATTAGTGCCGTCGAGCGGAAGATGCAACCGTACGCCGACTGCGGTTTCCCTCGCCCAATAACCGAAGCTGATATCGAGATGCTCTGCAACTGCTCGTTTGCGGGGCTATTCTGCTACGACCTCGAAGCAGGTGCCGAGCGAATAACTCAACTTAAACAAGAATTGAAATCACTCTGACCGCTTTTGTCTGTGTAAGGCAGTAGTTTTGCCGAAAAAATTAATACTATAACCAAATGAATAATAAAACATTTGATTGGAACAGCCGCGACCCTCTCTTTGATGAGGTGGCGCATTATGTGGTTGAGCGACAGGCGGTGTCGGCATCGGCTATCAGTGAAAAATTTTGTGTCGGCTTTAACCGAGCAAACCGCATTATCAAGCAGTTGGAGCAGGCGTATATCATAGGCGAAGAGTGGAGCTCTCGCCATCCACGAGCAATCTATGACTGTTGCTTTCGTAAGCTCGATAAGAGATTGGCAGACCTTGCTACCATTGCCCGCCTGCAACCGTTGGAGGATAAATGGCAGGCAAAGTGTGCAGCATATGAGGCAAAAGAACGCGAAGAGGAGGGCGAGGGATATTATTTCAAAATAGCAAATCACCTTCCGCTTACCAAAGAGGTGTGCGAGCAAGAGGAGGCTCGTGCCCGCTTTGAGGCAATGACCGAGGAGGAGCGACAAGCCGAAATAGAACGCCTCGATAAAGAGAGGAAAGAGAGGGATAAAAATTGGGGCAAAGGTCCTGTTCACGGAATGGAACGCAAGGATTGGAATGCCTATGTAGGTGCGCACAACAGACAAAAACACGATATGATTATGCGCGAACTGCCGTGGGGCGGTGATTACGATTGGTCGGATATCTTCCGGATTTTGAAATTCAAAATCGAGCGAATGATTGAATATTGGGAGCAGTTCGGACATTGTCGAAATGGATGTTATGTGGTAAGTACAATGCGTACAGCCTGCCGCCTAATAGAAATAGTCCTAAAAGATGGTAACGAGAGTGGTAATTGCGAGCATTTCCCTTATCGGGTAAACCTGCGCAATGCCGATAGGTTCAAAATATTTCACGACCATAAAGGCTATTATGACCAGGGCGATATGCAGAAAGTGCGTTACAACAAAGCGTATTGTATTTTGTTTAAGTATTTGGAGTTTCATATGCATAATTGGTGGGATTAGTTATGATTGAGTGTATCAGATTTCGTTCGGCGTTACCTTTTGATGAGAATGTTAAAGAGGAGTTTATCTCCTCCGAGATTTGGGGAGGAGCTATCGACCGTTGGAGAGGGAATATAACGCCCGATATTGAGGCGAGAATAGAGATGGAGATTGCTACCTTCGAGCAAGTGGAGGGCTATATGGAGTATCTCTATTTCGTGTGGCGAGTGGTTTATGATAGCGGATACTATATTATGCCTTATCGTACTCTTGCCCACGCATCGACGGTGTGTTATGCGTTAGGAATTACAGAGGTTGACCCTATTCGTTTGGGACTTGATTTCAACCGCTTTATGCAGACCGATAAGCCACGATTCGTTGAGATAGGTTTGGCTACCAATGCTACAAAAACGCAGATTCAAACCGAGATTATGAACCTCGAGTTTGACGAGGAGAGGGAGCGTTTAGGTGAACGAGAACTCAATGATGACGCCCCTGCGTTGATAATTTATCCGAGCCAACGCACTGCACAGTTATTGGGATATTTTAGCGATAAAGTCAATTTTGACTACATATCATTTGATGACCGAGAGACTTTCTACACCTTGTTGCGCTCAAATGACTTAGCTGGCGTGTATGGCTGTAATGATGGAACGGTTTTGCAAGAGTATCTGCAACAAGCCAAACCGCAATTTGAGGATTTAATACCGCTTTGTACAGCGAGCATTATAGACTATCCGACTAATCACATCTATACATCACGCAAATATGGCCTTGCGTGGGAACCTCGTTTCGCACCAGATGTTGAGACGATATTGAGTGAAACTTGTGGAGACATACTCTACAATGAACAGGTCTATGCCATTGCCAAACTTGTGGGCTACACCACAAGCGAGGCAGAGGAGTTTCGCAAGGTGTTATCAAAACGCAAGAAACAGGAATACAACAACCACCGCCGCCGATTTAGTAAACACAAAGGTTTATTCCGCAAACTAATCTCAGAGGGCTGTTGGTCATTACCCAAAGCTTGGGTGGCGGAGTTTGCCCGCTTGGTCTATCTTACCGCCTACCTCAAAACCCATTTCCCCGAGGAGTTCACCCGTGCAGCCCTGTGTGTTGCAGCAAGTGATGAATAATATCTTTATCCGCAAGGCCCGCGAGTCGTTCCGCACACGCACGGTCGAGGCGTTGTAGTGCCCCAACCGTACGGTTTGCTGACATTCATTCACAATTCATTACGGAACTAAATCAGGCGTTTACATCGTCATTACCTTCTTAATCGTTACCGTGATATCAAAATTATTCATTCGCAGAATGTCTGGAATTGAATATGGGTGGTATGCGTTGAGGCTGTGGATAGCGAAGCAGATGTTGATATATTTGAACTTATCCGCCTGTGGTTGCCAATCCTCGTAGGCAGTCTCCCAATTGCCATCGTCAAAGTCGTTAACAAGGTCTGACGCTCTTACGAAATCGGCGCATTTGACGGGGAGATATCCCTGACTAAACAGCGTATCGATAATCTGGTGAATCTTGGCAAAATCAGAGCCAAAATATTCGTCGTTCTCCATCTGTAGAATGGCATTGGCAGCATTGGGATTGTAGTTGAGTTGTCCCTCAACCTCGAAGTTGCCATCAACGAAAATTTTTGCCGCATCCTCATTTACAATCGCCACGCGCTCGTGCATCTGGTGTGTGAGAGTTTTCAACTGATCGTTCAGTTTATCCATACGCATAACCTCATTTGGTGTCGCCTGGAACAACGCATCCAAGGCATCTTTACGCTCCTCAATAAGTTTTGCAAGATACGCACCCTTATCATCGGATACGCAGCAAGCCGTACCATCGTCTGTGAGGGCAAGGATTTCGCTCTCAATTTTCTCTACCTTCTCCTTAAGGAACTCCTTTGTCTCATAAAATAGTTTTTTCATACCTTTTTGTTTTTATGGCTGGGTGTTATGCCCAACCGGATTTGTAATCGATTATCACTTTAAGAGTAGAGGGTGTTTCGGGAAAAGGTTTGAGGAGGGGCTGGGGATATGAGTCTTTTCTGAAAATTTTCGAATTGTGCTTTGGATATGCTCTTTTGAGCAAAAGGGTTGTTTGCATATCGGCTCAAATGTATCAAGAGTATTATATATAGTTTAAGACGGCATATATAGGCTTATATATGCCTCAAGACTTACACTCCGACTTTTTCCTGGGAGGAAAAAGTCACAAAAAGGACCTTGGCTTTATATAACAGACAGGCTGCGCCGTCTGCCGATGAACTGGGGCGTTTATGGGTATGCGGGGATATAGGATATCCCCTAAGCCTCCGCATTCAAATAAAACAGACAATAGTGGAACTATTCAATAATAAACCTTTCTATATACCACCATCGAACACATCCTTGTTTGTCGATGGCTTGGTGTTCACGCTGTTTGTTCTCCGGCTAAAACGACCCACTTTGGCACACAATGGGACTGGGAGGGGTAAGTGTTGCATCTTGGCATATTTTAGTTGCTATTGAGCAAATTGCTTGTACACCCCTTTGTTCAAATGTACAATGAGTATAATAATATAGTTTAAGACGGTTTAGATTATACACTTATTCTTTTCTCACAGAAAAGAACCAAAAGACAAAAAGTCGGACAGACGCCTACGTCGTCTGCCCGTTT
>JAZQIS010000057.1:0-23881 GCA_045541235.1 Alistipes sp.
TCCCCCGTAAGGGCGCAGCCCGTCCCTCGTAAAGCGAGCCTTGCGAGCGTCCCCCGTAAAGGGCGCAGCCCGCCCCTAGTAAAGGCGTAAGCCGTCCCTCGTACACCCCGCAATAAAATGAAAAAATTCACTTTTTCCGCCAAATCGTTTGCAGTTACGAAAAAACTTTGTAACTTTATAAAACGATTTGGCACATTACGCTAATTTGGATGCAAATTAAGAACACTTAAAACTTATATTTATTATGAAAAATTACTCACCAAAAGAGATTAAGAACATCGTTCTGATTGGCGCTCCAGGCTCGGGTAAAACTACCTTGGCGGAGGCTATGGCTTACGAAGGCAAAGTTATTGACCGTCGAGGTAGTATCGAAAACAACAATACATTGTCGGACAACACCGACATCGAGCACGAATACCAGCGTTCGATCTATGCGACTACCCTCTTCACCGAGTTTATGGGTCGCAAGCTCAATATTATCGACTGCCCGGGTTCGGACGACTTCTGCGGAAACCTCTTCTCGGCATTCAAGGTTGGTGACGTGGGCGTAATGCTCGTAAATGCACAGACCGGCTGGGAGGTTGGTAATGTCATTCAGGGCCGCTATGCTCGCATCTTGAATAAGCCACTTATCGCCGTTGTTAATCAGCTCGACGCAGAGAAGGCGTCGTTCGAGAGCTCCTTCGAGACCATTAAGGACAAGGCTTCGGTTAAGCCTGTAATCGTTCAATATCCTGTCAATCAGGGTGTTGGTTTCGACTCATTCATCGACGTATTGATGATGAAGATGTACCGCTTCACCGACGAGAATGGAACACGCGAGGAGCTCGATATTCCGGAGAGCGAGATGGAGAAGGCAAAGGCATTGAACCTCGAACTTATCGAGACCGCTGCCGAGCACGACGACGCTCTGATGGAGCTCTATTTCGAGAAGGGCACCTTGACACAGGACGATATTCGCTCGGGATTGAAGATTGGTGTTGCAAAGCGTAAGGCTATGCCTGTATTCTGCGCAAGCGGAAAGAAAGATATTGGTACAAAGCGACTTATGGAGTTCATCATCAATGTAGCTCCGGGCCCAACCGTAGCCCCTGCATTCCCTGCAACCGACGGTTCGGAGGTTGCTGCAGACGAGACTGCACCTGTGGCACTCTTCGTTTTCAAGTCACAGATGGAGGGTCATATCGGTGAGATTAACTTCTTCCGCGTAGTTCGTGGTAAATTGACCGAGGGTATGGAGTTGGTAAACTCGCGTACCGGAAATAAGGAGAAACTCTCGCAGTTGTTTGCTGTAGCCGGTAAGAACCGTATCAAGGTTTCGGAGTTGTCTGCAGGCGATATCGGTTGCACCGTAAAGTTGAAGGGAACTCGCACAAACGACACATTGTCGGCACCTTCGGCACCTGTAACATTGGAGCCTATCGTATTCCCTGAGCCACGCTACCGCGCAGCCGTTAAGGCAAAGGTTCAGGGCGACGAGGAGAAGCTCGGCAAGTTGTTGCTTGATGCTCGTTTCGAGGATCCTACAATCTTGGTTGAGTACTCAAAGGAGTTGAAGCAGACCATTATTCAGGGTCAGGGTGAGCACCACCTCAATATCTTGCGTAACCGCATCTTGGCAGAGAACAAGATTGATATGGAGTTCTTCGCGCCGAAGATTCCTTATCGCGAGACCATCACAAAGGTTGCACAGGCAGACTACCGTCACAAGAAGCAGTCGGGCGGTGCTGGTCAGTTTGGTGAGGTACATATGGTTATCGAGCCTTACTATGAGGGTATCGAGGAGCCTACAAAGTATAAGGTAAATGGCAAGGATATCACTGTAAACATCAAGGGCAAGGAGGAGTACGACCTCGAGTGGGGCGGCAAACTCCAATACTACAGCTCGATTGTCGGTGGTGCTATCGATGCTCGCTTTATGCCGGCTATATTGAAGGGTGTAATGGAGAAGATGGACGAGGGTCCATTGACAGGTTCGTATGCCCGCGACATCCGCGTAGTTATCTACGATGGTAAGATGCACCCGGTAGATTCAAATGAGATTTCGTTTAAGTTGGCGGCACGTAATGCCTTCAAGGAGGCGTTCCGCAACGCAGGTCCAAAGATTATGGAGCCTATCTACAACGTGGAGGTATTGACCCCAACCGAGTATATGGGTTCGGTTATGAGTGACTTGCAGAACCGCCGAGCTATGATTATGGGTATGGAGTCTGACAAGGGCTTCGACAAGCTCAACGCTCGCGTGCCACTCGCAGAGTTGTATCGTTACTCGACAACTTTGTCGTCGCTGACATCGGGTGCAGCAACCTACACCATGAAGTTCGACTCGTACGAGCAGGTACCGAGCGACGTTCAGGATAAGTTGTTGAAGGCTTATACCGATACTGATGAGGAATAAAACCCTAACCAACCATTTTTCATAAGCATTTTTTCGAGAGGGGTAGAGTCGTGAGATTCCGCCCCTCCATTTTTTAGGAAGAAACGAAATTTTTACTACCTTTGTTTCGGGATTAGTTCGATTGAAGATATGTTATTAGACGAGTTAGCCTTAACATTTGTTCCGCAGTTGGGTTCGAGAGGTATTGCTCACCTTATCGACCTATTTGGAAGTGCCGAACGGATATATGCCACGTCGGCAGACATCCTTATCTGCCACGCAGAGTTGCGCTGCGACATTTCACACCGCATAGCGCAGAAGGTTGGTTACAAGGAGGCTGATGCCGAGATGCGCTACTGCAAGGAGAGGGGCATAAAGGTTACATCCTACAACGATGACGACTACCCTACTCTATTGCGCGAAGCCCCCGACAGGCCTCACGTCATCTACTCTATGGGCAACTTGGAGGCTTTGAAATCGCGCCATATTCTCTCTGTTGTAGGAACAAGAAAGATAAGTGCATACGGAGAGAGTGTCTGCGCACGCATAATTCCCGAATTGGCAGAGATGTTTCCCGATTTGGTCGTGGTTAGTGGACTCGCCTTCGGCATCGATGCCGCAGCACATCGCGCAGCACTTGCAGCGGGAGTTCAGACTGTAGGTGTATTGGCAAATACCCTTCCGGATATTATTCCTGCACAACATAGAAACCTTGCCAAAGATATTCTCGACCACGATGGGGCACTCATCACAGAGCTTAACTCGCAATCTAAACAGAATGGCTCATACTACATCCCCCGCAATCGCATTATAGCGGGTGTAGCGGAGGGTTTGCTGGTTGTGGAGACTCCGGCAAATGGCGGCTCGCTCTCTACAGCAAAGGCTGCGGATGCCTACTCGCGTACGATTATGGCTGTTCCCGGTCGCATTATCGACTCTCGTTCGGACGGCTGCAACCACCTGATAAAGACAAATGTGGCGCAACTCGTAACCTCTGCCGAGGATATTGCCAAGGCTCTTGGTTGGGAAATACCCGGAGCTATACCCGAAAAGATGCACTTTGCACCCCACCGGATAAACCCGAAGGAGCAGAGCGTATATAACGCTATTGCAGAGGATTCGGACGGCCTTACAATAGATATGATAGCCGACAAATGTTCGCTATCGGTCTCGGAGGTCAGCGCAATACTTTTGAATATGGAGTTGGCGAATATGGTTCGACAGCTCCCCGGAAGACGATATGTAATATGCTGATAGATACACACTCACACATATACGACGAGGCATTCGACAACGACCGCAAGGAGGTTGTTGAACGAGCTGTTGCCGAAGGTGTTTCGCGCATTATCTTGCCAGCGATTGATGGCGAAAGCAATGGACGACTCTTCGATATGTGTCGCGAATATAGCGACTATGTGGTACCGCTAATGGGGCTCCACCCCACATCCGTAAACGACAACCCTCGTTGGCGAGAGGAGCTTGCCGATGTGGAACGACTCCTTGCAAATCCTCCCGAGGGCATAGAGCGATTCTATGGCGTTGGCGAGATTGGTCTCGACCTCTATTGGAGTCGCGATTGGCAAGCAGAGCAGACCGAGGCTTTTCGGAGACAGGTCGAGTTGGCATTAAGGTACAACTTGCCTATCGTAGTCCATACACGCGATGCGTGGGAGGAGATGGCGGAGATTATCGAGGAGTACCAAGGTCGTGGCCTAAGAGGTATCTTCCACGCCTTTTCGTCGGATATTGCGATGTATGAGCGACTGCGCGGCTACGGCGATTTTCTCTTCGGCATTGGAGGCGTTGTAACCTTCAAAAAGAGTGCGCTGGCAGAGGTCGTCAAAGGGATGCAATTAGAGGATTTGGTGGTCGAAACCGATGCGCCCTACCTCACACCGGCACCCCACCGAGGCACACGCAACGAGTCGTCGTACGTGCGCCACATAGCTCAAAAGATAGCCGACATTAAAGGGCTTGATTATGAGCAGGTTGCAGCAACAACATCTGCAAATGCAAAAAGAATTTTCAGATTATAGAGCGATATGAAAAAGGCTTCAATTTTAATCATCTACACCGGTGGAACAATCGGTATGCGTCGTAACGAAAATGGAACACTTGTGCCCTTCGACTTCAACACTATCGAGCAGGAGTTCCCCGCCGTACGTAATTTGAACGTCGATATCTCGGTACACAAAATGGAGGCTATAGACTCCTCTAATGTTACCCCTGCAAGATGGAGCGAGTTGGCACATATCATTGCCGACAACTACGACCAATACAATGGATTTGTTGTGCTACACGGCACCGACACAATGTCCTATACCGCCTCAGCATTGAGTTTTATGCTCGAAAACTTGTCGAAGCCGGTAATCTTTACGGGTAGTCAGATTCCGATGGGTATCCTCCGCACCGATGGTCGCGAGAATCTTATCACTGCCATCGAAATTGCCGCTGCAACAGACGAGAAGGGGCGAGCTCTTGTTCCCGAGGTGGCACTCTACTTCCAAAATCGACTTTTCCGAGCCAACCGCACATCGAAGCTCTCGGCCGAGGCCCTCAACGCCTTCGAGTCGCGCAACCTTGCGCCACTTGCCGAGGTGGGAGTCAATATCAAATATAACAACTCGGTAATCTACAAAACTGCACCATACTACGAGCCACTCCACATATCGGACAAGTTGGACGACAGAGTGATTATCATCAAACTCTTCCCGGGTTTGTCGCGCGAGTCGTTCAAGGCGATGCTGTCGATAGAGGGTATTCGAGGCGTGGTTCTCGAGACCTACGGAACAGGAAATGCCCCTACGGCTGCATGGTTTATAGACGTTTTGCGCGATGCTATCTCGCGTGGCATTGCCATTGTGAACACAACTCAGTGTCAGGGCGGTGCAGTTGCTATGCACCTCTACGAGACCGGCCGACAGTTGCAGGATATAGGTGTGATTTCGGGCTACGATATGACCACCGAGGCTGCTGTAACAAAGTTGATGTGGCTACTCGGCAAAGGCCTATCGAATGATGCCCTTGCCGATGCTATGAGTCATACGTTGCGCGGTGAATTGTCGAATTAGATTCGGCCAACAAAGTCGAGAAGTGCTGTAGCACAAGCCTTTGCCTCCTCGATAAAGCCCATATGCCCCGAATTTTCGAGCCATACAACCTCGGCTTCAGGGTGCTCGGCAACCATCTTCTCGGCTACATCAGAGGTTATATAACCATCCTTCTTACCGAGTATAAAGAGTATTGGTCTGCCCAAGGCGTGGAGCATCTCGCTCTGCGCCTTGCGCTCTATCATACCATTGAGGAGAGCGATAATTCCGGCATCCTCGGTGAGGTATATTGTCTGCTGCAAATCCTCTATCTCGGTGCGAAAACGGTTGCGATTATTCTCGGCAAAACCCGCTTCGGGTGCAGTGTGAGCCAACAACTCCTTCTTACCGGAGCGAATTAGAGAGATCTCGCGCTGACGGTTTTTCTTCTTCTCATCACTATCTGCATAAGGCGTTGAATGGAGCAAAACTATAGCCTCTGTGCGATTGGCATAACGCTCGGCAAAGGCCAGGGCAACGTATCCTCCCATCGAGTGACCGACAATGGTTGCTCGCTCTATACCGAGTTTGTCGAGAGCTGCGGCAAGGGTATCAGCAAGATAATCCATTGAGTGTAGCTCTCCTTTAACCTCCGAGATTCCGTGCCCCGGAATATCGAGTGTCACGACACGCACATCCTTGTAGAGCAACGGTACAAAACCCTCCCATACAAGCATATTTTCGAGATATCCGTGAAGCAATACCACAACCTTTGCGCCCTCTTCCGAATCGCAAACATGGAGTGCGGAATCACCGGCCATAATAAACTTTTCAACCATTTTCGTCCTTTTTATATTTTTACTGCGTAAATTTATGGAAAATTCTTGAAAAATTTGTATTTTTGAACGATTATACACAGAATTGAATGAAATTTGACTACACAAAATGCCACGGCTCGGGAAATGAGTTCGTTATGGTAGATTCGCTGAAGTTCAACCTCGAGGGTATCGACCTTGCGGAGTTCTCCCGCTTCATCTGCAACAGAGAGGAGTCGGTGGGGGCAGATGGCGTTCTGCTATTGGTCTGTAGAGACGGACTCTACGGTATGCGAATGTTCAACCCCGACGGCTCGGAGGCGGAGATGTGTGGCAACGGCATACGCTGTGTAGCACGCCTGGCCGAGGAGAAGATTTCATCCCGCAGGTTCGATATGTTCTCGGGCAAATGTATCTACGGCATAACTCGCGAGGCGGATATCTTTGAGGGTATTCCGACCTATGGCGTGGACTTGGGAGTACGACTTGCAAGTGACGACTTTGGCTTTGCGAAGGGTGCGGAGAGTTTTGTATCGCAACCCATCGAGGCTCTCGACAAAGAGTTGCTATGGACAGCCATAAATGTTGGCAATCCACACATTGTTGCAGAGGTAGAAGAGATTGACTATGGGCACCTTACCCACCTTGGCGAGCGAGTTTTGGAGCTGAAGGGCGAATTCCCGAAGGGTATAAATGTATCGTTGGTGAAGGTTCTCGGCAACAACCGCATCTTTGTCGCAACATATGAGCGCGGAGCAGGTATTACCGCGTCGTGTGGTACAGCTATGACATCGAGTGCTACGGCTATGGCACTCAACGGACGCTGCGACTACAAGGCAGTTATCGAGGTGGAGAACCGAGGTGGTGCAGTACGCTGCATCTGCCATAGGGGGGAGGGGCTGCACACCCAACTTATTGGCAACGCCTCCTACATCTCGCACGGAGTGGTAGAGGTTGAAAAGGGCAAGTTCTCCCACACAGAGTCGGGAAAGTTCGATGACGAAATTGCCCTATACAAGAGGTTTTTAGAGTCGAAAACAAGATAGTAACAGATGAGAAGGTCGGCCTACATATTATGTTCGTTGCTGGTGGTGATACTACTCTCCGCCTGCAATGTCACACGACATATTCCGTCCGACAAATATCTGCTGCAACGCGTGAATATCGAGGAGGATAAGAGTGTTCCTCGCGATGAAAGAATCAAGAGCGACGAGGTAACAAAATATCTGCGTCAGAAACCCAACAAGCACTTCCTCGGTACCGATTTCTACACCTGGATATACCTTATGGCAAATCCCGAGAAAGATAACGGTTGGAACAACCTCAAACGAAGGATGGGAGAGGAGCCTGTCTATTTCAATATGCAGGACACCGAGCGCTCGGCCTCGAACCTTAAACTCTATCTCGAATCTCGAGGTTACTACTCCTCGAATGTTGATTTCAAGGTAGATACCACCTATCGCCGCAAGCGTGCCAAGGTTGATTTTACGCTAAAGCAGGGTAAACCATACCATATTGATTCGATTACATACGACTTCCGCGACCGATTCCTCGAGCCAATCATCCTGCCGGACACCATCAATACCCTACTCCACAAAGGCGATGTCTTTGACATTACGGTATTGGACGAAGAGCGTCAGCGTATCGCTCTATACCTCAAAGATAGAGGTTACTACAACTTCTCGGTTAATAATATCGAGTACCTTGCCGATACGCTCGGAGGAGATAGAAAGGTTGATGTAACCGTTATAATCAAACAGAATCTAACGGGCTACAATTCGCGTGGAGAGGCTATGTACGACAATAATGTTGTATATCGCCTCCGCAACATCAATATCGAACCAGGCTATAATGCAGCCCTTGCGAAACTCTCTCCGAATTACTACAAGGATTTCGACTCGCTCAACTATCGAGGTCTCGACATCATCTTCAAGGGCAAGAAACCAAATGTACGCAAGCAGGTTTTGCGAGAGGCCGTTCCTCTCTATCCGAACTACCTCTACAACTATACACAAATCAACCGCATCTACTCGAATCTGATGGCAATGGGTTACTTCAAGAGTGCACGTATCAACTTCACGGAGGTACCTCAAGATAGTCTGAAGAGCAACTTTATCACGCTGTTGGGAGTAGATAGCAAAAGTAAGAGCGCGCCGATAAATTACACCCGCGAGAGATATCTCGATTGCAACATTCTCTGTACGCCAACGCTGCAACAGAGTATCAAGGCCGAGTTGGAGGCAGCCACAACATCGAGTTTCTATGGCTTGACAGCCAAAGTTGGATATCAGAACCGAAACATATTTCGCGGTGCCGAGATGCTTGAGATTTCGGGTACAGCAGGATATGAGTATATGAAGGCCCCTAACTCCAAGAAACGACACGCTATGGAGTTCGGTATCACGGCAGGGCTCTCGTTCCCTCGTTTTCTTCTCGCCAACTATGGAGTAAAGAAGAATATTATTGCCCCGAAAACCAAGTTTGAGATCTCCTACAACTACCAGGATCGCCCATATTATAGGCGCAATCTGTCGAGTATTTCGTGGATGTATTCGTGGCATAATAGGAGCAACTCCTCGTTTGTGGTACGACCTATAAGCATCAACTGGGTAGATGTCTCCTACATCGACGACAGATACTTCAACTCCCTTCAGAATCAATACCTTAAGCACAGTTTTGAATCGCAACTGATAATGGCTATTTCGGGCTCGTATGTTCTGAACAAGAGTTACAAATCGGCCCCAAACAACCATACAACCGTAAGAGCAAACTGCGAATTTTCGGGCAACCTTGTAGATGCCCTCTCGCACCTCTTCTCCAAGCCTGTCGCCGGCCAGGACTACTACGAGTTATTGGGTATTCGCTACTCACAGTACGTGCGTGCCGATATAAATGCGAGCCACAAGATTATGTTCGGAAAGGTAACGGCTTTGGCCGCACGCCTCTATGCAGGTGTGGCATACGCTTACGGCAACTCCAACGCTGTACCTTTCGACCGACTCTTTTATGCCGGAGGTAGCAACAGTATGCGAGGTTGGGCACCACGAACTCTTGGCCCGGGAGCCTCGGCCGCCCCTACGAATGTAGTATATCCTACACAGCTCGGCGATATGAAGTTGGAGGCTAACCTCGAATTTAGATTTCCTATTTGGGATATGTTCCATGGTGCCACATTCCTCGATTTGGGAAATATATGGTATATAGACCGCAAAAATGCCAACTACCCCGAGGGGTCGGTATTCCACTTCAACTCCTTCTACAAGCAGTTGGCTTTCAACACGGGTATTGGTCTGCGACTCGATATCCAATTTGCGATTTTGCGACTCGACTGGGGTATTCAACTACACAACCCTAATAATCCCGAGGGACAACGATGGATTCACAATTTCAAATGGAAAAACACTTCGCTCAACTTTGGCGTAGGTTTCCCATTCTAAAAATAACGATTTGAAAGTATGACAAAACTCGAGTACAAATATCTCTTCGACATTAACTCTCCTGAGGATTTGCGCAAGCTGCCAATCGAAGAGTTGCCACGATATTGCGACGAGTTACGACAATATATTATAGAGCAGTGCGCCATCAATCCCGGGCATCTCGCCTCCTCGTTAGGTGCGGTAGAGATTGCCGTGGCTGTTCACTATGTCTATGACACACCTTTCGACAAACTGATTTGGGATGTCGGGCACCAGGCATATGCCCACAAGATTATTACAGGTCGTCGCGAGGCCTTCACTACCAATCGCCGATTGGGTGGTATTAGCGGCTTCCCACGAATGGCCGAGAGCGAATACGACGCTTTCGGAGCCGGCCACTCGTCGGTTTCGATATCAGCCGCACTCGGTATGGCAAAGTCGGCAAAACTTCGCAACAGCGGAAGTAAGAGCGTTGCCATAATTGGTGACGGCTCTATTGGCGGAGGTCTTGCATTCGAGGGGCTCAACAATGCCGGTTCGGATAAACTAACCGACATTTTGGTTATCCTCAACGACAACAACATGTCGATAGACAAGTCGCAAGGTGCGCTGAATCACTACCTTCTGCGACTATCTACATCATCGAAATACAACCGCTTCAAGCAAGGGCTATGGTCGGCCCTCTCACGCACTCCGCGAGTGCTCAACTTCTGCCGCAGGATAGGCAATGGCATAAAGCACGGACTGCTACAAAACAGCAACCTCTTTGAGAGCCTCGGTTTCCGCTACTTTGGCCGTGTAAATGGCCACGACGTAAAACGCCTTGTCCGAATACTAAGGGCTCTCAAGGGCATAAACTCGCCAAAACTTCTGCACGTCATCACCGAAAAGGGCCACGGCTACGCTCCAACCAAAGAGAACCTCTCCGTTTGGCACGCACCCGGCTGCTTTAACCCCGAGACGGGCGAGCGTATAAAGAGCCCATCGAAGGCATCACGCATGCAGGACGTATTCGGCCAGACACTACTCGACCTTGCACGTCTCGACAATCGAGTAATGGGCATCACCCCTGCAATGCCATCGGGTTGTTCGATGACGATAATGATGGAGGAGATTCCTGAGCGTTGCTTCGACGTAGGTATTGCCGAAGGACACGCTGTAACATTCTCGGCAGGCCTCGCCGCAGCAGGAGAGCGTCCATTCTGCAATATTTACTCCACGTTTTTGCAGCGTGCATACGACAATATCATACACGATGTGGCACTGCAAAATCTCCCCGTCATACTCTGTATAGACAGAGGTGGATTGGTGGGAGAGGATGGTGCAACACACCACGGTGCATTCGACATCGCCTACCTGAGTTGTATTCCGAATATGGTAGTAGCTACACCGTCGGATGAGTGGGAGCTGCGAAATATGATGTTCACAGCACTACACAGCGACCGCCCATTTGCCATCCGTTATCCGCGAGGAGCAGGACGAGGAAGAGAGTGGCGCGACTTACCATTTGAGGCTATCGAGATAGGTAGGGCTCGGAAGGTACGCGACGGCAAGGATGTAGCTATCCTTGTATTTGGTGCCATCTGCGCCGATGCCGAACAGGCAGCCGAGCAGGCTGAGGTTATTGGTGTTAGCAGTGCAATATACGACATGCGATTTGCCAAACCAATCGACAAGGAGCTTGTATTGGCTATTGCAGGCAATTTCAAACGCATCATCACCATCGAGGATGGGGCTATTCGCGGCGGTGCCGGTGAAGCTGTTGTCAAGATTCTCAACGACAACAATATATGCGTGCCTGTGGTGACACTCGGTATCGAAGATAAATTTATCGAACACGGCACCGTAAAGGAGTTGCGACACGCCTGCGGATACGACATCGATGGCATCCTTCACGCCATTGTAAAGTAGGCAAGATATGGTTGTCGGTTAAGCTACCAACACACCGACACCACGACATACCAACAAAACAGAGGAGGCCTCCGCAAACGGAAGCCTCCTCTAAATTTTCGGTAATCGTAAGACTACTTCAAAGCTGCGAGGTTGATATCCTTCTCAGCCTTAGCCTTCAACGAAGCATCCTTCGATACTGCGCTGTTGAGCTGAGCCTTAGCACCCTTCAAATCACCCTCCTTGCAAGCGATAACTGCACGCAAGTAGTCAGCCTTAGCAGACATATCGCTGGCGATGCACTGCTTAGCAGCCGAAAGGTTGCCATTCTGATAGTTTACGATAGCAGCATTGTAGCCCGACTTCAAAGTCTGCGAAGCAGCAGCGTAGTCTCCCTTTGCAGCAGCAACCAAAGCCTTAGTCTCTGCCGATGCGTTAGCAGCATACTGTGCAGCCTTCTCGGTGTTACCCTCAGCAGCGTAGAGCAAAGCGTAGTTGTTGTTCAACTCTGTCGAAACGCTCTTGTCTGCCTTGTTCAAGCACTCGAGAGCCTTGGCATTGTTGCCACTCTTTGCATATACCAATGCAAGGTTGTTCCATGCACGAGCATCACCCGACTTGGTAGCCTCAACCAAAGCAGTCTCGGCAACCTCCTCGTTTACAGATGCAATGTGGAGCAACTCCTCGAGCTTCAAGGTCGAAACCTTACCCTCCTTGATGAGAGCAACCATCTCCTCATCGCTCCAGCCTGTAACATCTGCGCTGTTCACAACCTGCGCACGACGAAGCTGTGGCAACACATCAGTCTTGAGCGACTTAAATACCGACGACATATTCTTAATCTCCTTCTCACGCTCTGCGCTCGACGAGTACATCTTCAAAACCTGAAGGATAAGATCCTTATCAGCGATGTTCGATGCTGCTACAGCCTCCTGGAATCCCTCCCAGTCCTCACCGTAAGCGGCAGCGTCAATGTTCAAACCTGCATCAGCAAGCATCTTCTCTACAGCCTTCAAACCGGTCTTAGAACGCTTCTCCGACAACTTGTCGTTGAACTTCTCTGGACCATCCGGCGAAGCGTATCCGTTTACATAGAGGCTCTGAGCTACACGCTCGTTGTTCTTGTTTGCCTCAACGCCACTCTTCAACGACTTCAACTCCTCAGTCTCAACAGCCTTCTTGGCAACGCTTGACGAATTGATTTTGTAAACGATATCTGCCTTAGTAACTACAGTAGTAACGCGCTTGTAGTTGTTAGCTGCAGGCTGCATAGCCTCCGAGAACTGAAGGTCGGCCTGGATGGTATTAACACCCTTAGCGATAACCAAACCGTACTCAGCCGGAGTGAGCTTAGTCTCTGCGCCGATAACCTCACCGGTGTTTGCATTGATAAGAGTAAACTCCTTGCACTTTCCACTCTTGCACTTTACCTCAACGAGGAGCGCGAGCTGCGAGTTCTGCATCTCAGGAGTGTAGTTGAACTCAATATGACGCTTGATGCTGAGGCTCTCGCCATTCTTTACAAGCATACCGTTGTCTGCAATCTTCTCACCCTGGAGGAGGAGAGTGTTACCCTTTACTACGCCACCGGCATAAACGATAGCAGGAGTAACCTTCAAAGCAGCCTTCTTGTTGAAGTACTTTGCAGGAATCTCTGCGGTTACATCAGCAGCAATCTTGCCGTTGTTGAGAACGAGAACATCCGGAGTACAAGTAATAGTAACAGCAGAGGTGTTCTTCGCCATCTTCTTGAAGCAGTCGCAACCTGTCAAAGTCAGGGCAGCAGCCACAAGAACCAATGTCATCTTAAAAAGATTTTTCATAGTGTTGTTAAATGTTAAATGTTAAAAATATATATTCCAATTTTCTTGTCGCTCTTCCACCTCAAATCGAGGGGGCAGAATAGGTATATACCTATTACGGTGCAAAGATAGATATTTTTTTGACAAAATAAAACTTCTATAGCTATTTTAATAAGATTTTATGCACGATAGAGGTAAAAAACCATATCGGCGACATCGACCAACCGATAAAATGGAGGCGAGCGAGGGAATATTGTGCTAAACAGGAGGGCAAGCCCGCAATGTCACACCTAAAAAATCGCTCTTAAGGAGGGAGATACAAGGCACACAAAAAAATCGCCCCGCAGCATAGTAGAACTATGTGAGGAGCGATTTTTGCAGTGTAACGCAGTAGTTACCCCTTAATATAATTTTTTAAGTTTCACGGTGAAGTGGCGCATCAATTCAGCCTCCCAGACAATCTCAACACCGCGAGTAATCTCGTCGCGACGGTCAAATACATTCTTAAGGGCTGCAGCGATTACGCGCATATGGTTATCGGTATAGACACGACGAGCAACACATAGGCGGAGCAGGTCGAGACCTCCAAAACGATTCTCGCGAGTTACAGGGTCGCGGTCGGCAAGGATATAGCCAATCTCACAGCCACGAACGCCCGCCTCGAGGTACAACTCGATAGCGAGAGTCTGTGCAGGGAACTCCTCCTTCGGCACCTTGGTAAGTACCTTGTCGGCATCTACAAAGAGTGCGTGACCACCTACAGGACGCTGATATGGGATTCCGTACTCATCGAGCAAGCCCGCGAGAAACTCAACCTGATGGATGCGCGTTTCGAGATTGTCAAATTCGGTATTCTCGTCAAGACCAACGGCCAAAGCCTCCATATCGCGACCATTCATACCACCGTATGTGAGGTAACCCTCGAATGGGATGCAGAAGCGTTTTGCACCCTCGTACCAATCCTCGTGGCGAGTTGCAATAAAACCTCCCATATTCACAATACCATCCTTCTTTGCCGACATTGTCATACCGTCAGCCAACGAGAACATCTCGAGAGCAATCTCCTTAATGGTCTTATCGGCGTAACCCTCCTCGCGAGTCTTGATAAAGTAGGCGTTCTCGGCAAAGCGAGCCGAGTCGAGCACTACACGTTTTCCATATTTATCGGCAATAGCACGCACCTCGCGCAGGTTCTGCATCGAAACAGGCTGACCACCGGCGGTATTGTTGGTGATTGTTACGATAATGAATGGCACATTCTCGGCGTGCTCTGCCAACGCCTTCTCCAACTTCTTCGGATCGACATTACCCTTGAATGGTATTTCGAGCTGGGTATCTTTCGCCTCGTCGATAGTGCAGTCGAGCGCAGTAGCCTTGCGGCTCTCAATATGGCCCTTTGTGGTATCGAAATGCGAGTTGCCCGGAACAATCGAGCCCGCCTTTACAAGGTGCGAGAACAGCACATTCTCGGCAGCACGGCCCTGATGCGTAGGGATAACATACTCGAAGCCTGTAATTTTGTTGATTGTCTCTTTGAGGTGGAAGAACGACGACGAGCCGGCATAGCTCTCATCGCCCATCATTACGGCTGCCCACTGACGGTCGCTCATTGCACCCGTTCCCGAGTCGGTCAGGCAGTCGATGTAAACCTGCTCCGAACGCAACTGGAAAAGGTTGTAGTCCGCCTCTTTCATCCACTTCTCGCGCTCCTCGCGAGTACTCTTCTTGATTGGCTCAACCATCTTGATTCGCCAAGATTCTGCAAAAGGAAGTTCCATACTTAAATTAAAAATTGAGAATTAAAAATTAAGAATTATTTATTTTAGGTTGTAAACAATAGTAGTAACCGAGCGAGCATTTATGCTAAATGCCATTGCATCAGCCATTTCGTGAGCCGAGAGGTCGTTGCGCTCGTCGGTGATATACATCTTTGATGATGCTATCTGCTTGCGGAAGGCCTTTGGCAAGGCGACCTCAACCGCTTTTTTCTCAAAGGTGTTATTCACATAGACTGCAACGAGTCGCTTGCCATCGGGCGAGAGGTAGGCTGTAGCTGCCACCTCGCTCAAATTATCTGCTCCCGAAAGGGCCACACGCTGGTAGTTTGGTCTAATGAAAAAGCTGTAGTTACCCAATACATACAATAGTTTATTCGCCTCGACATCACCACCTCGGAAGATATCCCCCTCTTTGGCGTGCAGAGCAATCAGGGCGTGGTCGCCTCGCAGCTCCATACCCTTCCAATAGCTCCACGATGGCGAGTAGGCATCGACCATATCGCTATAGATTAGTCGTGCCATCAGCAGTGCAGCCTGCATATCGGCATAGTTTGCGGAGTACCAATCTTTGGTAAAGCCCTCGATATTCTTTTTATGGGCACCCGGAAGGAGGCACCACTCCGACATATTGTATTCGACGCCATATTTGCGACACTCCTCGTAGGCCTTTCGATGCACCTCGCGAATCTTGTCACTAGAACGAATGTCGTGATAGTCGTGAGCATAGACTGCTCGTTTGAGATGACGCAAATCGCCAATATAGAACTGAGACTCCTTGTCGAAAAAGTTCTGCACGACCATATGTTGCGCCTCCACCTCGCCATAGCGTTCGATATATCGGTCGCGCTTCTCGTGGAGGTAGGTCACACGCGAGGTCTCGCCAAGTTGCAAACGCACATTGTCGAATCGCTTATCACGCGAGAGTGCCTTATCGAGTTCAATCATTATTCGCTTGAGCTCGCTATTACGCCACACCGAGCCCTCCTGACGAGGCTCGTTCCACTTCGACTGCGGCTCGTTGGTAGGGCTGATGTACGGAATATTCCAACCTTTGTCCATATAGTGCGCCGCAACATCTACCATATAACGGGCAAAGTCATCGTAGCAATCCTCTCGGATATTTGCTCGCTTGCCGTCCGAATAGCCCTTGCCATTTATCGTATAGTGCACCAAAGGTGTATTCGAGAAGAGGATAAAGTTGTTGCTACCTCTCTTCACAGCCTCCGTCATCCAATATTCCTGTCCGGCACACTTACCCCAATCGTAGTTCTTGCCATCAACGGTCAGATAGCACTCGGCACGACGATGGAACGGAAATATATCGCAGTTGGGCGACTCCAATGTTCCGCCGCCAAGATTCACTCGCCACGCCGAAAGGCCTGCACCCTTTGGATTTCCGTTTTCGTCGTACTCCTGCGAAAAGAGCATATCGGCAATCTGCTGACGCACCGTTTCGCTCCAATATTTTCCGACAAAATCGCCACTCCACGCATCGGCAGCAGCCCAATACTCGATGGTCTGGTGCTTTTGATCCGGGTTTATACTAACCGTCAACGGCTGCGCTTCGGCAACAACAATTGCCGAAAGCATAGCGAAAAATAGAGCAATCTTCTTCATTCTACTGATTTGCAAATTGTTTAAGTTGCGCTATCTCCTGCGGCCATATCTCCTCGTTTGGAGTTTCGAGTGTCAGCGGAATCTCCTCAAAGAGTGGCGACTGCGCAATAAAGCGGAAGCAGTCCCAGCCAATAAAGCCCTCGCCCAACGAAGCGTGGCGATCGACATGAGAGCCGAGAGGTTTTAGGGCATCGTTAAGGTGCATACCGCGCAGATATTTTAGGCCTACGATACTATCCACCAGCGCAAAAGTCTTTTCGCAAGCCTCTACACTCGAAAGGTCGTAGCCGGCAGCGAAGGTGTGGCAGGTGTCGATACAGAAACCCACTCGCGACTTATCCTCCACCTTGTCGATGATATGGGCGATATGCTCCCACGCAAAACCGAGATTTGTGCCCTGACCCGCCGTATTCTCAATTACGGCAGTAACACCACGAGTACGGTCGAGAGCCATATTTATCGACTCGGCAATGCGGTCGAGTGACATCAGCGAGGTAATTTTTCCGAGGTGGCTGCCCGGGTGAAAATTCAACCTGTCCAAGCCGAGAGCCTCGCAACGGGCCATCTCCTCAAAGAAGGATTCGCGCGACTTGTCCAGCCCCTCTCGCTCGGGATGTCCGAGATTGATGAGATAGCTGTCGTGCGGAAGAATCTGCTTTGCCGAATATCCGCACTCCGCGCAAGCAGCCTTAAATCGCTCGCACTGCTCCTCGGTGAGTGGCGGCGCAATCCATTGTCGTTGATTTTTGGTAAATAGCGCAAATGCCGTAGCTCCTATAGCCTTCGCATTTCGCGGGGCATTCTCAACCCCTCCCGATGCGCTTACGTGTGCACCAAAGTATTTCATAATTCAAAATGCAAAATTCAAAATGCAAAATTCAAAATGCAAAATTCAAAATGCAAAATTCAAAATTCAAAATTCAGTTATTCCTATTTCACCTAAAATCGTCAATGATTGAGGAAATTTTGTGCGAAGCAAGGTAGCGAAAGCGGAGCATACTAAAAGGTATGTGAGCATTTCGATATCCGCAGCTCTCGTGCAAAAAGAACTCATAAGAACGATTTTAGACTAGGCCCTCAACATTACCGTCTTCCGCAAGTCGAATATTCACCGCCTGTGGCGTCTTGCTCAATCCCGGCATACGCATAATATCGCCCGCCAAAACTACCACAAAACCGCTACCGGCATTGAGTTCGATATCCTTGATTTTAAGGGTAAAGCCCTCGGCGCTACCATACAACTTGGCATCGCCACTAAATGAGTACTGCGTCTTTGCAATACAGATAGGCAACTTACCCATTCCCCACTTCTCAATTAGAGCAATCTCCTTCTGTGCCTTCAAGCTAAACTCCACCGAGCCTGCACCATATATATTCTTGGCAACCTTCTCGATCTTTGTCATAATGCTATCTTCGAGGTCGTATGCATAGTTGATCGGTGCCGATGGCTGATTTTCGATAAGCTCTACCGCAGCTTTTGCCAGCTCGGCAGCACCTGCGCTACCCTCCATATAGGCGTTATTGATTACGCAACGAACACCCAGCTCTGCACAATGCTCCACAACCAACGCAATCTCCTCGTCGGTGTCGCTGGCAAAGCGGTTGAAGCATACCAAAACAGTCTGACCGAACCTCTGTAAGTTGGCAATATGGCGGTTGAGGTTTGCAAAACCACGCTTCAAACCCTCGGCATTTGGCAGTTTAATCTCCGTTTCAGGCACTCCACCGTGCATCTTCAACGCCAAAGTCGAGGCTACCAAAACTGTCAGATCGGGTTTCAGCCCCGCTTGACGACACTTGATATCATAAAACTTCTCGGCACCGAGGTCTGCACCGAAGCCCGCCTCCGTAACGGTGTAATCCGACCACGACATTGCCATACGGGTTGCAATCACCGAGTTGCAGCCATGAGCAATATTTGCAAAAGGACCTCCATGTATAATTACAGGGTTATGCTCGGTTGTCTGCACGAGATTTGGATTTATGGCATCTTTCAACAGAGCCACAACCGCACCCGTAACGCCCAGATCCGCCACCGTAAATGGGGTATCATCGTAGCGCACACCGAGTACTATACGGCCAATGCGCGCGTACAAGTCGTCAATATTGCGAGCCAAACACAAAATAGCCATAATCTCCGATGCAGGAGTGATATCAAAGCCTGTTTCGGTAGGTATTCCGTTTGTCGAGCCTCCAAGTCCCGAAACGATATAGCGCAAAGAGCGGTCGTTCATATCGAGAACTCGTCGCCACATAACCTTCTTCAAACCAACCTGCTTCGAGCGATTGTGGTAGAGATAGTTGTCGAGTAGGGCAGCAATAAGGTTGTTCGCCGAAGTTACCGCATGGAAATCTCCCGTGAAGTGGAGATTTATATCCTCCGAAGGCAGCACCTGAGTATAGCCGCCACCCGTTGCGCCTCCCTTCATACCGAAGCAAGGTCCCAACGAAGGCTCACGCAGTGCAATAACGGCACGCTTGCCGATGTGGTTAAGTCCCATTCCGAGGCCAATACTAACGGTAGTTTTTCCTACGCCTGCTTTTGTCGCAGTAATGGCCGTTACAAGAATAAGATGGCTCTTTTTAACCTTTTTGTCATCAATGAGTTTGTACGGAATTTTAGCTATGTATTTGCCATAGTTAAACACTTCGTCCTCAGGAAATCCCACCTGAGCAGCAATATCGCGGATATTCTTCAATTTTACCGAACGAGCAATTTCAATGTCTGATTTCATTGTAGTAATATATATTTATTAAATTTTTCCCTTGTTTTTTTGCATAACGCTCTACAAATATACAAAATTTATAGTTAATTCAAAACAGCAGAACGATAAAAAAAAGTCCACTATTAGGCGAAAAGCGTTATCTTTGCGGAGGATTTGGCAATTATGAGAGAGAAAAATTCCATCTTAGGACATATCGCATGCTTTACGGCATACCTGATTTTCGGACTCAACATAATAGTTTGCAAGGACTTAACATCGAGCGATACAATATCGCCGCTGGCCCTCTTCACACTCCGCTCACTTGGCGCCGGCCTGCTCTTTTGGTTTATCTCACTATTCATGCCGAAGGAGCGAGTTGAGCGACGCGATCTGCCAAAGATTTTCGCAGCATCGGTACTTGGCTTCTTCCTTACGCAGATAACATTTTTGATGGCTATTTCGCAAATTACGCCAATGGATTGCTCCATCGTCGCATCGCTTTCGCCACTCTATACGATGTTCATTGCGGCATTCGCCCTCAAAGAGCCTATTTCGGCCAAGAAAATAGGCGGTGTAGTATTGAGCCTTTGTGGTATTTTATACCTGATAATCAACAGTGTTACCACAACATCCTCAACTGTACAGACCACTCCTGTCGGAGTGTTGCTCATCGTGGCAAATTCGCTCTGCTTCTCGCTCTATCTCGGAATTTTCAAACCCATTATCGGCAAATATTCGGTGGTAACTTTTATGAAGTGGATATTCCTCTTCTCGACTCTGATGAGTCTGCCATTCTCGGCAAAAGAGCTTATTGCCATAGATTTTGCAGCGCTACCTCTATCCTACATTGCCGAACTCTCATTTCTGATTTTCTGCGCCACATTCGTAACCTATTTTCTCATTCCGATAGGTCAGAAGCGATTGCGCCCGACACTCGTCAGCATGTACTCCTATGTACAACCTATCATAGCTATTGTCGTCAGCATCTGCATCGGTATGGATACATTGAGTTGGCAGAAAGTGGTGGCTGCCGTAACCGTATTCTCGGGTGTGATAATCGTTTCGCGGAGCAAGCAGAGAGATACGGCAAATCAAAATTAGCCAGCATTACAGCCATTTTATTATTTTTATCGTGCAGTTCGTATAATTATACGAAATTTTATTCTATATTTGTATGTTCAAACGCAATCACAAATACAAAAACACAATATTATGAAGAGAATTTTTACCCTTTTAGCAGTTTCGGCACTCGCCTATATTGGTGTGGCTCAGGCACAAGCAACAGTGGATTCGGTTACCCCGCAGGAGAAGATATCCTTTGCCAACGAGGTAAAGACCGAGAAGGAGGCCCCCGCATTCAAAAGCGAGGCTCAGATCAAGGCCGAGAAGGCGGCTCAGCGCAAAGAACGCAACACCATCGAATTCAATGCAACCCTCAATGGTTCGCTCGCTCACTTCAACGACCAATGGATTTCGGTAAACGGAAACACTAACTCGCTTACAGGAATTGGTAATATTCTCTTTACTCACACCTACACAAAGGGGAAGTTCACAATCGGAACAAAGGTTACAGGCAAGTTGGGCTACGCATACAACTTCACCAAGAATCAGGACAATTCGACAATCTCGAAGAGCCAGGATGAGTGGTTTATTCAGACCTCTCCGGCTTATGTTATCTCGAAGAGTTGGAATGTTGGAGGTACCCTCTCGTTGCGTTCGCAGTTTGCAAATGGTTGGAACGAGACCAACAAAGAGACTCGTAAGCTCACCAGCTCGGGATTTTCGCCTGCATACCTGATAGCTTCGATTGGTGTAACTTATGTATGCCCTAACAAGAAGTTCCCTATCAAGATTAACATCGCGCCTCTCTCAATGAACGCAACCTACGTTACTAACGAGACCGTTCGCTCGTACTACTATGGTGTTGCCGACAACGGACTTGCCGATTTGCGCGCGAAATATGCAACCTATGCCGATTACGAGGCTGCAAGGATAAACAACACTCTTGACAAGTCGGAGGCGTATAAGAATCTCTACAACAAGCCATTCGTCTATGGTTTGACTCTCGAAAATGGCGTACAGCGTTATGAGGGCGGTTCGTCTATCCAAATCGATTTCGACAAGACCTTCGGCAAGAAGGGCATCTTCCGCTACCGCACTACACTCTACTCTTTCTACGGCTGGATCAACGAGATTTCGCAGCAGAAGGCGAGCCGCAAGACGGGTGTAACATACGAGAGCCTTGCTCCAAATGTTCGTTGGGAGAACACCATCGACATCAAGGCTACAAAGTACTTCTCGACACAGCTCTACTTCCAGCTCTACTACAACAAAGCGCAGTCGAAGCAGGTGCAGACACAGACAGTACTCGGTGTTGGTTTGTCATACACCTTCAAGAATAAATAGCAGGAAATTTGTATCTCATAACGACGAGCCGATGAATTACATCGGCTCGTCGGAACTAAATAAGGGACGGGTAAAATTTGAGGACTATATTTTATGAAACGATTTTTCACAATAACGCTTACTATACTACTGATTTTCTTTTTGGGTTGGCTTGCAGGACAACACTTCGGGCGGCAACTCACAGGCAATCAGGTTCGCGTAATCCTCAACTCATCCGACCTGCATAACGACAAACTTGAAAAAGTAATGTCGCTTATCGAGCGCGACTACGTAGATTCCATTACGCGCGATTCGCTCAACGAATTGGCCATACCGGCAATTCTTCACAAACTCGACCCTCATTCGGTATATCTCCCTCCAAAGGAGTTTGAGCAAGCCGACGAGTACCTGCAAGGCGAGTTCGATGGTATTGGCGTGGTGTTCAATATGGCTACCGATACGGTTATTGTCCTCAATGTCATCCCTTCGGGGCCAAGTCGCAAGGCGGGTGTTCAGGGTGGCGACCGCATTATAAAGGTGAACGACACACTCATTGCCGGACAGAAGATGTCGCAGATTGCCGTAATGAAACGTCTGCGAGGTCCTCGTGGCACGCAAGTAAAACTCTCTATCGAGCGTAAGAATATCGATGGACTTGTGGATATTATGGTTACCCGCGATGCCATTCCGCTACACAGCGTAGAGGCCTCATTGATGCTCACCAAAAATATCGGTTTTATTAAGTTGTCGCAGTTTGCACGCACCTCGTATGCAGAGGTAAGAAATGCCCTTATAACGCTACGCGCACAAGGTATGAAATCGCTAATTTTCGACCTGCGTGGCAACTCGGGAGGATTCCTCGACCAGGCGATACTCATTGCCAACGAGTTTCTGCCTAAAGGCTCGTTGATAGTCTATACAGAGGATAGAAATGGCAAGCAGTTACGCCAACATAGTGACGGACGCGGAAATTACAAGGATTTGAATATGGCCGTTTTGATTGACGAGGCGAGTGCCTCCTCGAGCGAGATTCTGGCCGGAGCTATCCAGGATAATGACCGCGGAACAATTATCGGCCGTCGTTCCTTCGGCAAGGGTTTGGTGCAATCTCAGACCCCTTTCAACGACGGCTCGGCATTGCGCCTTACGGTGGCTCGCTACTATACACCGACAGGTCGTTCAATCCAAAAACCATACACTGCAGGCGATAGCGAATCGTATGAACACGACCTTATCGACCGCTACAAGCGCAATGAGTTCTTCTCGGCAGACAGTATCCACTTTGCCGACTCGCTACGCTTTACCACACCAAAGGGAAAGGTGGTATATGGTGGCGGAGGTATTATGCCGGACATCTTCGTTCCGCTTGATACACTGAATGTTACAAAGTATTTCTCGGAGGTGAGTGGTCGAAACATCCTCTATCGCTACACCATCGAGTATGCAGATAAGCACCGCAAAGAATTGGAGCGTGCAAAGAGTATCTCCGAGTTGAAAAATATGCTCGACAGCGACAAATCGCTATTCAACGACTTCGTGAATTATGCCGAACGACAAGGCATAAAACCTGTATGGAGCGAGATTAACAAGTCGCGTAAGATTATGGATGCGCAGTTGCGTGCCTACATCTCGCGCAACTCCGACCTTCAGGACAACGCCTTCTACTACTTTATCTACCCTATCGACCGCACCGTACTCCGCGCAATCGAGGAGCTCGATAAAACGGAAAACTGAAAGCGGAAAGCGGAAAACTTTTGAGTGGAGAGTAGTTGAGAGAATGCAAAATGCAAAATGCAAAATGCAAAATGCAGAATGCAAAATTACTTCCCGCGCTCCCTTACTAGCCCTTAATAACCCTTAATTGGTTTGCGCCGTGATAAGGCTTGGAAAACGGAAAGCGGAACCGACGCCAAACCGAGCGCATAGATTGCTTGCAAGCTATGCCGAGGTGCGAAGGAGGAAAAGCCTGCGAAGCAGGATTAAAACGGAAAACGGAAAACTTTTAATTTAGTGAGTAGTGAGTAGTTAAGGGTGGTTAAGGGAGCGCCATAAAAGATGGCATTTAAT
>JAZQIS010000058.1:0-12965 GCA_045541235.1 Alistipes sp.
ACTGTTATGCAGAAATCTATGACCGGCTTCGGTAAGGCCGAAGTGTCGGTAAATGGCAAGACTATCACAGCGGAGATTCGTTCGCTCAACTCCAAGCAGCTCGACTTGGGTTTGCGTACCCCTGTGGCATATCGTGAGCTCGAGAATGATATCCGTTCACTCGTTGCCAAGCGTGTTGTACGCGGCAAGGTCGATTTGTCGATTTCGGTGGTTTCGACAGAAGTCGCTGCCGCATCACATATCGACAAGCAGCTCTTTGCAGCCTATATCAAACAGATGAACGAAGCGTTGGCATACGCCGGTATTACAGCTGAATATGAGGCGATTATCCCAACCGTGATGAAGATGCCGAACGTAATCCAAAACGATGTAACAGACACCTCCGACGACGAAAAAAAGGCGGTTATGGCTGCCGTAGAGGGTGCAATCGACAAACTCGACGCTTTCCGCAAGCAGGAGGGTGCAATTTTGATTGCCGACCTGTTGCGTCGAGTCGAAACGATAGAGCAGATGCGCAACGAGATTATCCCGTTCGAGGCAGCCCGTACCGAAGCGGTGCGTCAGCGTATCCGCGAGGGTATCGAGAAACTCGGTGTCGAGGTGGATAACAACCGCTTGGAGCAGGAGATGATTTTCTATATCGAGAAGCTCGACATCACCGAGGAGAAGGTGCGCCTCGAAAACCACTGCAAGTACTTCCGCGAGGTGGCAAACAACGAGGACCAGGCGGGTCGCAAGCTCGGCTTTATTGCACAGGAGATGGGGCGCGAAATCAACACCACCGGCTCTAAAGCCAACCAGCACGATATTCAGAAGTTGGTGGTAAAGATGAAAGACGAACTCGAAAAGATTAAGGAGCAGGTGCTTAACATTTTGTAGAACAAAATGTTAAATTGAGAATTGAGAATTAAGAATTTAATTTTAAGCGCACCCTTAATAGCCCTTACTAGCCGTTACTAGCCCTTAAAATGTTGCGCCGTGACAAGGGTAGGAGTCCGCAAAACTAAAAAGAAGAAGATTGCCACGAGCCTAACGGCTCTCGCAATGACGATTTAATAATCAAATAAAGCTAATGGCTAATGGCTAAAAGCAAAAGAGATTATGACAGGTAAACTAATTATATTTTCAGCGCCGAGTGGCTCGGGCAAGACGACCATTGTGCGAGAGTTGTTGAAGCACTATCCGCAGTTTGAGTTCTCGATTTCGGCAACATCGCGTGCGCCACGAGGTGTGGAGCAGAATGGCGTAGATTACTACTTTCTCACGCAGGAGGAGTTCGCGGCCAAAGTTGCATCGGACAGCTTTGTAGAGTGGGAGGAGGTCTATGCAGGTACCTGCTACGGAACGCTCAAAAGCGAGATGGAGCGCATCTGGTCGAAGGGTAACGTCATTATCTTCGACGTGGATGTGATGGGTGGCATCAACCTCAAGCGCACCTTTGGCGAGGCTGCTTGCTCGATTTTCATTATGCCGCCATCGGTGGAGGAGTTGCAGAAGCGTCTCGAGGGACGTGGCACAGACTCGGCAGAGGTTATTGCCAAGCGCGTAGCAAAGGCGGAGTTTGAGATTTCGAAGGCTCCCGAGTTCGACCACAAGGTGGTAAATGACATTCTCGAAACAGCCGTAGCCGACACCCGTGCAATTATCGATGCGTTCCTCGCAAAGTAATTTGAACTTTTGCATTTTGCATTTTGAATTTAATTCTGCATTCTGCATTTTGAATTTTGCATTTATGAAGCGTGTAGCGTTATATTTCGGCTCGTTCAACCCCATCCACAAGGGGCATATCGCCCTCGCAGAGTGGGTGGTGGAGCAGGGTTTGTGCGATGAGTTGATATTTATTGTGTCGCCACAAAACCCCTTCAAGGAGCAGGAGGGGCTGGCTCCCGAGTTCTCTCGTTATGAGATGTGCGAGTTGGCTTGCAAGGCATCGCGCTACCCCGAGCAGATAAAGGTATCGGCCGTAGAGTTTGTGCTGGAAAAACCTTCATACACAATCAATACACTGCGTTATCTGCGTGAGAATTTCGGTACGGAGATGAAATTTTCTGTATTGATGGGTGCGGACAATATCGAAAATTTCGACAAATGGCGCGAGTACGAGGAGATTTTGCGCGACTATCCGTTGCTGGTCTATCCGCGTGAGGGCTACTCGGTGGAGAAGTTCGCCGACAAGATAACATTTTTGAGCGATGCACCCTTGTTCGACTTTGCCGCTACCGACATCCGCAAGATGGTTGCCGAGGGTGTGGATTTTAGAGATAAAGTAGGCAATAGTGTTGCCAACTATATAAAACAGAATAAGTTATACAGATAATATGGAAAGGTTGAAAATAGCCCTTTTGGCGGGCGGCAATTCGTCGGAGCGTGAAATTGCACTCAACAGTGCGCATCAGATTAGCGAAGCTCTCGATGCGGAGAAATATGATGTTAAGGTGATTGATTTGCACCATCGCAGTTGGGCTTACACTGCGTCAAATGGCAAAAAATACGAGGTTGATAAGAACGATTTTTCACTGACCGTAGAGGGTGAGCGCACCGAGTTCGAGTATGCGCTGATTATCATTCACGGCACCCCTGGTGAGGATGGCAAGTTGCAGGGCTACTTGGATATGATGGGTATTCCCTATTCGTCGTGTTCGCAGGTCAGCTCGACCATCACATTCGACAAGGTTTCGACCAAACGTGCTGTCGCAGAGCGTGGTATCAACGTTGCAAAGGAGGTCTTCCTGCATCGTGGCGAGGCCTACTCGGCAGAGGCTATCGTCGAGGAGTTGGGATTGCCTCTCTTCGTTAAGCCTAACGCCAGCGGTTCGAGTTTTGGCGTTACGCGAGTTACCGACGTGGCACAGATTGAGGAGGCTGTCGCCTTGGCATTTACCGAGAGCGATGAGGTGCTGATTGAGGAGTGTATAACAGGTCGTGAGTTCGGCTGTGGCGTGCTTATCACCAAGAATAAGACGCTCGTTTTGCCGATTACGGAGATTGTGTCGAAGAAGGCATTTTTCGACTACGAGGCGAAATATACCGAGGGTATGAGCGATGAGATTACCCCTGCACCAATTTCGGAAGAGTGGAGCGAGATGATTGGCGATGCGGCAGTCGAAGCCTACAAGGCGTGTCGTTGTCGTGGTATTGTCCGCATCGACTTTATCGTTACCGAGGAGGGTAAGGCGTACCTTATCGAGGTGAACTCTATCCCCGGAATGTCGAGTGGCAGCATTGTTCCGAAGCAGGCTCGTACGGCAGGCATTTCGCTCGGAGAGTTGTATGATTTGGTGATAAGCGACACAAAACTATGATTGAAATCGAAGGCAAAATAGTTAGTACCGACCTGCTTACCGAGAGGTTTGCGTGCGATTTGTCGCAGTGCAAGGGGGCGTGCTGCATCGAGGGCGATGCGGGGGCTCCACTCGAAATCGAGGAGGTCGATATTCTCGAGGAGGAGTACGAGAATTACAAGCCATATATGACCCCCGAAGGCATTAAGGCGGTCGAGGAGCAGGGCTTTATGGTCGTAGATGTCGAGGGCGACTACACCACACCGCTTATCAATGGTGGCGAGTGTGCCTTTACCTGCTACGACGAGAATGGAGTGGCGTTGTGTGCCATCGATAAGGCTTTTCGTGAGGGCAAATGCTCCTTCCAAAAACCTATTTCGTGCCACCTCTACCCAATTCGTGTGCTGAAATTTAAGAATGGCGGCGAGGGGTTGAACTACCACCGCTGGTATATCTGCAAATCGGCCTGCGAAAATGGTTGCAAACTCGGAATACCGGTATATAAGGGGTTGCGCGAGCCTATCATCCGCAAGTGGGGCGAGGATTTCTACAAGGCGTTGGAGGCTGCAGAGGATTTATTAAAGGGATAATTTTTACACTATGAAGCGAATACTTACACTATTTTTAATCTTGTCGGGATGGGCGGTTGCCTTTGCCGAGACAAATGAGAAAGACACTCTACCAATCAAGCCAATAAACAGACTCGATATGAGTTGTAATGTCATTGACACATTGCCGACTGCCGATAAAAACTTGTCGGTGTTGCTGTTCAACAACAATACTTGGCGATACATCAGCAACGAATCCTTCAAGTCGGACTCGACGGTTTTTGCAAAATATTGGGACGAAAACAACCTCTTTCCCTACTTCAACGTACCGCTTACAAGTATCCCCGAGACTGCTCCGATTCAGCTCGTCGATTCGTTGCACGCCTATCACTTCCCTCATAAGGGGTACATAACATCGCGCTACGGAATGCGTCGTAGTTCGCGCCATAATGGCATCGACATTGCGCTCAAGACAGGCGACACAATATATTCCACATTTAACGGCAAGGTGCGATTCGCAAAATCGACCACATCGGGATATGGAATACTCGTTATCATCCGCCACGACAATGGCCTCGAGACATATCACGGGCATCTTTCAGCCCTTTTGGTCGAGTCGGGAGATAGGGTAGTGGCAGGTCAGCCTATTGCTCTTGGTGGAAGCACAGGCCGAAGCAGTGGTCCGCATCTCCACTTTGAGTGCAGATATATGGGACAAGTGTTCGACCCCGAACGCATCATCGACTTCAAGACCGGAGAACTCCGCCGCGACTTCATTCTTCTCAGACGAATCTATTTCAACCCATACTCAAAGTATGAGCAAGACTTCAACTCCGAAGAGAAGATACAAGAGGCGATAAGGAAACAGCAGGAGGCGGCAAAGCTTGCAGCCCAGAAGCGTTACTACACGGTCAAAAGTGGCGACTGCTTGAGCATTATTGCGAGTCGTAACAAAACGAGCGTCTCAACTCTCTGTCGTTTGAATAATATCAAGGAGTCGGCAAAGTTGCAGATAGGACAAAAATTACGTGTAAAGTAGTTTTGCATATAACAATGACTATTCACAACAAAATAAAGGAGTTACACAATACAATACCGCAAAATACGGTCCTTGTGGCCGTATCTAAGTTCCACCCCGTAGAGGCTATAATGGAGGCCTACGAGGCGGGGCAGCGCATCTTTGGGGAGAGTCGCGTGCAAGAGCTACTTATCAAGCACGAAGCACTACCCAAGGATATCGAATGGCAGATGATAGGCCACCTGCAGACCAACAAGGTGCGACAGATTGTGCCATTTGTCTCGCTTATTCAATCGGTGGATAGTATTCGTCTTATCGAGTGCATCAATCGCGAGGCGGAGCGCATAGGCAGGGTAGTGGATATTCTGCTCGAAATCCACGTCACAGAGGAGGAGAGCAAGAGTGGCTGGAACTTCGACGAACTTGTTACATTTTTGCAAAGTGGAGGTTTGGAGCCCTTGAAAAATGTCCGTATTCGCGGAGTGATGGGTATGGCAACCAACACCGATAACGAGGCTGTTATTCGCGCTGATTTTGAGCGACTTGCACAGCACAAGGAGTCGTTAAAAAATCTCTTCGGAGAGGAGTTTGACACCCTCTCGATGGGAATGTCTGACGACTACAAGTTGGCTATTGAGTGCGGTTCGACGATGGTGCGAATCGGCTCATCGATATTCGGAAGCAGATACTAAATTAAGAGGAGACAGATATGAAAAGATTTGTTACAACATTTACAATGCTCACACTTTGCCTTGTGGCAATGGCGGAATCGTACGTTCCGCGCGAGGGAGAGATTAAGGTAAAGGTTTTGCAATCGACAAAGCACAAGCCCATTCACGAGGTGCGCAACACCCCTTTCACGCACCACTACTACGCAATGCACAAGCCTATCGACTTGGATGCAGCGGCAAAAAAGCCAGCTCACGAATATCTGGGTATCGGCGTTTCGATGACCGATGCATCGTGCTGGTTGCTCTCGCAAGTGGATGAGAGTAAGCGTCATAGCTTTTTGAAGGGTATTTTCTCGAATCGCGACTTGAATATGTCGATTATCCGCCTCAACTGCGGATCGAGCGACTACGCCACAGAACTTTACAACTACAACGACCACAAGGGCGATGTCGAGATGAAGAACTTTTCGATTGCTCGCGATGAGAAGTATATGATTCCGATCATCAAGCAGATATATCAGTATTGCCCAGACATCTACACATTCTCGTCGGTGTGGAGTGTACCTGGTTGGATGAAGAACAACGGTCAGATGTGCGGCGGACACCTGCTCGACGAGCATCTGCCTTCGTTTGCAAACTACTGGGCAGCATACATCAAGGCATACGAGAAGCGCGGTGTCAAGATTGACGCGGTAACGGTGCAGAACGAGCCTCTTACAACGCAGTTTGGAGGCTGTCCTGCAACATTTATCACAACCAAGCAGGAGATTCAACTGGCTGGAAAATATATGCCTCAAGCCTTCAAAAAGGCGGGTATAAAGAGTGAGATTTGGATTCTCGACCACAACTACGACGCCTATGACCGCGTAAACGAAATGCTTGCAGATAAGGGCGTTAAGCGCAACGCTGGTGCTATCGCTTGGCATCCCTACAAGGGCGCGCCTGAGATGATGCAGCAAGTGCGGAAGTTGCACCCCGATGTGAAGATGCACCTCACCGAGCGTGGTCCGTCGTTCGCTATGGGCGACAAGCAGGACGAGAAGTGGTGGGCAGATGTCATCTTTGGTGCGTTGAACAACGGTTGCTCATCGTACTGCTCGTGGAACTTGGTACTTGATGCTGATGGTCAGCCAAATGTAGGCCGCCACCCGTGCGCAGGAATGTTCACCATTGATATCGAAAAGGGTACTTTCACCGAGAGTTCGCAGGTGCGATTGTTCCGCCATTTCAGCCCTTATGTGAAGAAGGGTGCCAAAATTCTGTCAATCGACCAGCCCGACAAGAATATGATTGCCATAGCCTTCCAAAACCCTGATGGCGACTATGTTGTATGTATAGCGGCTGCCGACAAGCCGACAAAACGACAGACCGTACAGCTGAAATTGAAGGAGCAGTATATGATGCTCAGTCTGCCAATGGATACTTGGTCGGTAACAACCGTACTTATCGAAAAACAATAATATTCACATATAATGAAGAGACTACTTTTAACTTTTGCACTATTGGCCGGCACTGCTACAGCCTTCGCCTGCACCAACTTTATTGTCACGAAAGGGGCATCGACCGACGGTTCGGTAATGGTGACCTACGCAGCAGACTCGCACCAGCTCTATGGTGCGCTCTACAAGCACAACGGAGGCAAGCAGAAGTCTAAAATGCTTGCTGTAAACGAGTGGGATACGGGCCGTTATCTCGGCCTTATCGAGCAGATTCCTGTAACCTATTCTACGGTAGGCAATATGAACGAGCACTCGCTCATAATCACAGAAACAACCTACGGAGGTCGCCACGAGTTGGAGGATAAGAGTGGCATAATGGACTACGGTTCGCTTATCTACATTGCACTTCAGCGAGCTAAAACAGCGCGTGAGGCAATCGCTGTAATTGTCGAATTAGCAAACAAATACGGCTACGCATCTTCTGGCGAGTCATTCTCTATTGCCGATGCCGACGAGGCTTGGATTATGGAACTTATCGGCAAGGGCTCGAAGCTCGATGCAAAGGGCAACAACCTCCGCAAAGGTATCGTGTGGGTGGCACGTCGTATTCCCGACGGATATGTTTCGGGACACGCAAATCAGGCGCGCATCTCAACATTCCCTCTCAACGACAAGGAGAACTGCCTCTACGCCGAGGATGTAATTTCGTTCGCACGCGAGATGGGCTACTTCAACGGCAAGGACGAGGAGTTTTCGTTCTGCGATGCCTACGCACCGGTTGATTTTGGTGCATTACGCGGTTGCGAGGCTCGCGTATGGGCCTTCTTTCGCACCGTAGCCGAGGGTATGGACAAATATACCGACTACGCAATGGGCCACAACCCTAAAAACCGTATGCCTCTGTGGGTTAAACCATCGAAGAAGGTCTCGCCAAAGCAGGTTTTCGACGCTATGCGCGACCACTACGAGGGTACCCCAATGGATATGACAACCGACATAGGTGCAGGTGGCAACGCTTGCCCATATCGTTGGCGACCAATGTATTTCAAGGTTGATGGAGTAGAGTACTGCAACGAGCGAGCTACGGCGACGCAGCAGACAGGCTTCTGGCTCTGCGGTCAGGCCCGTAAGGATAAGGTGGGTATTCTTTGGTTTGGAGTCGATGATGCTGCCACTTCGCCACTGACACCAATCTACTGCAACACCGACGAGGTGCCGTGGTGCCTCTCGGAGGAGAACGGCTCGATGTTACACTACTCGCCGACCTCGATGTTCTGGGTGGCAAACCGCATTGCCAACTTCGCCTACTTGCGTTACAACGTAATAGGTACGCGCGTACGCGAGGAGGTCGATAAGTGGGAGAATGAGCGTTTGGCCGAGGTTGAGAAGGTGGATGCAAAGGTGGCTGACCTCTCGCCAAAAAAGGCGCAAAAATTGCTCGCTGACTATTCGACAGTTACGGCGCAGAAATTGTTCGAGAAGTGGGATTCGCTCGATAAATATCTGCTTGTCAAGTATATAGATGGCAACACAAAGGCCGAAAACGAGAAGGGCTTTATCGACAACGGAAACGGTAAGAATATCCCCGACAAGATTGAGCAGTCGGGCTATTCGGAGAAGTGGAAGAGAGCCGTTGTGGAGGATAATGGCAAGGTATTGAAGGTGTGGTAGCTTTCAAAAAAGTGAGTAGAGAGTAGTGAGTAGTTTTTAGACGAGAGCGCAATTAGATAACGGCAAGTAAAGGCCAGTAAGGGCGAGTAAGGCAAATTGAGAATTAAAATGCTTTGCAGCGCACCCTTAATAGCCCTTAATAACCCTTAATTCGCTTGCGCCTTGACAACCGTCAGAGTTCGGAAAACCAAAAAACTAAAAAAAAGCCAATGACTAATGGCTAATAGCTAATAGCAAAAAAGTTATGTTCGATTTAATAGTTATCGGCGGTGGCCCGGCAGGATATGTGGGTGCTATTCGTGCCGCAGAGTTGGGGGCCAAGGTTGCCCTCGTAGAGCGTGCAGAGTTGGGCGGAACCTGCCTTAATTGGGGTTGTATCCCAACAAAAGCGTTGCTCAAGAGTGCGCAGGTGTATCACTATTGCTGCTCGGCAAAGAGCTTTGGAGTGGCCGTAGAGGGCGAAGTTAAGGCCGATTTGAAGGCTATGGTAGCGCGTTCGCGCCAGGTGGCCCAGACCACAGGACGTGGTGTTGAGATGTTACTCAAACGCAGTGGGGTAGAGATAATTACGGGTTCTGCGACACTCCTCTCCGACCACGAAGTTCAAGTGGGGGAGCAGACCTACGAAGCCAAAAATATCCTACTTGCCACAGGAGCCTCTCCACGCGAAGTGCCCTCTATTCCGATTGACCACGTAAAGATTCTCTCGTCGCGCGATGCACTTGTATTGGAGGAGCTACCCGCGACGATGGTTGTGGTTGGCTCGGGAGCTATCGGAAGCGAATTTGCCTTCCTATACGCATCATTGGGAGTAAAAGTTACCGTAGTGGAGTATATGCCGCAGTTTATGCCACTGCTTGATGCCGAGGTTTCGGCGGCAGCAGAGCGAGCCTTCCGCCGTCAGCGCATTACGGTTATGACCAATACCGCCGTAAAGGGGGTTTCCGTCGAGAACGACAAGTGCATTGTCGAGGTGGAGCAGAAGGGCGTTACCAAGCAGATAGAGGCCGACAAGGTGCTCTCTGCGGTAGGTATCAAATCGAATATCGAGGGGCTTGGATTAGATAAAGTAGGAGTTAAGGTAGAGCGTGACAAGATTGTGGTTGATAGCGATTTCCGCACAAGTGTATCGAACATTTTTGCAGTGGGCGACATCATCGCTTCGCCTGCCCTTGCGCACATCGCTTCGGCCGAGGCTGTAAACTGCGTGGAGCGCATCTTCGGGCTCAACCCGAAGGCTATAGACTACACTTTAACACCTGCCTGCATCTTCACAACCCCGGAGATTGCATCGGTAGGCCTCACCGAGGAACAGGCGCAGCAGCAGGGCCTTGAGTACAAGGTTGCTCGCTACAACTTTGCATCATCGGGCAAGGCGGCAGCAGCAGGAGACCGTGACGGCTTTATAAAGCTGATTTTCGACAGCGAAAACAGACTACGTGGAGCGCATATCATCGGCGCAAATGTAGTGGAGATGCTTGGAGAGCCTTCGGTGGCTATGGCGTTGGGTGCTACAGCGGAGGATTTGGCAAGTACGATTCACGCCCATCCATCTCTCTACGAGGGTATAATGGAGGCGGCGAAAGATTTACACTAAGTAAAGGCGAGTAAGGGCCATTAAGGGCAAGTAAGGGAAACCACAACAGCGGCCAGCGCCCACCTTACTAGCCCTTACTAACCCTTAAATAGGTTGCGCCATGATAAGAGTAGGAGTTCGCAAAACCCAACCTCCCAGCGCACCCTTACTAGCCATTACTAGCCCTTACCAACCCTTAAATAGGTTGCGCCGTGATAACAGCAAGGAGTCCCCACAACCAAAAACACAGCAAAAGCTAACAATATATGCGTTATTTTATTGAGTTACAATACGATGGCAAGGCCTATTGTGGTTGGCAACGACAGCCCGACCAGCAAACCGTGCAGGGTGTTATTGAGGATGCCCTGACAAAGTTGCTGCGCCGTTCTACCGAGATTGTGGGGGCAGGGCGTACCGATACGGGGGTCAATGCCTCGTTCTATATCGCCCACTTCGACACTACGGAGGAGATTGATTGCGACCACATAGCCTACAAGCTCAACGCAATGCTTGCGCAGGATATCGCCATCAGACGCATCTATCGTGTGGCGGATGATAAGCACGCCCGATTTGATGCCGTAGAGCGCGAATACACCTATTTTCTCTCGCCAACGAAAGCTCCGTTTCGTCGCCATTCGGCTTGGATATACTACATCCCTCTCGATGTCGAGAGGATGAATAGGGCAGCCGAGGTGCTTCTCGAGACCGAGGATTTTACCACTTTTGCCAAGCTCAACTCCAATAACAAGACCAACATCTGCCACGTCACACACGCCAAATGGGAGCGCGAAGAGGATGGTACTCTGCGCTTTACGATTAGGGCTGACCGTTTCCTGCGCAATATGGTACGCGCCATTGTGGGCACTCTGGTCGATGTCGGCAGAGGACGCTACTCGGTGGAGGAGTTTGCCGAGATAGTCGCCTCGCGCGACCTCTCCCGCGCAAGCAGCGGAGCACAACCGCAGGGACTGTTCCTCTCGAACATTAGCTATTAGCTTTTTTAGAGAGTAGAGAGTAGAGAGTAGTGAGTAGTGTTTAGACGACAGCGCAATTAGATAACGGCAAGTAAGGGTGCGCTGGGAGGTTGGGTTCTGCGAACTCCTACTCTTATCACGGCACAACCTATTTAAGGGCTAGTAAGGGCTAGTAACGGCTAGTAACGGCTAGTAAGGGTGCGCTGGCCGCTGTTGTCGTTTCCCTTACTTGCCCTTAATGGCCCTTACTCGCCTTTACTTGCCGTTATCTTTTTAACATTAAGCGCATTAACGATGCGGTGCAGAAGTTGGAGCGTGGAGAACAGTTGATTATTCCTGTTGGCGAGGGTGAGTTTGGTCCAATATACGACCAATTCAGGGGTAAGCCACAAGAGGCTGTTGATTTCCTTTTAGAGCAGAAGAATGGCGAGGCAATAGGTGCTCTTACACACCCAGAGATAGGTGATGTGTCGCTCGTATATGGTAATGAGTTTGCAGGTTTGGAGAAAATTGCGCAAAAGCACCCTGAGGTGCTGAACGATTTGCAAAATGTATTATCTCAAATGAGTCCGATAATGGAGTCTGCTAATCGTATTAAATTGGAATCACCAAGCCATTTTGCTGTGGTTAGCAAGGAGTATATGGGTGCGCCACGAGATAAGTGGTTGCTCACAGCCTATGAAAAGAAAAGCAGTGCCTCCAACAATAGGATGGACACTGATGGAACCGTTACCGGCAGGCGAAATGACACAGCTACTTCGCAAGACACTACTTATTCTAAGAACAAAGATACAACAATTATTCCAGAAAACCAAATTTCGGAGGAGGAAATTTTAGGCAATGCTCCTATTAGTGAGGATATTCCGTTTATAATTGAGCAGAAAACTGCGGATAGAGGTGCTGTAAACGAAGCCGAGCAGAACTTCAATCGTGAGGTGTTTGATGCCTTTGCTGGTCATTTGGGCGAAACTCTCGGTGCAGAGAGTGTTGTCACCGATGCAGCCGAGGCTAAGCGTGTGCTTGAATGGCACCAGGCCGTAGGCGAAAGGCTCCGTACTGCCGTGAGCGAAAATGCAGATATTGCAGCGGAGCGTGCCGAGATTGAGCGTATAGCGAAGGAGAACGGCACTTGGTTGAAGGCTCCAAATGGCAAGGACACCAACCTCACTGAACGCCAAGGGGTAGATGTGCGCACCTCTCGTTTTAAGAATTGGTTTGGCGATTGGGGTAAGATGTTTATTAAGAACTTTTTGCTAAACAAAACTCCAATAGCACGATTAAGTGGTAATGAGTTTTTACGAGTAGAGGGTAAGACTCTAACTGAACAAGTGGCAGAATACTTCGAGAGTATTGGAGGCAAAGCTATTTCCCCATTATATGGAGAGGTGATATTAGATCGAAAGGGAGCCGATGATAGTCTTGCACACGGTATGGGCAGGAAAAAGGCAGTTGCTTATGCTTCCGTAAAAGAAGTTATAGAAAGCGGAGTCTTAGTTCAGTATGACACCAACCACAAAGGGCGTGATTACGATACCGCAGTATTTGCAGCACCTATTGAAATCAATAATGAAAGGCACATTTGTTATGTTACAATTAAAAGGGGCAAATATAACAGGTATTACTTACACGAAGTGTGGACAGAAAAAAACCGGCTTATTGGTCAAAATTAGTACATAAAATCGGGGCAATTGATTGATTTTTATATATTTGCACTATTTGCGTTAGAAATGGATAAAAAGTTTGCCCAAAATGTGGGCATCGTACCCTCGTCAGACACGGCTACAACG
>JAZQIS010000059.1:0-13965 GCA_045541235.1 Alistipes sp.
TGGTCGTACTCGTGCTGAATTACGCGAGCAGGGTAGCCCGAGAACTCCTCGTCGTGTTCCACGAAATTCTCATCGAGGTAGCGCATACGAATCGATACGGGACGTACTACATCCTCGTGAATACCCGGGATGGAGAGGCAACCCTCCTCAAAATGGGAGGTCTCTGTCGAACGCTCATATATCTCGGCATTGACAAACACCTTACGGAAATCTGCAAGCTCGGGATTCTCCTCTGCCCAAGGGGTGCAATCGACGATAAAGAGGCGGATATTCTTGCCAATCTGTGGAGCAGCCAATCCCACACCACTCGCCTCGCCGAGCGTAATCCACATATCCTCGACCAACTTGTTGAAGTTGGGGTACGATGCGTCGATATTCTCGCTTGCCTTACGCAATACCTGATTGCCGTAAATTACGATAGGATATATCATCTCAACTTTTAATTTTTAATTCTCAATTCTCAATTCTCAATTCTCAATTATCTCGCAGCCATATAGGACTGCAAAATAATCGTTGCAGCGACCTTATCCACCAACGCTTTGTCACGACGAGCCATCTTTCCGATGCCACTTTCGCGGATTGTGCGCTGCGCGAGTACCGAGGTAAATCGCTCATCATACATAACGATCTCCTTGTCCGGAAAATTGTGTCGCAGTCGCCCCACCAACGGTTCGATATATCGCATTGTCTCGCTCTTCTCGCCATTCATCTGTGAGGGCTTACCCACGACTATTGTCGTGACATCCTCGCGTGCGCAGTAGTCGGCGATATATCGTTCCAACTGCTTGGTCTCGACCGTTTCGAGCGCTCCTGCAATAATCTGTAACGGGTCGCTTACGGCCAATCCCGTGCGCTTTACGCCATAGTCTATTGCCAAGATTCGCCCCATTGTGGTTGCTCTCGATTACTTCAACTTCTTGTACAATTCGCGGAAAGAGGTCTCCTTCTCGACCATTGCGTACAGGTCGTCGATGGCAACACGCTCCTGCTGCATCGAATCGCGATGACGAATGGTTACGGTGTTATCCTCCAAAGTCTGATGATCTACGGTTACGCAGAATGGAGTACCTACGGCATCCTGACGGCGGTAACGCTTTCCGATAGAGTCCTTCTCGTCGTATGCTACATTGAAGTCGAACTTCAACGAGTCGATAATCTCGCGAGCCTTCTCCGGAAGTCCATCCTTCTTTACGAGAGGCATGACGGCAACCTTTGTGGGAGCGAGGCAGGCAGGGATGCGCAATACTACGCGCCCCTCGCCATTTTCGAGCTTCTCCTCGCAGTAGGCAGCCGACATAATCTGCAAGAACATACGATCCACTCCAATCGAGGTCTCGACAACGTAAGGAACGTAGTTCTCGCCACGCTCAGGGTCGAAGTACTGAATCTTCTTACCCGAGTACTCCTGATGACGACCGAGGTCGAAATCGGTACGCGAGTGGATACCCTCAACCTCCTTGAATCCGAATGGGAAGTTGAACTCGATATCGGTAGCGGCATTTGCGTAGTGCGCCAACTTGTCGTGGTCGTGGAAGCGGTAGTTGTCGTCACCAAAGCCGAGTGCGCGGTGCCAAGCCATACGGGTATTCTTCCACTCATTCCACCACTTCATCTCGGTACCCGGCTGTACGAAGAACTGCATCTCCATCTGCTCGAACTCGCGCATACGGAAGATAAACTGACGCGCTACAATCTCGTTGCGGAAGGCCTTACCAATCTGTGCGATACCGAACGGAAGCTTCATACGACCTGTCTTCTGCACGTTGAGGTAGTTCACGAAGATACCTTGAGCCGTCTCGGGGCGGAGATATATGGTGTTAGCACCCTCGGCAGTCGAGCCCATCTGTGTCGAGAACATAAGGTTGAACTGGCGGACATCTGTCCAGTTGCGTGTTCCCGAGATAGGGCATACAACCTCGGTGTCGAGGATAATCTGCTTCAACTCTGCGAGGTCATTGTTGTTCAGAGCCTCGGCAAAGCGTGTGTGAACAGCATCGCGCTTCTCTGCAATCTCCTTCACACGTGGCGAAGTTGCGCGGTACTGCTCCTCGTCGAAGGCCTCGCCAAAACGCTTGCGAGCCTTCTCTACCTCCTTCTCGATCTTCTCGTCGAGTTTTGCAAGGTAGTCCTCGATAAGAACATCGGCGCGGTAACGCTTCTTCGAGTCTTTGTTGTCGATGAGAGGGTCGTTGAATGCTGCAACGTGTCCCGAAGCCTCCCAGGTGCGTGGGTGCATAAAGATTGCTGCATCGATACCTACGATATTCTCGTGGAGCTTAACCATCGAATCCCACCAATAACGCTTGATGTTATTTTTCAACTCAACTCCATTCTGGCCGTAGTCGTAAACTGCGCCCAAACCATCATAAATCTCGCTTGAAGGGAAGATAAAACCATACTCCTTGCAGTGCGCGATCAATTTCTTAAACAACTCTTCCTGTGTCATAATGTATATTGTTTTTTGTATTCTTAGCCTTAACGACGCGCAAAGATACTAAAAAGATAGTAAAATGGTTTGCAAAAAAGAAACTTTTACTCCGTATGACGAAAAAATAGATAATATTGCTAAAATTCCCCCCCCCTAAAATTTGGCAAAAAGAGATATACTTTGTACTTTTGTAACCTATAAAGTGTATTTTTTCATACAACAACATAAAAATTAAACCGAAATGAAAAAAGTTACCAGAATTTTAATGGCAGTTGCAGCGTTGTTCGCCTTCTCGTGTACAACCGATGTAACTGAAGACCTCGGCGTGCAGCTTGGCAACGACGGTGGTCAGACTACGCTGACTCTTTCGTTGGAGGCGTCGCGTACGCAGCTCGGCGAGAAGTCGGGTGAGCTCTATCCTCTCTTTTGGAGCGAGGGCGATGTTATCGCTGTTAATGGTGTAGCCTCTACAGCACTCTCTTCGGAGTGGGCTGATTCGGGTAGCGCAAACTTTACCTTCATGGGAGAGCTTGCACGACCTTACAACATTGTCTATCCGGCACCAACGGAGGATGCAAAGGTTATTATCGAGACTATCAAGGAGACTGTTACCGAAACCACTACCGACCCTGAAACAGGCGAGGAGGTAACTACCTCAAAGGAGGTTGATAAGGAGGTTGAGGTTGCTTTGTATCCTGTTACCTTCCCTGCCGAGCAGAGCTATGCAGGTGCAAAGTTGGCCGAGGGTGCAGCCCCAATGTACGGCTATGCTGCTCCTCTTGGCGTGGATGAGGTTGCTGCTCCTATTTCGATTAGCCACCTCACAGGTATCCTCAACTTCAATATTATGGGTTCGGAGACCTTGTCGAAGATTGTTGTAACATCGGAGTACGGTGCAATCTCTGGTACATACTACGTACGTTGCGAGACAGGTCAGCTCGTTGTGAAGGAGGAGAGCACATCCAATCAGATTACCCTCTCTTTTGGCGAGGGTTTGGCTCTCAAGGCCGAGGAGGCAACTCCGGTATATGTAACTGTTCCTGCGGGAACCTACGGTGTATTTGTTGCTACGCTCCACACTGTTAGCGGCAAGAAGATGGCTGTTCGTTTCGACACAACCAACAAGCCTATCACGGTGGGAAAGGTTCGCGAGTTTGCTCCTTTCACATTTGTTGAGAATACCGTAGAGGACGCTGTGTTCGAGATTTACGACTTTGCCGATTTGCAGAAGTTTGCCGAGGTGGCATCTGCTGCAAAGTTCTATCCTCGCGTTGAGGCGAAGTTGATGGGCGATATCGTTGTTCCGGAGGGTGCAGAGTGGACCCCAATCGAGGGCTTCCGCCACACCTTTAATGGTAACGACAAGAAGATTGTAGGACTCCCTGCTCCATTGTTTGGAACAACAAGCGGAACAATCAAGGATTTGACATTGGAGGGTGTTGCTCTCGTGTCGAATGGCGAGTTGATTATGGGTTCTATTGCCAACACCTTGACCTCTTCAAGTCAGACCGACAAGGCTTCGCTTACAAACTGTAAGGCTGTAGGTACTTTCACCGTCAGCAACCTCGAGTGGGAACCGACATCAGCTGAGGATAAGGATGCAAAGATTGTGAACTATGGCGGTTTGGTAGGTCGCTCCTATGGTGCAAATATTGTCGGTTGTACCAATCAGGTGGCTCTTACCGTTACGAATCTGACTGCTACAAGCAACACTTTGGTTATCTACCCGAGCCTCGGAGGTATTGTAGGATTTAACGATGTAGCAACTTTGCAGAGTGGTGAGAAAGTTAAGACGGATATCACTAATTGTAAGAACGATGCTGCTATCAGCTACCTCTGTACCTCGGGCGCAGAGAGCAAGATTGCTATCGCTCGTCCTCATGTCGGAGGTCTCTTGGGTTGCGGAAACAGCGGCACGAATTTAGTTGGCTGCGAGAATACCGTAAATGGCCATATCCTACTCAATTCACGCTTTACAAGTGATGGTGGTGCCAGCGGAGCTGTCTATTTGGGCGGTGTAGTAGGTTACACCAATGCCGGAGATTTCAAGAACTGTGTCAATCGAGGCAAAGTTGAGGCTGACGGAATTTATAAGGCGATAGATATCGGTGGTCTTGGTGGTTATGTAACATACAACTATAGCGAGGAGCTCCACAACTATGGTGAGGTTGTCGTAAATAAGACTGCGCGCATTCGTGGTATCCTTGCAGGAGGTGTTGCAGGAGCCTTCTATGGCGATGGAAATAAAGCAGGAAATGACCACTACTATAAGAACTGTACCAATAATGCTCCGTTGAAGATACTTGCTTCGGCCGAGGAGAATTGGGTAACTTCAACAACTGCGGACGCAGCTTTCTACTATCGTATTGGTGGTATTGCAGGCTTTGGTCGTATCCTCACCACGGGAGGATGTACAAACAACGGAGATATTACTGTTTCGGGTGATGTTAAGATTGCATCGCGTAGCAAGTGGGACGAAGAGGCTCATGCCATTGCAGGTTGTATTGCATTTAAGACCAGCGGTACTCCAACCGGTGTTTGGACAAATAATGGTAATATCACTGTTGATGCGTCGTTCTCATTCGATGATGATGCGTCAGCAAGCATACATCCAATCTCGGTAGCGGGTGTATTTGGTCCTCACTCGGGTATCAATGCCGAGTGTAACAATAATGGCGATATAACCTTCAACGCAAAATATACCGGTGCGACTGTTTCGGTACATATTGGTGGTGTCTATGCAGGAGGAAACAACGAGAACGGATATTATAGTAAGACTCCGGTAAAGGCAAAGAATACCGGTGATATCACTATCGGAGCCGAGACCTCTGTCGGAAAGAATATGTATGTTGGTGGAATCCAGGGCTACTCGTCTGCGACTACTGTTCCTACCAAGTTCGAGAATACAGGTAACATCACCTTCGAGAAGGATGCTGTAATCGGCGGTATCTTGTACACCGGTGGTATCTTTGGAAGATTTGCAGGTGGAAACCTTGCAAACCTGACAAATAGCGGAAATTTGACTGTTAATTGTAGCTTGTCGGGTGGTAAGCTTGCCATAGCAGGTATTGCTCCATATAATATTACAGGTAAGACACTTACCGATATTACCAATACAGGAAATATCACAGTTACAGGTACCTACAAAAAGGGTGTAAATGTTGGAGGTATCCTTTCCGAGATGCTAAAGGGCTCTACCGGAAAGGTTCTCCGAGTTGTCAATGGTGAGCTTGGTGCTGATGGTAAGCCTGTGGATGGCAAGGGCGAGATTCTAATCTCGGGTACCAGTGATTATAATACCACCGCTTCCGGAGAGAATGCCCTCTGTATAGCCGGTCTCTTTGGTGCTTGTAACTACGATCGTCGTCCGGGTAACATGGAAGATTGCCACAACTATGGCGATTTGGAGGTGTCGGGAACCATTAAGGGTAGATTGTATTTCAATGGTATGTCGATGGCTTGCCTCAACAACTCCACAACAGTGAAAAACTGCTCGCAGGAGGGCGATTTGACTATGTCGGGAACATTGTCGAATGTTAGCGCAGGACAGATGTATTTGGGAGGATTCTCTTATACTATGGATAAGACAAATGTCTTTACCAATTACCACAACAAGGGAAATATCATCGTTACCGAGACTGCCAAGATATACAAAGTTACCTATATTATGGGAATTGGTGGTTATAGAACGGGTTCAGCTACCTATGACGGCTGCTCTAATAGTGGAGATATTATCTTTGCCGGTGAGTTTGCTGTTGCAGACGGCCTATATATGAGCGCTTTTGCCGGACAACGCTTTGGTAGTGTAACTATTAAGAATGGCTTTACTAATAGCGGAAGGGTTGCCTTTACGGGTAAATCGACAGTTGGATCAACTATCTACGTTAGCTCCGTAGGACTTGTTTATGGTACCACCCAGAATCTGACAGGAGCAGGCATTATAAAGAATACAGGCGAGGTTGCCTTTACAGGAACACTGAGTCACGCTTCAGCGAAACTCCGCGTAGGAGGTATCTTCTCTCACGTGCCGGAATCGGTTACAACTCTTGTGGCAAGCAATACTTTCCAGATGGTTAATTTGGGTAAGGTTACCTGCACCGGTAGTGTTGCAACCCCTGCAAATGTAATGGTCGGTGGTATTGCAGCCAACACCCTTTCGCCTATCAATGGCGCGAAAGCATACTGCGAGATGGATGTGAATAGCGGTTACGCTTCGGGTTGGATTACAGGTGCATCACGTGTAACAACCGCGCCTACAGCAGTTAATTGCCACGTCGGAGGCTACAAGATGGTTTATGACCAAATGGATGAGGAGATGAAGGAGTCTCCGGTATTTGGTATAGATGACTACTTCATCCACATCTACGGTAGCGGTGTCAATACCGATTGGTCGGGCACTACCAATTACGATGGCTGTCAGTTCTTGCCGGCAAATCCGGTAAAATAGTGAATGGTTTAACAATTAAAAGTGATTAGAGTTATGAAAAAAGATATTTTGTTGAGCTATTCTGCTCCTATTGTAGAGGTTTATGAGGTTGTAGCCGAGCGCGGCTATGGCGATAGCGTAGCACTTCCGGGCTTTGGAACCGAAAGCGACGAGTTTGTTTACTAAACTATATTGAGATATTAGGCGTTGGGGCTAATCGAGGATGACTCGGGTAGCCCCAACACTTTTTTGTGAGTAGCCCTCCCTAAACGTCCTAAATTTCTTAATCTCCCCCCCCGAGGCTAAAATAATTTGCAATCTACATTCTGTATTTTGCTCTTGTTCTTTTAGTAGGTAAAAATACTGAATTTGGCCCATTCTGTGGCTCTTAATCGACAGCGGGCGAACACTCCAACGAAAAAAATGTTATCTTTGCAAGGATAGCGTTTTCAGAGTCTATACAAATAATAATATAACGACTATGGTTGATATTTTTGACAGATTAGAGAAGAATGCCGGTGGACCTATTGGCCAATATATGAGCTTTGTTCACGGCTACTTTGCATTCCCTAAGTTGGAGGGTGAGTTAGGACCGCATATGCGTTTTCGCGGTAAGATGATGCTCAACTGGAGCCTCAACAACTATCTCGGCCTCGCCAACCACCCCGAGGTGCGCAAGGCCGATGCCGAGGGTGCTGCGGAGTTTGGTATGGCGGCCCCTATGGGAGCCCGTATGATGAGTGGTCAGACCAAGTACCACGAGCAGTTGGAGCGCGAGTTGGCAGAGTTTGTAGGCAAGGAGGATGCCTTCCTGCTCAACTTCGGCTACCAGGGTATGATTTCGATTATCGACTGCTTGCTCACTCCGCGTGATGTTGTCGTCTATGATGCCGAGGCACACGCCTGCATTATCGACGGCTTGCGTATGCACAAGGGTAAGCGTTTTGTCTATGGTCACAACAACGAGGAGTCGTTGCGTAAGCAGCTCCGCCACGCTACCGACCTTGCCGAGGAGCAGGGTGGTGGTGTGCTCGTCATCACCGAGGGTGTCTTTGGTATGAAGGGAGACCTCGGATTCCTCGATGTTATCGTTAAGTTGAAGGAGGAGTTCAAGTTCCGCCTTCTTGTGGATGATGCTCACGGTTTTGGTACTATGGGCCCTGGTGGTCGTGGTACTGCGGCTCACTTTGGCGTTGTGGATGGCGTGGATGTGTTGTTCAACACCTTTGCCAAGTCTATGGCAGGTATCGGAGCTTTTGTCTCGGGACCACGCTGGTTGATTAACCTCTTCCGCTACAATATGCGTTCGCAGCTCTATGCAAAGTCGTTGCCTATGCCTATGGTTATTGGCGCGTTGAAGCGTCTCGAGCTTATCCGTAACCACCCTGAGTATCAGGAGAAGTTGTGGGAGATTACCCGCGCATTGCAGAACGGCTTCAAGGAGAATGGTTTCGAGATTGGTGTTACGCAGTCGCCTGTAACCCCTGTATATATGAAGGGTGGCAACGAGGAGGGTACAAACCTCATCGTCGATTTGCGTGAGAACTACGGCGTATTCTGCTCGATAGTTATCTACCCTGTAATTCCAAAGGGCGAGATAATCCTTCGCGTAATCCCTACCGCAGCTCACACTATGGAGGATGTTGAGTACACCATCAACGCATTTAAGGCTGTGCGCGAGAAGTTCGAGCGTGGCGACTATGCAGCTATGCCTATTCCTATGAAGGCAGATCCGGATTTTAAGGTAAGATAATTAACCCTCTTATCTTATTTGCAGAAAGCACCTCTTTCGGGAGGTGCTTTCTGTGCATCTATGCGGCAGTGATTAGAACTCCGATGTAAAGTGGAATTTGATATCGGGGAACTTCTCCTGCGCAAGGGCTAAGGCGTAGCTTGTGTCGGCCAAAAAGACATCGCGGCCGTGCTTATCCTTCGCCATATTGGCGTGTTTGCGACGCTTAAAGTCGTCGAGTTGTGCGGCGTTGTCACTCTCAATCCAACAAGCTTTGTGGATGGAGATAGGCTCCCAACGGCACTTTGCACCATACTCGTGCTCCAAGCGGTACTCGATAACCTCGAACTGCAAGGCTCCTACCGTGCCGATAATTTTGCGGCCATTGAGCGAGGAGGTAAAGAGCTGTGCCACACCCTCGTCCATCAGCTGGTCGATACCTTTGGCAAGCTGTTTGAACTTCATAGGGTCGGCATTCTCGATATAGCGGAACAGCTCGGGCGAGAAGGATGGGATACCCGTAAATTTCAACTTCTCACCCTCGGTGAAGGTGTCGCCAATCTTGAAATTTCCTGCATCGTGAAGACCTACGATATCGCCAGGGTAGGCAAAGTCGATTACCGACTTCTTCTCCGCCATAAATGCCGTTGGCGAGGAGAACTTCATCTGTTTGCCGCTTGCGGCATGGAGGTAGTTCTTGTTGCGCTCGAATACTCCCGAACATATCTTCATAAAGGCGATGCGGTCGCGGTGATTCGGGTCCATATTGGCGTGAATCTTAAAGATGAAACCTGTCATCTTAGTCTCTTGCGGCTCGATGATACGGGTCTGTGTTGTCGAGGTACGAGGGGGTGGAGCAATGCGTATAAAGCACTCCAACAATTCGCGCACTCCAAAGTTATTGACGGCCGAGCCAAAGAATACTGGAGCGAGCCTGCCCGAGAGGTACTCCTCCTTGTCGAACTCGTCATAGACACCCTCGACCAACTCCACATCCTCGCGGAGGCGGTTGGCATACTGCTCACCGATAAGGCTGTCGAGCTCGGGCGATGCTATATCGTTAATCTCTACTGTCGAGGCATTTGCGGTCTGTCGCTCGTCGGAGGTGAAGAGTGTTATGTTGTGCTCGTAGAGGTTATAGACACCCTTGAATGATGGACCACTCGAGATAGGGAATGCGAGTGGGCGCACACGAATCTGCAACTCGTGCTCTACCTCGTCAAGCAGGTCGAACGGGTCCTTGCAAGGGCGGTCCAACTTGTTGATAAAGACCATTACAGGTGTGTTGCGCATACGGCATACATCCATCAGTCGGCGTGTCTGTGTCTCTACTCCCTTTGCACCGTCGATAACGATAATTACCGAATCTACGGCTGTGAGGGTACGATAGGTATCCTCGGCAAAGTCCTCGTGTCCCGGGGTGTCGAGGATGTTAATCTTTACACCCTTGTAGTCGAATCCCATCACCGAGGTTGCCACCGAGATACCACGCTGACGCTCAATCTCCATAAAGTCGGATGTTGCCCCCTTCTTAATCTTGTTGCTCTTTACGGCTCCCGCAATATGGATTGCACCACCAAAGAGGAGTAGCTTCTCCGTCAGTGTGGTCTTACCTGCATCGGGGTGCGCAATTACTGCGAATGTTCTTCTTCTTGCAATCTCTTCGTTTAGTGTCATATCTCTTTTGGCTATTAGCTGTTAGCCATTGTGGCTATTGGTTCTATTTAGCGGGTGCAAAAATAAGAATTATTTTTCGATGCACCAAAAGAGTGATAATCGACTCCCCAATTTTGGGAAAATTGTTAAAACGCTATACCTTTGCGCCTAACTATAGCCGAAATAACAAATTCGCTTCATATTTTTTGGGGTTACTCCTTCACGATTGTTACCGAGAAGATTAAGTCGCCCGGGCGAATGTCGTCAATAACATCCTCGCCCTCCACGACCTTGCCAAAGCAGGTGTGAACACCGTCGAGGTGCTGTGTGTTGCGACGGTTGTGGCAGATAAAGAACTGCGAGCCACCCGTATCCTTGCCGCGATGAGCCATCGAGAGCACACCTCGGTCGTGGTACTGACGCTCGGCATCGGTCTCGCAAGGAATAGTCCAACCCGGGCCGCCCGCACCATTGCCTATCGGGCAACCGCCCTGAATTACGAACTCGGGAATTACACGGTGAAATGTCAAGCCGTCGTAGAAACGCGACTCGGCAAGTTTAACAAAGTTTGCTACGGTGATAGGTGTCTCCTTCTCGTAGAGTTCCACCTTCATATCACCCTTCTCGGTCGAAATAATTGCGTAAGTCATAGTTTGTTGAAGTTAAATGACATACAATGACATTCGGGCTTGCGCCCTTAATGACAATGAATGACAAAATTATTTTTGTTTCCTTTTTTCTATACGAGCCTTTGTTAAGGACTCTTTGAATCCACCCTCATTTACAAATTGGGCAAGTTGTTTCTCGATATGTTTGCGCAGCAAAACATCCTCTTGATGAATTAGTACAATAACCATATTGGCTATTACCTCATTGTCTCGTTCTTCGGCAAGCCTAATGAAAAAGTCTGGGTTGTTATGTTTTATACCGAGTTCTCTCATTGCTTTAACTTTTGCCGAATCGGCTTCCCAAATTTGCAGTTTGCGTGTTCGCAAATAATCCTCAAAATCAACCAATAACTCTTGAAAACTTGCTCGTGCCACATTTAGTAATTTGAGGTGTGTTTCGGATGATGTGAGCGATGCGGCTTTGCCCTCTACTATATTTTGTTTACCGGAACGGGCGGCTTGTATCATTTGGTCTTTTGTGCGGTCGCCATAACCTATGAATCTATTGCAAAAGTGATAAGTCAAGTCGTATATTATTACCGCCTTCTGATATGCGGTAAAGTCTCGGTATAAGTTGTTGTTTTGGCACATTATATCCATGCCCAAAGATACAGAATAAACTTAATATAACCAAATAAACAGTTGTAAACTGTCATTTAGCACCGCAGGTGCGTATGTTATTGAATGTCATTTTAGAAAAATCTTTTTGCTCAATCAAAAATAAATTTCTAAATTTGTAGTGCAGTATAATAAAAATAGAATTTTGCCTATGGTTAGATAGCAAACAAAAGGACATATAGAGATAAGAAGCGTTTATACTTATTTTGGGATTCTGAAACTTCCACTTTTTGATAGTTCCCCATGGAATAAGGTTTGACGCTCACACTATATCTTGGTGTGGGCTTTATTCCGTTATTTGGGGACAAGGTTGTGGAAGACCGCAGAATCCAATAAGGCGAATTTAGTCCGCACTCTTTTTATGCTCTGTCCACAACTTAAAATTTTAGCGGGCGCAATTAAAGTTTTTTTATAAATAAATGAATCTAAGATTATGAAAAAAATATTTTATTTTATTTTGGTGATGTTGTGCATGGAATCTTGTGCTCCTATGGCGTATTCTTTCCGCCAAATTGGTACTCTTACCTCTGATAATGTAACGATGAACGAAAAAGGGTATGAATATTCAAATCCCAATTTTACCATCTCTTATAACTTTTGGAGTGAGGGAGGCAATGTCGTATTCACTGTAACTAATAATTCAGATAAAGACATTTATTTATTGATGGATCAATGCTATTTTGTTGTAAATGGATGGGCGCATGATTATTACAAAGCCAGAACATATGTTAGCAGTTTTGCGGCATCTTCATCTGTAGCAACTACAGCAGGAGTGAGCGTAAATGCTAACGCCCAACTATCAGGACAATTGAGTGGTTATGCCAAGTCTATGGTTAATACGCCAATATCAAATGTGAATTATACAAACGCTACAGTAGGATATGGCGCATCTAAAATGGTGTCAGGTTCATTGTCTAATAGCGCACATGCTGGATATTCAACCGAAACTCCTGAGGCAAAGATAGTCTGCATTCCAGCACACAGTGCAAAACAATTTTCCGAATTCAATGTAATGGGATCTCCTTATAGAGTGTGCGGTTTTGCTCGTGACCCACAAGAAAAAGATGGCGTCAATTGGAATTTTTCAAGTGCATTAGACTCTCCAAGAACAATAGAGAATAGGCTTATGTTTAATATAGGAGGTGATATTATTCCGGTGATAAATACTTTCTATATTAGTCAATTAACCAATATATCTGAAAATAATTGTTTTGTTTGGGAATATAGCGAAGATTGCAATGGAAACAAATCGTGGTCTCCAGATGTTTGTATAGATAAAACATCTTCGCCAAATAAATTTTACACAAATTACACATATAATAAAGCACAAGGTAACGACAGAATGAATAAGAAATAATCCAAATGAGTTATCGCCTCACAGAGCAAACTGCGAGGCGATAGTTTTATCTGTCAATTAGTTTATGACATTCGGGCTGCGCCCTTAATGACATTCAATGGCATTTATTAACAGCGCAGTCCTATGGACTGCTTAATGACAAAACCAGCGCCATTAAAATTGTCATTTATTGTCATTCAGCGAGCGAAAGTGAGCGATTGTCATTCTATGTCATTATTAAAAAGCCAATGGCTAACAGCTAATGGCTATAGTGTGCTAATCTCCGCAAACTCCTTGAGTTGTGCGACCAACTTTGGCAGGCCAATCGCTGCGCGCTCCTTCTTGTGGAAGATGCGGTTGCGGAGGAACGGAATCTTCGGTACGGCAGGATCAACCACGTAGATTGGCACATCGTTGCTTTTAACCCAGCCAACCAACGATGCGGCAGGATATACAGCCAATGAGGTGCCCACAACAATCAGCATATCAGCCTCTTTGACAATATCTCTCGCCTTGTCGAACATCGGCACCGCCTCGCCAAAAAATACGATATGTGGGCGCATCAACTCCCCATTCGGAGCCTTCTCGTCAAGCGTTTGGTCGCGCAAACCGATATCGGTAACGTACTTCTCGCCACTCTCCTCGCGCAACTTTGTAAGTTCGCCGTGAAGGTGGGTAATTTTGGTTGAACCGGCGAGTTCGTGCAAATTGTCAATATTCTGCGTAATAATCTCTACATCAAAGCATTTTTCCAACTCTGCAAGTGCCTTATGTCCTGCATTTGGCTGTTTGCCGGCCATCTCACGACGACGCATATTGTAGAAGTTTATCACCTTCTCTCTATCGCGCTCCAACGCTTCGGGCGTGCAGACCTCCTCAATCTTGTAGCTCGCCCACAAACCATCGCTGCTGCGGTAGGTCGGAATACCGCTATCGGCAGAAATACCTGCACCTGTAAGTACTACTATCTTCATAAAATTATTCTAATTGGTAAATTTTGCACCTTGCGTCGGTCGTTGAGTTGCTCACATACGCCTTAGTATGCTGCGCACTCACCGCCTAGCAACGCACAAAATTTCCTCAATTACCTCTAATTTTTAA
>JAZQIS010000060.1:0-3329 GCA_045541235.1 Alistipes sp.
GGCGGTCATCTTCACAGGGAACTCCTTCTCGTCGAGAATACAGTCGCGGAAGATATTTGTTACGGGAACCTCAGCTGTAGGAACGAGGTAGAAGTTGTCGGCAGTAGCGTGGTACATCTGTCCCTCCTTATCAGGCAACTGACCTGTACCGAAGCCCGAAGCCTCATTTACCATCACCGGAGGCTCAACCTCCTTATATCCTGCGGCTGTGTTGTAATCGTGGAAGTAGTTGATAAGTGCGCGCTGCAACTTGGCACCCTTGCCCTTATAAACAGGGAAGCCTGCACCTGTAAGTTTTACGCCGAGGTCGAAGTCGATAATATCGTACTTCTTGGCCAACTCCCAGTGCGGAAGCGGGTTTTCAGGCAACTGCGAATAGTTCTCCTCGAGCTTCACAACGAGATTATCCTCTGCTGTCATTCCCTCGGGAACAATCTCGGCAGGGAAGTTTGGAAGGAGTACAATCTGCGCCTGCAATGCAGCCGAAGCCTCATCGTGCTTTGCTGCAAGTTCAGCCGAACGAGCCTTCAAAGCCGCAACCTGCTGCTTGCGCTCCTCGGCCTCCTCACGACGGCCCTGACCCATCAACATACCAATCTCCTTGGCAGCCTTATTCTGCTCGGCGAGGCAGTTATCCAACTCGACCTGCAACGCCTTGCGAGCATCATCCAACTCCTCAATCTTTGCGATAATCGGTGCCGCATCGACACCCTTCTTTGCGAGTCGCTTAATAGCCAACTCCTTATCGCCACGTAACTGTTGTAGTGTAAGCATTTTTCTATATAGTTTTAACCTAATTCCTATCTTGATGGTATTACATCGTGCAAATTTATAAAAAAAGAGCGAGAATTTGCACTAAAAGAGAAAGATTGTTAAATTTGCACAACACAAAACCTAAAAAAATGAAAAAACTTATCTCTTTAGCACTTTTACTTGCCGTTGCTGCGACATCTTTTGCTCAGAACGGTTATCAGCCTTCGGAAAGCAATTTGAAGGCTCGACAGGAGTTCGCCGACAGCAAGTTCGGAATCTTCCTCCACTGGGGACTCTACAGTATGTTTGCACAGGGTGAGTGGTATCTGTGTAATGGCAAGCTCTCCCACGCCGAGTACAAGAAGGCTGCCGATGCTTTCTACCCTCATCGCTTCGATGCGAAGGCTTGGGTTGCAGCGTTCAAGGATGCAGGCGCAAAGTATATCTGCTTTACCTCGCGCCACCACGACGGTTTCTCGATGTGGGATACACAATATTCCGATTACAATATCGTAGATGCAACACCTTTCAAGCGCGATGTTGTAAAGGAGTTGGCCGAGGAGTGCAAGCGTCAAGGTCTCAAGTTCCACCTCTACTACTCCCATATAGATTGGAGCCGCGATGACTATCCGGGTGTTCGTTGTAAGGGACGAGTTACCGATAAAGAGCACATCGAGGGAGGCTGGCCAAACTACTACAAGTTTATGAACAATCAACTTGCCGAGCTGATTACCAAATACGATATCGATGCCCTTTGGTTCGACGGCGTGTGGGACCACACAAAGGATGCAACACCTTTTAATTGGCAGCTCGACGAGCAGTATGCAATGATTCATCGTCTCAAGCCATCGTGCCTTATCGGCAACAACCACCACCTTCAGCTTATTGACGGCGAGGATTTCCAGATTTTCGAGCGCGACCTCCCGGGCGAGAACAAGGTGGGCTTCTCGAAGGGTGTTAAGGTTAGCAACAAGGTGCCTCTCGAGACCTGCCAGACAATGAACGGAATGTGGGGCTATAAGGTTGCAGACCAGAACTATAAGAGCACCGAGACTCTGATTCGTCTCTTGGCAAGCACCTCGGGCAAGGGGGCAAACCTTCTGCTCAATATAGGTCCTCAGCCAAATGGCGAATTGCCGGCAACGGCTCTCGCGCGACTCAAGGAGATGGGCGAGTGGCTTCGCAAATATGGCGAGACACTCTACGGCACAACCGCCGGCGACATCCCTGCCCAGGAGTGGGGCGTAACAACCCGCAAGGGCAATCGTCTCTTTGTTCACATCTTCGACCTCAAGGCCAAGGAGTTGCAGTTACCACTTTCGTGCAAGGTTGTAAAGGCATTTACCTACGACGGCAAGCAGCCCGTTAAGTTTACGAAGAACAAGGAGGGCGACATCACTCTCCGATTCAACGAGGAGCCTTCGGGCATAGACTATATCGTAGAACTTATCACAAAATAGGGTAATGATGCAAAAAGCGGCGCTTGGACAAAAAGATAAGTGCTTGTAAATTTGCGAATTACAGCGATATTTTAGAGATTAGTAGAAACCGGTTTCTACTAATCTCTATTTTTTATGGCAAAAAAGCGCAAAATCAGGTGTCCTCATTGTGGTTTTCTTGACACTATTAAGAAGGGTAAGCGAGATGGTTATTCTCGCTACTTTTGCAAGAATTGTAGTAGCTATTTTACAGACCGAAGACCTCATATTTCAGAGCAAAATATGTTTGTCTGGTTTAAGCTTTGGGTACGAGATAAGCAGAGTATTTCTCAAATATCCAAAGCGAGCGGTTATAGCGAAAGAACTCTGAAAAGTTATTTCTATAAAGTGCTACCAACTTGCCTGACTTGGCAGATTCAAAAGCGAGAAAAAGTCAATCTCTTGATAGATGGAACTTACTTTACAAATAAGGTTTGTCTTTTACTTTATCGTGATCATAATATCAAGATGACTATTCTTTATCGCTTGACAGAACGAGAGGCTCTTCGAGATTTGAAAGAGGACTTGCAAGCCATAAGAAACATAGGTATCGAAATAGAAAGTGTTACTTGTGATGGGCACGCAAATATAATACGAGCCGTGCGAGAGGTGTGTCCAGAGGCGATTATTCAACGATGCACATTTCATATTGCGAACGAGATTTGCCTATAGCTAACCAAGAAACCAAAGAGTGAGGCAGCTCGTGAACTGCGGGAATTGGCATGTTATTTAAGCAAAGTAGATAGCCACGAGGAAACGCAGCTGTGGATGCGAGCCTTTGTTGATTGGTATGAGAAATATAGGGATTTTATAAACGAAAAAAGCTACGATGAAAAGAAAAATAGATGGTGGTATACTCACAAAATGTTACATCGTAGCGCCACGCATATTATACGAGCAATACCCAATATGTTTAATTATACACGATACCAGAATGTACCCAAAACCTCCAATTCGATAGAGTCTTTTTTCGGCCATTTGAAGGATCATCTGCGATTGCATCGAGGTCTTTCAAATGAGCATTTCAAAGACTTTGTGAAGTGGTATCTTTTCCTGCAAAGTAATCAGGGAAAGGCAAGCAAAAAATAGGGCGAGAAA
>JAZQIS010000061.1:0-2741 GCA_045541235.1 Alistipes sp.
CATCGACTTCGACAATAAGGCGGCCTACGACCCCTTTGGTACGCAGTTCCGCAACAACCGAGGTGGATATGTTCAACTTTCGCTCTCTATTCCCATCTTCAATGGTTTGAGCGCACGCTCATCAAAGCGCAGAGCAGCCAATGCCTACCGTTCGGCACAGTTGGAGCAGATGGCTGTTGAGCGAGCAGTAGAGAGCGAGGTGTCGCAGACCTGGCAGCAGATGCAGGGCTTCGGCAAGCAGTATGTGCAGGGACAGAAGAAAGTCTCGGCAGCACAACTCGCCTAGGATGGTGCAGAGCGCAAGTTTGAGAATGGACTAATCTCCGCCCTCGACCTTCAAACCGCCGCCAACACTCTGCTGCAAGCCAAGTCGGACAAGCTCCGTGCCCGCCTGCAATATATCGTCAAGAGCCGAATGGTCGATTACTACAACGGACAACCCTTAATCAGATAACAAATAAAACTCAAACAATATGGATATCAAACTTGAAAAGAAGAAAGGATGGCGAGCCATCTTTCAGAAGAAAAATTTGCCCTATGCAGCAGTGGTGGTGCTGATTGGCTTTATCGGTTGGCTCATTTTGCGAGATAACTCCTCGACCTTGCGCGTCGATGCGGGGTTGGTAAACATCGCCACCGTTGAGCAGGGCGAGTTTAACGACTATGTACGCCTGACGGGTAGCGTTCAGCCGATGACCACCGTACAGCTCTCGCCTCTCGAATCGGGTGTTGTGGAGCGTATCGTTGCCGAGGAGGGTACGAGCGTAAAGCGTGGCGATGTAATCCTCGAAATGTCGAATAACTCCCTCTCGATGCAGATTTTGCAGTCGGAAGCCGACCTTGCCGAAAAGCAGAACATCCTGCGCAACACGATGATTTCTATGGAGCAGGAGCGCTTGGCTCTCCGTCAGGAGAAACTGCAACTCGACTTGGAGGTTAGCCGCCTTAAGCGCACCTATCAACAGAACGAAAACCTCTACAACGACAACCTCTTGGCGCGTGAGGAGTATATCCGCTCAAAGGAGGACTATGAACTTGCTGTTGGTAGGCGTAATTTGGTCTTGGAGCGACAGAAGCAGGACTCGCTCTACCGCACCTCGCAGGTGTCGCAGATGGAGGAGAGCCTCCTCTCGATGCAGCTCAATATGCAGCTTATCCGCCAGCGAGTCGATAACCTCAAGGTGAAGGCTCCGATTGATGGCGAGGTGGGTATGTTGGATGTGGTGCTCGGTCAGTCGTTGCAGCAGGGCGCAAACATCGGTCAGGTGAACGACCTTACCACCTACAAGGTGCAGGCACAGGTTGATGAGCACTATATCGACCGCGTTACAACGGGCCTTGTGGCATCGTTTGAGCGTCAGGGAGCGGAGTACGAGATGCAGCTGCGCAAGGTATATCCCGAGGTGCGAAATGGTCAGTTCAAGGCGGACTTCCGTTTCAGCGGTGCTGCGCCAGAAAATATTCGTAGCGGTCAGACCTACTACCTCAACTTGCAGTTGGGCGAGGCTGCCGAGGCAATTCTGATACCTCGTGGCTCGTTCTATCAGGCGACGGGCGGAAGGTGGATATATGTCGTTGATGCTTCGGGCGAGAAGGCCTACCGCCGAGAGATTCGCATCGGCAGACAGAATCCGCAGTATTATGAGGTTATCGAGGGCTTGCAACCCGGCGAAAAAGTTATAACTTCGTCGTATGATAACTTCGGAGAGAATGAAATTTTGATTTTGAATAAATAAAATTTGACTTATGTATATTCGTAATTTTCTAACCCTGCTTCGCCGTTACACCACGTCTTCGGTACTGAACATTGTGGGTATGGCAATCGCCTTTGCTGCGGTCTATCTTATTGCCGTGCAGGTAAAGTTTGACCTATCGTATAACCGAGTAATAAAGAACTCGGAGCGCATCTATCGCCTTGAATATCCGTCGTGGTCTGGTGACGGCACTTGGGCCTGCAATTGGAATCGTCAGTTGCCCGACGAAATTAGTGCCGCTTGTCCCGAAATTGTGACAGCAGGCTCTATTGATATGGTCTTCAACTCACAATATCAAGATGAGTACTCTATAAGGCGCAATTCAACTATCGAGAACTTCACAATTAAAATTGCAGGTGCGGAACTCGAAGCATTGGCAGTCTTCCCATTTGAGTTTATCGAGGGTGGTATCGATGACGAGTTCAAGACCTACTACGGTATGATTATCTCGGAAACCGTAGCCAAGCGTTACAACTTAAAGGTTGGCGACCGCATCAACTATGGTCGAGGAACTGTCAATGCCGCACAACGCACCATTTCCGGCATCTATCGCGATTTCCCAAAACCATCCACTATGGCAATGAGTCAAGGTTATATCCTTATGCCAGAGCCTACTCCCACAGATGCATCCAACTGGAACACGCCATACTATATTTTGCTGCACGAAGACGCATCGCCCACGAAGGTGGCGGAGAAGATGAAAGAAACCATTGTGGATTATTGTCGCAAACGTGGTCTTTCGGATGAGGATATTGCAAAGGAGATTGATTTGGTAGCGCCACGATTGACCCCTATTGCCGATCTCTACTTTGCCGATGATACAGAGGCAGAGTACTATCACGGCAGCCGCACAACGACCTATACACTGATAGCTATTGCTGTGTTGATTCTCGTTATCTCGTTTATCAACTTCGTAAACTTCTTCTTTGCGTTGATACCGAGCCGAATCCGTGCCGTCAATAACTACAAAATCTTTGGTGCTCCAAC
>JAZQIS010000062.1:0-25551 GCA_045541235.1 Alistipes sp.
ATGATAATGATGAAATTTGTAACGCTGACGGCAAAGAAGTTCAACCTGCCGTGCATCGTATCGCTCAATGCCTTGATGGTGGATGGAACGGGAATGTGTGGTGCTTGTCGTGTGACTATTGCGGGTAAGACAAAGTTTACATGCGTGGATGGACCCGAGTTCAACGCCTACGATGTGGATTTCGATGAGGCTATGCGTCGTCAGGGTATGTACCGTACGCAGGAGCAGCGCGCAGTGGCTATACAGCGCGAGCGTGAGGCGGGACACAAATGTAATATTGGATTGGATAAGTAGATTATGGCAAATAAGATACCTCGCGTTCCGGTACGCGAACAAGACCCAAAGGTGCGTGCAACCAACTTCGAGGAGGTGTGCTACGGCTACAACCGGGAGGAGGCTATGCTCGAGGCGACAAGATGTCTCGACTGCAAAAATCCTCGTTGTGTGGCAGCCTGCCCTGTGGGTGTGCAGATACCGCGATTTATTGAGCGATTGCGCGAAGGTGACGTGAAAGGTGCCGCAGAGGTTATCTCGGCAGACTCGTCGTTGCCAAGCATATGTGGTCGTGTATGCCCACAAGAGTCGCAGTGTGAAGGCTCGTGTATCCTTGGCATCAAGGGGGAGCCTGTGGCGATAGGCAAGCTCGAGCGTTTTGTCGGCGATTGGCAGTTGGAGAACGGTCGTCCGATACCACAAATAGAGAAGAATGGCCGCAAAGTGGCTATCGTAGGTAGTGGCCCTGCCGGCTTGGCCTGCGCAAGCGACCTTGCTAAGATGGGCTATGAGGTTACTATCTTCGAGGCTCTGCACGAGGCGGGAGGTGTTCTCGTCTATGGAATCCCCGAGTTCCGTCTGCCAAAGGAGAGGGTTGTGAAGGCGGAGATTGAGAGCGTGAAGGCTCTTGGTGTGACTATCGAGACCGATGTTGTCGTAGGTCGCACCATTACCGTAGATGAACTGCTCGACGAGGAGGGCTACGATGCTGTGTTTATCGGCTCGGGAGCAGGTCTGCCTCGCTTTATGGGTATTGAGGGCGAAAACCTCAATGGCGTATTGTCGGCAAATGAGTTCCTCACACGTGCAAACCTTATGCACGCTTACGATGAGACGTACGATACCCCTATATATGTGGGACGAAAGGTTGTTGTCGTGGGTGGTGGCAATGTGGCTATGGACGCTGTGCGTACAGCGAAGCGACTTGGTGCCGAGGCTACTATAGTATATCGCCGAAGCGAGAAGGAGTTGCCTGCTCGTGTCGAGGAGGTACACCACGCCAAGGAGGAGGGTATCGACTTTAAGATGCTTACTAACCCTACTGCTGTTTTGGGCGATGAAAAGGGTTGGGTACGTGCTATAAACTGCGTACAGATGGAGTTGGGCGAGCCCGATGAGAGTGGTCGTCGTTCGCCACAGGTTGTTGATGGCTCCGATTTCGAGATTGAGTGCGATGTGGTTATTATGGCGCTTGGAACATCGCCAAATCCACTTATAGCTTCGACTACCGAAGCTCTCGAGACATCGCGTCGTGGCTGTATTGTGGCCGACGAATGGGGCGCTACGTCGCGCAAAGGTGTCTTTGCGGGTGGCGATACCGTGACGGGTGCTGCTACGGTAATCCTCGCTATGGGTGCAGGACGTAAGGCTGCAAAGGCGATAGATTGCTATATTCGTGGCGTTGAAACTGAAGAATAGATAATTTACTAACTAATAAAACAACAAACATTATGAAAAAATTAACTACTATTTTGAGCCTCGTTGCTATCGTAGCATCGGTGTTGTTCGTGTCGTGTGCACAGAAGAAGGAGCCGACGGTGGTTCCTGCATTCCCTACAAAGAAGACTGCTACCTATGCTCTCAACTCGAAGGGTGTTCACGCGTGGAGTTACACAAGTGCTCACACTTGGAGCAAGGCTAACTATTGGACAGGTTTCCGTGTGGATCCTCTCGATGCAACTCGCGTGATGTACTACATCGCTCCTAACGTAGCATGGACTGCAAATATCGTTGGTGAGGCTCAGGAGTATCTTCAGTTCCGTGTCCTCAGAGACAGCTCGTTGCCTGTATATGACGAGGCATCCTACGACTACACTTCGACCGTAAGCGGTGAGCGTGGAAACCAGCCAATAACATTGGTTGTAACCAAGATTCCTGAGTATGACGAGGAGCAGTTCTCGGGTGAGTTGGAGCTCGTGATGGAAGGACAGACTATGCCATTGGCAACTATCAATATCGGCCCTCTCGCAGAGTAGTTTGCCGACAATTTAGTATAACAACCCTCCGTAGCGATGCGGAGGGTTTGTTGTTGCCCCTTCGCACCTAAAGGTGTTGTCGTAAAAATTACACGCATTACAGAGTTGTGAGCCCGTAATGCGTGTAACGTTTTACATATATTATATAGGTATGCCTACCCGACTACCCTTCTACTCCCACTCGATTGTTGCGTTTGGTTTTGGAGAGAGATCGTAGCAGACGCGGTTCACGTTTGGAACCTCCTTCAAGATGCGGTCGGTAATCTTTGCTAAAATTGCCCAATCGATATGCTCGATGGTGGCGGTCATTGCATCTACGGTATTTACTGCGCGAAGGATTACAGGCCAATCGTACGAGCGAGCGTTATTGCGTACGCCCACCGACTTGAAGTCGGGTACGATGGTGAAATACTGCCATACCTTCTTGTCCAAGCCCGCCTTGGCGAACTCCTCACGGAGGATAGCATCCGACTCACGAACGGCCTCCAAGCGGTCGCGTGTGATAGCTCCGAGGCAGCGAACTCCCAAGCCCGGACCAGGGAATGGCTGACGATATACCATCTCGTATGGCAAGCCGAGCTCCACTCCGCAAGCGCGTACCTCATCCTTGAAGAGTTGCTTGAGTGGCTCTACCAACTCGAACTGCAAATCCTCGGGCAGACCACCTACGTTGTGGTGCGATTTCACCATCTTGGCGGTTTTGGTGCCACTCTCCACGATGTCGGGATAGATAGTGCCCTGACCGAGGAAGTCGATGCCGTCCAACTTGCGTGCCTCCTCCTCGAATACGCGGATGAACTCGCCGCCGATAATCTTACGCTTCTGCTCTGGGTCCTCGACACCCTCCAACTTGGTGAGGAATCGCTCCGTAGCATCAACATATACAAGGTTTGCGCAGAGCTGATTGCGGAAAACCTCTACAACATTCTCCGACTCGCCCTTACGCATCAAGCCGTGATTTACGTGTACGCAGACGAGGTTCTCGCCGATGGCCTTAAGCAGCAATGCTGCAACAACCGACGAATCTACACCTCCCGACAAGGCAAGCAGTACCTTCTTGTCGCCTACCTGCTGACGGATAAGTTCCACCTGGTCGGCAACGAAGTTTGTCATATTCCAATTTGCCTCGGCCTTGCAGGTGTCGAATACAAAGCCCTTTACCGCCTCCTTGATAGCCTCGAGGTTGTCGGTGAACTGTGGCAACTTTGTGGCGCAGAGGGCCTTCTCCCAACCTGCTGCCATAACGGGTACTCCTGCCTCGTAAATCTCGGGCAGAACGTCAATCTCTACCCCGTCGATAACGCAGTTAGGACCTCCGTTGATGATTATACCCTTAACATTTGGTAGTGCCTGCAACTCCTTTGCGGTGATGTCGTGCGGATAAATCTCGCTATAAACGCCGAGTGCACGAATTGCTCGAGCAACCACCGTATTCTCGTGGCTGCCCAAGTCTAAAATAACAATCATATCCTGTTTCATAACTCTAATCTCCTTGTGTTAGAAAATCGTTCTGATTGCCTCTTTTTGCACCTTGCTTGCGTCGTAAATGCTCACATAGGTCTACTATGCTGTGCTTTCCGCCACTGCATAACGCACAAAAATAGGCTAATCATCTCCGATTTTGAATGAATTTAATTTTTTATTTTTAGTTTTCCGTTTTCCGTTTTCCGTTCAAACTATTCGCCTCGCGAATAGTTTGGTGTTTCACGTGTGATGGTGATGTCGTGTGGGTGGTTCTCCACTACGGCTGCCGAGGTGATGCGTACGAAACGCGCCTGCTGCAACTCCTCGATGGTGCGTGCGCCACAGTAGCCCATACCTGCGCGGATTCCTCCAACAAGCTGATATACAGTCTCTGCCAACGAACCCTTGAATGGTACGCGACCTACGATTCCTTCGGGAACGAGCTTCATTGCATTGGCCTCGCCATCTTGGAAGTAGCGGTCCTTCGAGCCCGCCTTCATAGCATCGATAGAGCCCATACCGCGATAGGTCTTGAACTTACGACCATTATATATAATAGTTTCGCCAGGAGACTCCTCCGTGCCTGCAAACATCGAGCCGCACATCACGCAGGTTCCACCTGCTGCCAAGGCCTTTACAATATCTCCCGAGTAGCGCAAACCACCATCGGCGATAACGGCTATGTCGTACTCCTTTGCTGCCTTTGCGCAGTCGAAGATTGCTGTGAGCTGTGGTACTCCCACTCCCGCAATGATGCGTGTTGTGCAGATAGAACCAGGGCCGATGCCGACCTTGATGCCGTCAGCTCCATTCTCGGCAAGGTACTTGGCTGCCTCGGCTGTAGCGATGTTTCCAACTACCACCTCGAGCTTTGGATATACCTCCTTGATTCTCTTTAGCAGACCGACAACGCCCTTTGTGTGGCCGTGTGCCGAGTCGAGAACTACGGCATCTACGCTCTCGGCAACGAGTGCTGCCACGCGGTCCATAGCATCAGGGGTGATGCCGATACCCGCTGCTACACGCAGACGGCCCTTCGCATCCTTGCAAGCGTTCGGATGGTCCTGGGCCTTTGTGAGGTCCTTATATGTGATAAGGCCTACGAGGTGTCCCTCATTGTCCACCACAGGCAACTTCTCAATCTTGTTCGACAGAAGTACCTCGGCTACGTCCGTATTCTCGCCCTCGGTGATGGTAACCAAATTCTCGGAGGTCATAACCTCCTCAATCTTGCGCGACATATCCTTCTGAAAACGAAGGTCGCGGTTTGTCACGATGCCCACAAGAAAACGATTCTCATCGACAACGGGGATGCCTCCAATCTTGTTCTCACGCATCATATCGAGGGCATCGCCTACGGTATTTTCGCGCGAAATGGTTACGGGGTCGTCAATCATACCGTTCTCGGCACGCTTCACACGACGCACCTGCGCGGCCTGCTCGGCAATAGACATATTCTTGTGAATCACACCGATACCACCCTCTCGTGCTATGGCAATGGCCATAGGTGCCTCGGTTACGGTATCCATCGCAGCCGATACGATTGGGATGTTGAGAGTGATGTTTCGCGAGAAGCGACTCTTGGTGCTCACCTCGCGTGGAAGAACCTCCGAGTATGCCGGCATAAGCAATACATCGTCAAAGGTCAAACCCTCTTGATAAACTCGTTCGTCCAAAAACATAATGTAAGTAATTTAATATTGTTTTGTTTGTTGTTGTTTCGTTTAGTGTTCTTGCGTTTGGGTAGGTCAAACCGAACATTTCCTTCAGAGTTCCTATGGGAATCTCCCTAAATTCTCTAAATTCCCTAATAGTCCTCTAACCTCCCTTACACACCCTCTCCTTCTACGGCCCTTTTTGGCCAATTTACCATACAAAAAAGACCGCTACAATCCCTTGTAGTGGTCTTTTAGTGCGCGCACCTCCGCTTTCGTGCCCTCCGAACAGTTCGGAGTTATTTGCTCGATTATTTTTTGCAGAGTGTACATTTGCTCAAACTTTTGGCAAAGATAGAACAAAAAACTTAAAACTGAAAGCCAAAAGTGAATTTTTTTTATCGCGTAGCGAAAATCGTATTATCCGTATCACCCCTGATACTGTGATACGGTTTGCGTCGATACAATAAAATGTTAATAAATCTGCGGTAAGGTCTTTTTTATATAATAAAAATAAGGTATCTTTGCGCTATGTTTTTGCAGTGTGTACATAAGGTCTCCTCGGTGCAGCATCGAAAGTTGCAGCAAATGTCGGGGGCGAGCGTGTGCATATAGGACCACTACAAGGGATTGTAGCGGTCTTTTTTGTTTTGCAAAGAGGCCGAAAAGGACCGTAGAAGGAGAGGGTGTGTAAGGGAGGTTAGAGGACTATTAGGGAATTTAGGGAATTTAGGGAGATTCCCATAGGAACTCTGAAGGAAATGTTCGGTTTGACCTACCCTTACGCAAAAGCACTAAACGAAAAACAAAATAACCGTTCTTTTGCGTACGACTATCCTGCGCAGCAGGACCAAGTCCCACATTTTCAATGGGGGATTTAGGGGGTAATGTCAATATCGAACATAATGTTCGGTTTGACCTACCAACACGCAAAAGCACTAAACGAAAGACGACAAATAAAACAATAAAAAAATTACTTACATTATGTTCAAAGTGGCAGTTTTGATGGGCTCGACAAGCGATTGGGATATTATGAAGGCGGCTTGTGAGACCCTCGAGGAGTTGGGTATTGAGTACGAGAAGCGCGTTATCAGTGCGCACCGTACTCCCGATTTGATGTATGAGTATGCCAAGTCTGCACGCGAGCGTGGCATAGGTGCCATTATCGCAGGTGCGGGAGGTGCAGCACACGTTGCAGGTGTTACGGCAGCTATGACTACCGTTCCTGTAATTGGTGTGCCTATCAAGACCTCCGCGCTCGGAGGTTTGGATTCGTTGTTGTCTATCGTGCAGATGCCTGGCGGTATCCCTGTGGCGACTACAGCAATCAACGGCGCGAAGAATGCTGCTCTTATTGCGGCGCAGATTTTTGCCCTCACCGATAAGACTGTCGAGGAGAAATTGCTCGCCTTCCGTGCAAAGCAAACTGCAACGGTTTTGGCGGCTACATTGCCAGAACTTTAATTGACAAATTTGATTTTGAAGTTATGAAAAATCACAGAATATTTGTTGAGAAATACGCCCGTTTCCAAGTCGAGGCCGAGTCGCTCCGCAGGGAGTTGAACGAGAATCTGTCCCTCGACATCAAGGAGTTGCGCGTACTCAATGTTTATGATTTGTTCGGATTTAGCGATGAGCTTGTGGAGCGTTGTCGCTACTCCGTATTTGGTGAGATTGTCACCGACCTCGTTTCCGACGAGTGCGACTACGAGGGGCGAAAGTACCTCGCTATCGAGTATCTGCCTGGTCAGTTCGACCAGCGTGCATCATCGGCCGTGGATTGCGTTCATCTGTTGGAGCCTGCTGCCGAGGTGAAGATTCGCTCTTCGCGTCTCTACATCTTCGACGATGGCGTTGGCGAGGAGGCTATGGCGAAGATTAAGCACTACCTTATCAACGCTGTGGAGTCGCGCGAGAAGGAACTCTCGGTGTTGTCCGATGCCGAGCAGGCAGACATCAAGCCTGTGCCGGTGTTGGAGGGCTTTGTCGATATGAAGGAGGAGGAGTTCGAGTCATACTGCAAGGCAAACGGCTTGGCTATGAATGCCGACGACTTGCGGTGTGTTGTGGAGTACTTCCGTAGCGAGCAGCGCAACCCTACACAGACCGAGTTGCGTATCCTCGACACCTATTGGAGCGACCACTGCCGTCACACCACCTTTACCACCGAGATTGAGACGGTCGAGATTGACGACTCGTTTATGAAGGCGGAGTTCGAGGAGGCTCTCTCGGAGTTCGGAATGATGCGCAAGGAGCTTGGCCGTGAGCAGAAGTCGTTGTGCCTGATGGAGTTGGCGACTATTGGTGCGCGCTACCTCCGCAAGATAGGCAAGTTGGACGATATGGAAGTCAGCGAGGAGAATAACGCTTGTTCCATCTTTGTCGATGTCGATATCGAGGGACAGAGCGAGAAGTGGCTGCTTCAGTTCAAGAACGAGACTCACAACCACCCTACCGAGATTGAACCCTTCGGAGGAGCTTCGACCTGTTTGGGAGGAGCTATTCGCGATCCACTGTCGGGACGAGCATATGTCTATCAGGCTATGCGAGTGACGGGTGCGGGCGATATATATAAAGGTATAGACGAGACCCTCGAGGGCAAGTTGCCACAGCGCATCATCTCGCGCAAGGCGGCTGCGGGCTACTCGAGCTATGGTAATCAAATAGGCTTGGCTACAACCCACGTACGCGAGATTTACCACGACGACTATGTGGCAAAGCGTTTGGAGGTTGGAGCTGTTGTGGGAGCTGTTAAGGCTTCGGATGTTCGTCGCGAGAGCCCTGCTGCGGGCGATGTTGTCCTCCTTCTCGGAGGCCGCACGGGTCGCGATGGTATCGGCGGTGCTACAGGTTCGTCGAAGCAGCATACCACAGCCTCGTTGGAGGAGTGTGGCTCGGAGGTGCAGAAGGGAAATGCACCCGAGGAGCGCAAGATTCAACACCTCTTCCGTCGTGGCGATGTTACACGCCTTATCAAGAAGTCGAACGATTTTGGTGCAGGAGGTGTGTCGGTGGCTATTGGCGAGCTGACCGATGGCCTGGATATCTATCTCGATCGCGTACCTGTAAAGTATAATGGCCTGAATGCCACTGAATTGGCTATTTCGGAGTCGCAGGAGCGTATGTCTGTAGTCGTGGAGAAGAAGGATGTGGAGACGATGATAGCTCTCTGCCGAGAGGAGAATGTGGAGGTTACTCACGTTGCTGATGTTACCGATACCCGCCGTATGCGAATGTTCTACAAGGGCGAGAAGGTTGCCGACCTGAAGCGCGAATTTATCGACTCGGCAGGTGCTAAGCACTATACTAAGATAACCCTCGGAGCAGTTGCCGAGTGCAACCCATTCCGTCGCGAGGTTGCAGGAGCTACTCTCCGCGAGAAGATGATACGCAACTTGCAGGATAACAATGTGGTGTCGCAGCGAGGCTTGTGCGAGATGTTCGACTCTACCATTGGTCGTTCTACGGTGCTTATGCCGTTTGGAGGCAAGACACAGCGTACCGAGACTCAGGTGTCGATGCAGACACTCCCTGTACGTCACGGCAAGACCTCTACGGCGAGTGTTATGGCCTTTGGTTTCAACCCATACATCTCGGCTTGGTCGCCTTATCACGGCGCAGAGTATGCCGTAGTGGAGGCTTGTGCAAAGGTTGTGGCTTCGGGTGCTTCCTACGAGAAGATGCGCTTCTCCTATCAGGAGTATTTCGAGCGTATGAGCGATGCCCGTTCGTGGGGTAAGCCAATGTCGGCTCTGCTCGGAACTATCCGTATGCAGAAGGAGTTTGGTCTGCCTTCGATTGGTGGTAAGGACTCTATGAGTGGCACATTCCAAAATATCAACGTGCCTCCAACCTTGATTGCTTTCGGTATCACTACCCTCGATGCACGCAAGGCTATCAGCCCCGAGTTCAAGGCCTTGGGCAACTACCTCTACCTTGTCAAGCATACGCCAAATGCGAACTATACACCAAATACCGAAGCTTTGAAGGCCAACTTCGCCTTCGTGACCGAGGAGATTGCAAAGGGTAATGTTGTAGCCGCCTACGCCATCGGCTTTGGTGGTGTTGCCGAGGCTGTTGCCAAGATGTCGTTCGGTAACGAGATTGGCGCGAAGCTCACCTGCGACGAGGCTACCCTATTCGACTACTCGTATGGCTCGATTCTCGTTCAGTCGGTTGAGCCAATCGACTTCGAGAGAGCTGTTTTGGTGGGACATACCACCGAGGAGCAGAGCATTGAGGTCTTGGGCGAGAAGTTCTCGTTGGCGGAGTTGTACGAAGCAAATACCGCCAAGTTCGAGAAGGTCTATCCGGCCAAGGGTAAGTCGGGCGAGAAGTGCCGTGAGAGCAACTGCACCGCCGCAGCCCCTAAGTATCAGGGTGCGAAGGTCGAGAAGGTGCAGGTATATCTCCCTGTATTCCCGGGTACCAACTGCGACTACGACACTGCACGCGCATTCGAGCGTGAGGGTGCCGAGACTCATATAGGCGTATTCCGCAACCTTACGGCCGAGGATGTCTTGCACTCGATTGATGCAATGGCAGAGGCTATCAATAACTGTCATATCCTTGTCCTGAGTGGCGGATTCTCCCTCGGAGACGAGCCTGATGGCAGCGGTAAGTTTATCGCCAGCGTGCTGAACAATGCCACCGTAACAAAGGCTGTGCATGCGCTTATTGAGCGCGGAGGCTTGATTCTCGGTATCTGCAACGGCTTCCAGGCCCTTGTTAAATCGGGCTTGTTGCCTTATGGCCGCTTGGGTATGATGACCAAGGAGTCGCCTACCCTCTTCCATAACGATATTCACCGCCATATCTCGCAGATTGTCTCGACACGTGTGGGAACTACCGCTTCGCCTTGGTTATCGTCGTTCGAGGTTGGCGATTTGCACTCTATTGCAGTGAGTCACGGCGAGGGCAAGTTTGTCGTGAGTGAGGAGATGGCCGAGGAGCTCTTTGCAAATGGTCAGGTAGCATTCCAATATGCCGATATGGAGGGCAATGCCACTACCGACGCTCCGCACAACCCTAACGGCTCGTCTTACGGTATCGAAGGTATCATCAGCCGTAACGGCCAGATTCTCGGTAAGATGGGACACACCGAGCGTTACGATGACTGTCTGTTTAAGAATATCGCAGGCGAGAAGCGACAGAATATATTTGCAAATGCAGTAGCATATTTTAAAAACTGAAAACTGAAAACGGAGAACTGAAAACTAAATTATTGGAAAAAGGTTTAGCAGAAAAATGAGAGTTTTCCGTTTTCCGCTTTCCGTTTTCCGCTAAAAATATTTTTTTATGAGTGTTTTAGCAGTTTATAATGTCGAGCATGCCTCGTCGTTGGTATATTACGGACTCCACTCGATGCAGCATCGAGGTCAGGAGGGTTGCGGAATGGTTAGCGTAGGCCCCGATGGGCATATGCACCGCCATCGCGGACATGGCCTTGTTCAGGAGGTCTTTAACGAGGAACAACTCCAAAAATTGGAGGGAAAGATGTGTCTTGGACACGTTCTTTACACTACGGCAAATGGCCGTAGCATCGACAATATCGAGCCATTGTCATTTCTTCACAATACAGGCTCGTTTGCTATTGCCCACAATGGCAATATCGTAAATTCCAAGCAGGTACACGACTATTTGGAGAGCAAGGGAAGCCTCTTCCACTCCAATACCAATGCGGAGTTGTTGGCCCACCTTATCAAGAAGGAGGCCGACGAGCCACGTATCTTTACCATTATGGAGGCGTTGGACTTCCTCGAGGGGTCGTTTGCCTTTGTGATTATGACGCAGAATCGCCTCTACGCCTGCCGCGACAAGTATGGAATCCGCCCGTTGGCGATTGGTAAGTTGGGCGACGGGTATGTGGTCTCGAGCGAGACCTGCGCCTTTGATGTTATGGGTGCAACCTTCTTGCGCGACGTTGAGCCTGGAGAGGTGGTTACCATAGACGATAACGGCATCCGTAGTCGCAAATATGCCCTTAAGTGTGAGCACAATATGTGCGCTATGGAGTATATCTACTTTGCACGCCCCGATAGCGATATCGACGGCTGCAATGTCCACGCCTTCCGCAAGGAGTCGGGCCGTCGCTTGTGGCACGAGGCACCAGCCGAGGCTGATATTGTTGTGGGAGTGCCTGACTCGTCGCTCTCGGCCGCTATGGGCTACGCCGAGGAGAGTGGCATCCCTTACGAAATGGGACTTATTAAAAATAAGTATATAGGCCGTACTTTCATCCAGCCGTCGCAGGCACTACGCGAAAAGGGCGTGAAGATGAAACTGTCGGCAATTCGTTCTATTGTAGAGGGTAAGCGTATTGCTCTGATTGACGACTCGATAGTTCGCGGAACAACCTCCAAGCGTATTGTTACGATGTTGCGCGAGGCGGGAGCTGCCGAGGTGCATGTGCGTATTGTCAGTCCAACGATGACACACCCTTGTTGTTATGGTGTGGATACAACTTCGTTGGACGAGCTCATTAGCGCACGTCACAGCGTGGAGGAGACTTGCAAAATTATTGGAGCCGACTCGCTGGCGTTTATGTCTGTCAAGGAGTGCCTTGCATCGTCGAATGGCAAGTGCGAGAAGATGTGCTTTGCCTGCTTCGATGGCAAGTACCCTACCCCTATGACGCACGATATTTCGGAAATTAACAAGAAAAATCGATAAAATTATGGCAGTAAATTACGAGAAAGCGGGCGTGAACCTCGAGGCAGGTTACGAGGTTGTACGCCGTATCAAACAGCACGTTGCATCGACCAATCGTTTGGGAACGATGGGCAATATCGGAGCCTTCGGAGGAATGTTCGACCTCGCAGCTCTCAATGTCAAAGAGCCGGTGTTGGTTAGCGGTACCGACGGCGTAGGTACAAAGTTGAAGTTGGCCTTCGCAATGGACAAGCACGACACTATCGGTATCGACGCTGTTGCTATGTGCGTGAATGATGTTTTGGCACAGGGTGCCGAGCCACTCTTCTTCCTCGGTTATGTGGCTTTGGGACACAATATTCCTGCAAAGGTGGAGGCTATTGCGGCAGGTGTTGCCGAGGGTTGCCGTCAGGCAGGATGCGCCCTTATCGGTGGCGAAACAGCCGAGATGCCGGGTATGTACGAGGATGGCGAGTACGATATCGCAGGCTTTACTTGTGGAGTTGTCGAGAAGTCGCAACTTATTGATGGTTCGAAGGTTAAGGTTGGCGATGTGTTGGTGGGTATTGCCTCGAGTGGAGTCCATTCCAACGGTTTTTCGCTTGTTCGTAAGGTTTTGGCCGACAACAATCTCGATTTGAATGCCAAGTACGAGGAGTTGGGTGACCGAACTTTGGGCGAAGCACTCCTCTGCCCTACCCGCATCTATGTCAAGCAGGTTTTGGAGGTTGTTCGCAACTGCGATGTTCACGGCATTTGCCACATCACGGGTGGCGGCTTCGACGAGAATATTCCTCGTATCCTACACGACGGTCAGGGCTTGCATATCAACGAGGGCTCGTGGGAGATTTTGGGCGTATTCAAGTTGCTCGAGAAGTATGGTAAAATTCCTCACCGCGAGATGTTTAATATCTTTAATATGGGCGTGGGAATGGTCATTGCTCTCGACGAAAGCGAGGCGCAGAAGGCTCTCGACATCTTGGCTGCCGCTGGCGAGAAGGCCTCGATTATTGGCTGCGTAACCGACACCGAGGGAGTAGTAATTGAGTAATTAGTAGATAGTAGTTTCTATTTATCAGTATTATCAATTTAATAAAAAAGCCAATGGCCAATGGCTAATGGCTAATAGCAAGAATAATTAAAGTATAGATATATGAGAGCATTAGTTAGTGTAAGCGACAAGACCGGCTTGGTGGAGTTTGTTAGCGGATTGCAGTCGCTTGGCTGGGAGATTATCGCAACGGGCGGAACCCAGCGTCTGTTGGAGGATAACGGAGTAAAGACTATCGGTATTAGCGAGGTTACAGGCTTCCCCGAGATTTGCGATGGTCGTGTTAAGACCTTGCACCCAAAGGTACACGGAGGATTGTTGGCTCGTCGCGATTTGGAGAGCCACTTGGAGGCATTGCGCGAGAATGGCATCGAGTTTATCGATATGGTTTGCGTAAATCTCTATCCTTTCCGTCAGACTATCGCCAAGGAGGGTGTAGAGATGGCCGAGGCTATTGAGAATATTGATATTGGCGGCCCTTCGATGTTGCGTTCGGCAGCAAAGAACTATAAGGATGTGACCGTAGTCTGCGACCCTGCGGACTATGCACAGATTCTCGACGAGATTAAGGCCGAGGGCAACACCAAGGTTGAGACTCGTTTGCAACTCTCGGCAAAGGCCTATACTCACACTGCGCAGTACGATTCGTGCATCGCAACCTATATGCGCAAGCAGGCGGGCCTGTCGGAGAAACTCTTCCTCGAGTTCGACGAGCAGCAGTCGTTGCGTTATGGCGAGAATCCGCACCAATCTGCAAAGTTCTATCGCGACAACTCTACAACACACTTCTCTCTGGCCTATGCCGAGCAGCTCAATGGCAAGGAGCTCTCCTATAACAATATTCAGGATGCAAATGCCGCTCTCAATATTGTTCGCGAGTTCGATGAGCCATTCTGTGTGGCGTTGAAGCATATGAACCCTTGCGGTGCAGCTATCGGTAAGGATGCGTTGGAGGCTTGGACTCGCGCTTACGAGGCCGATACCAAGAGTATCTTCGGCGGTATCGTAGCTCTCAATCGAGAGGTTACTGCAGAGGTGGCTCTCGGAATGAAGCCAATCTTTTTGGAGATTGTTATGGCTCCATCCTTCACCCCTGAGGCTCTCGAAATTCTCTGCTCGAAGAAGAATTTGCGCTTGTTGAAGGTCGATATGACTCGCACCGACGACGTTCAGAATCAGTATATTAGCGTAAATGGAGGTCTGCTTGTTCAGCACCTCGACACCACCACCAAGGAGGTTGTTGCCGATATGTGCGTTACCGAGGCTAAGCCTTCGGCGGATGTTTTGACCGACCTTAACTTCGGCTGGCGTATTGTTAAGCACGTTAAGTCGAACGCAATCGCTGTGGTTAAGAATGGTGCTACGTTGGGAGTAGGAGCAGGCCAGATGAATCGTGTAGGCTCTGCCGAAATCGCTCTCAAGCAGGCACAGGCTGCGGGCCACACCGAGGGCCTCGTACTCGCTTCGGATGGTTTCCTTCCGTTTGACGATACCGTAGCTTTTGCTGCCGAGTATGGCGTGACAGCTATCGTTCAGCCTGGAGGCTCTGTTCGTGACGAGGATTCGATAAAGAAGGCTAACGAGCTCGGTATTACGATGCTCTTTACCGGTATGCGCCATTTTAAGCATTAAATTAAGAATTAAGAATGGAGAATTAAGAATTAGATTGTGTAGTGCAAAAAATAATAATTCTCAACTCTTAATTCTCAATTCTTAATTAAAAACAGAGTTTTTATGAAAGTTTTAGTTGTAGGTTCGGGAGGTCGTGAGCACGCTATTGTCGATGCGTTGTTCCGTTCGCCGAGCGTTGATAAGATATATTGTGCTCCGGGCAATGCGGGTATCGCCCGTCAGGCCGAGTGCGTAGCCATAAAGGATACCGAGGTCGATAAGTTGAAGGCCTTTGTCAAGGAGAACGGCATCGACCTTACGGTAGTTGGCCCCGAGGCTGCATTGGCGGTAGGTATTGCCGACGAGTTCCGCAAGGAGGGCTTAAAAATTTTTGGTCATACCAAATCGGCAGCGCGTATCGAGACGTCGAAGGAGTTTGCCAAGGAGTTGATGGCAAAGTACGATATTCCGACTGCGGGATATAAGGCGTTCGACAACTACGACGAGGCGGTGGCCTATGTCGAGGCTCGTCCGCTTCCTGCTGTGCTCAAGTATGATGGCTTGGCGGCAGGTAAGGGTGTTGTTATTGCGGAGAGTATGGAGGAGGCTCGCGAGGCTCTGCGCGATATGCTTTTGGATGACCGATTCGGCAAGGGACGTGTCGTTGTGGAGGACTATCTCGAAGGACCCGAGTTCTCGTTGATGTGCTTTGTCGAGGGAGAGAATGTATATCCTATGCCTGTGGCGCAGGACCACAAACGCGCCTACGATGGCGATAAAGGCCCTAATACGGGCGGTATGGGAGCATATACCTCGCTGCCGTTTATCACCGAGGATGACCTCGAATTTGCTATGGAGCGCGTGATGCGCCCTACGGCAAGAGCTATGGTTCAGGAGGGTTGCCCACTTACGGGAGTGCTCTATGGCGGATTGATGAAAACGGCTGATGGCGTGAAGGTTATAGAGTTTAATGCCCGCTTTGGCGACCCCGAGACCGAGGTGGTGTTGCCGCTTATCGATAGCGATATCGCCAATGTTTTTGAGGCTGTAGCGACGGGTGTAACACCGGCTCCTGTTGTGTGGAGCAAGGATGTTACTCTCGGCATTGTACTCGCCTCGAAGGGCTATCCGGGCGATTATGCTAAGGGTTACGTTATTCGTGGTACCGAGGCTGTTGATGGCACCGTTTTCCATATGGGAACGGCGGTTAAGGATGGCGAATTGGTAACAAATGGTGGCCGTGTGCTGTTCGTTGTTGCCAAGGGTGCAACTCTTGCCGATGCACACCGCAAAGCAAACGAGGAGGTCTCCAAAATTGAGTGCGAGAACCTCTTCCACCGTACAGATATTGGTCATAAAGCGTTTAAGTAGTATTAAAGTATGGGAAATATAATAGATGGAAAACAGCTTTCTCTGCGCCTCAAGGGCGAGATGGCAGAGGAGGTAAAGGCGTTGGAGTCGCAGTACGGCCGTGTTCCTTCGTTGGCGGTGATTCTCGTTGGCGAGAATCCTGCAAGCCAATCCTACGTGCGTGGCAAGATTAAGGCTGCTGGAGAGGTTGGTATCAAGAGCGAACTTATCACTATGCCTGCCGACACCACCGAGGAGGCACTCTTGGCAGAGATAGATCGTCTCAATGCCGATGCACTTACCGATGGTGTGTTGGTGCAGTTGCCATTGCCAAAACATATCGACGAGGAGCGTGTGATTGACGCTATTGCTCTCGAGAAGGATGTGGATGGCTTTCACCCTGCCAATGTGGCTAATTTGTGGCTTGGAAAGCCTTGTATTGTCCCTTGTACCCCAAAGGGTATTATGCAGATGATTGCCGAGTGCGGCTTTGATGTAGCGGGCAAAAAGGCGGTGGTTGTTGGTCGTAGCAATATTGTGGGTAAGCCAATCTCGAAATTGTTGCTCGATGCCAATGCGACGGTTACAATAGCCCATTCGCGCACTCAAAACCTTGCAGAGGTGTGTCGTGAGGCCGATATTTTGGTGGCTGCCGTTGGTCGCAAGCACCTTATTACGGCCGATATGATTAAGCCGGGTGCTATCGTTATCGACGTAGGTGTAAATCGCGACACCGAGACGGGCAAACTCTGTGGCGATGTGGCTACTGCCGAGGCTCAGGAGATTGCATCCTACATCACCCCTGTACCTGGTGGCGTAGGTCCGATGACGATTACAATGTTAATGAAGAATACCATCGAGTGTTACCTAAACCGAATTGTTAAGTAAAATCGTTCTTATTGGCTCTTTTTGCACGAATCGGCGGACGCTGAAATGCTCACATACCCCAAAGTATGCTCCGCTTTTATCGCCTTGCTTCGCACAAAAACAGCCTAATAATTTACGATTTTAGGGATTTGAATGACAGCTAAACCGAATTGTTAAATAATAAAATATAATTCGTTATGATTGAAAGATATAGCAGAAAGGTTATGCGTGATGTTTGGACCGAGCAGAACAAGTTCAACGCATACCTCAAAGTTGAGATTCTTGCCTCGGAGGCTTGGAGTGAGTTGGGCGTAGTGCCAAAGGAGGATGTTCAGAAGTTGTGGGACAAGGCTTCGTTTTCGATTGACCGCATCAAGGAGATTGAGGAGCAGACTCGCCACGACATCGTAGCCTTCACTCGCGCCGTGAGCGAAACCCTCGGCGAGGAGCGCAAGTGGGTGCACTATGGTTTGACATCGACCGATGTTGTCGATACTGCAAACGGATATTTGCTCCGTCAGGCAAACGAGATTTTGGAGAGGGATTTAGAGGCCTTTTTGGCAGTTTTGAAGCGTCGTGCTTTGGAGTTTCGCAATACCCCTTGCATCGGCCGTACGCACGGAATCCATGCCGATATCACCTGCTTCGGCCTTAAGTGGGCGTTGTGGTACGAGGAGATGAAGCGCAATATCGAGCGTTTCCGCACTGCTGCGCGTGGCGTAGAGGTTGGTAAGATTAGCGGTGCTGTGGGTAATTTCGCAAATATTCCGCCTATGATTCAGGACTATGTTTGCGAGAAGTTGGGTATCGACAGCGCAAATGTTTCGACTCAGGTTATTCAGCGCGACCGCCACGCCTACTATATTGCTACATTGGCAGTTATCGCTTCGTCGTTGGAGCAGATGGCTCTCGAGGTGCGCAACTTGCAGCGTACCGAGGTACACGAGGTCGAGGAGGCTTTCGGCAAGGGACAGAAGGGCTCGAGCGCAATGCCTCACAAGCGCAATCCAATATCGTCGGAGAATATCTGCGGATGTGCTCGCGTTATGCGTGGTTATATGGCTACCGCATGCGAGAATGTGGCTCTCTGGCACGAGCGCGATATTTCGCACTCGGCAACCGAGCGTATCATCTTGCCCGATGCAACCGAGTTGTTGGACTATATGCTCAACCGCTTTATGGGTATCTTGGACAACCTCGTGGTATTCGAGGATGTGATGATGGAGAATATCTATCGCACCCGCAAGGTTATCTTCGCGCAGCGCGTTATGAATGCCCTTATCGATAAGGGTTTGTCGCGTGAGGAGGCTTACGATACCGTTCAGCCTGTGGCTATGCGAGCTATGGCAGAGCGTGCCGACTATCAGGAGTTGTTGGCCGAGAACGAGAAGGTTATGTCGAAACTCACTCGCGAGGAGTTGGATTCGTGCTTTACGCTCGAGTACTACCTCAAGAATGTAGATTATATCTTCGGCCGAGCAGGAATCTTGTAAAACGGAAAACGCAAAGCGGAAAACGGAAAGCTGAAAACTGAAAACTTTTAAGGGCGAGTAAGGACAAGTATGGGCAAGTAAAGGCGTGTAAGGGCTATTAGGGGCTATTAAGGGAGATTAGAGAGATTAAGGGGAAGCTGAGAAACTCCCCAGTAGCCCTCAGTAAGCACCGAAGGTGCGCCCCCAGTAAACCCTAGTAAACCCCATAAATCGCTTGCACCTTGACAAGGGTCGGAGTTCGGAAAAGCCTGCGCAAGCAGGATTAAAGCGGAAAACTTTTTCTATTTTAGTTTTCAGTTTTCAGTTCTCCGTTTTTCGTTTGTTTGGGCGCGGTTTTTGTTGTGTAGTATCAAAAAAAGTTATAACTTTACAAAACAAATATCGTAGGTTTTATGCAGGTCGAGGAGTTGGTTGTTGTTGCAGAGTATAATAGTGCTGTCGAGGCGGAGATGGCCAAAAGTATTCTCGCGTGCGCGGGCATACGCGCGCAAATAGAAAATGAGTATATGACAACGCTCTATCCGGGCGTTATCCGTGCGCGATTGGTCGTAAATGATAGCGATTACACTCAGGCGCGAACACTACTTCGATTGAGGGATTAGGCCTTCCAAATCTCCCAAGAGGCTTCGGCCTGGGCGTAGAACATCGTTAATCCGTCTATTGTGCGCGCTCCTTGTCCGGCCCCGAGTTGCAGGAATCGGGTTTGGCGCGGATTATATACGCAGTCGAAGAGCGTATGCGCCGATGTTAGTGCCGAGTAGGGCAGTTCGGGTGCGGTCTCAACATTCGGGAACATCCCAAGAGGTGTGGTATTCACTATTAAGAGGCTCTCTCCAACAATCTCCTCGTTCAAATCATCGTAGGTTAGGTCGGCTGCACCTCGGGTGCGCGATACCACTCGGACATCCGCCCCTCCCTTGTGCAACACATACTGCACCGCCTTCGATGCTCCTCCCGTGCCGAGAACAATCGCCTTTGTGCAGTTTAGTTCGATGCCTTCGAGCGATTTGCGAATACCCACGACATCGGTATTGTAGCCCACGAGTCGGCCGTCATTGCAAACCTTTACACAATTTACCGCGCCCACTTCGCGTGCTTCCTCGCTAATCTCGGCGAGCAGGGGCATAATATTCTGCTTGTGAGGAATTGTCACATTGAATCCCGATAGGCGCGAGCAGTGGTGCAGAATCTCCTCTGCTTGCTCCATAGGCAGTAGTGAATACTCCGCCTCGATGCCCTCACGCGAGAATTTCTCGGTGAAGTAGGCCTTCGACAGTGAGTGCCCAAGCGGAAAACCTATTAGTGCGAAGTGTTTCATTGCACAAAGATAATAAAAAGAGGATAGAGGAGAGAGGAAAGAGGAGAGTTTTTTTGTTCAATCAAAAATAAATTTCTACATTTGTAGCGCAATCGTGAGATTGTAAACATATTATTGCGAAAGTGTTTCGCTAATCCTTGTTAAGAAAATTTGGCGATTTTTAGAGTTCAAGGATGGGCAATTCAAACACCGTACCCGTGTATAGTGGCACGTTCTGTGCGCTATATATCGGTGTGGAGTATTGTCTATTTGGACTCGGGCCACGCCAAATGCCTCTTAACAGATAGACGAAATCGACTCCACACTTTCTTTATATTTAATAAATTTTGCCATATCGGAGTTGAGTGGTGCATAGGTGCATAAATTGCATCTGTTAGGGTATGATACATATTATCAAACACATTTATTAACTTAAAAACTTATCAATTATGAAGACAAGATTTATTCTCTTGGTTGCGCTTTTCGCGCTTTTCTCAACAACAACCGTATCGGCTCAATTCTACAAACGTAAGAAGGTTGCTATTACCGAGGTTGTGGACAAAACCGGCGATGTAGCTCGTGGTACAAAGACCTTTATTCGTACAGCCTTGACCGATGCAATTACCAACTCTGATGGTTATGAGGGTTACGACTCGATCAGTTTTCTCTCTCTTGTGGTAAACTTTGACAAAACGGGCAATGTCACCTCTAGTGCGCTTACCTATGTACGAAAGCAGTTGATGGAGTATGTTCTTGTTTCGGAGGTTACACCTTTGGACAAAAAGACCGTGCTATTGAGCGCAAAAATTGTAGATGCTACAAATGGTAAAATCGTAACATCTTCATCTGTTCGTACCTACGCCGATATCGATTACTTACGTACGGCTTGTAATAACCTTGCCTATAAATTGGTGGGTGCAATCTAAATTTTGAGAGGTGATGAGTAGAAAACTATCTATTATTGCATTGTTGTGCGCAGCAATACTTCTTCCGAGTGTTGCTGCTGCACAGCTCTCGGTTTTTGCAAAGCAGAGGGTTGTAATTGCCGATGTCATTGATAGAAATGACCGACCTCTCAATCCTGCAATTATCAAACTGATTTTGCAGGGATATACCGATATGATTTCGGGTTCGGAAGAGTACGAGGTGTATCAAGTTAATATCAACGAGATTAAGAGCAGACTTAAAGCAAGGCATGAGCCTACAAGTTTTGCCAATATAAGTAAAGAGATTGGCAAACAGGCTGATTACATAGTCTTTACCACCGTTAAGAGCAGCTCGTCAGCTGTTGGTGGCCAATCTTCTGATGTAACAATCTTTATCTCGACATCCTTGTATAGAATTAGTACAGCCTCGGAGGTGTTAGCCGACCAAGATAGGTGTACTCCGACTGAGGAGTCGATACTATCAACATCCTCGGCCCTTATATCGCGAATGTTGGGACTAAAGAAGAAGCCTGGTACTCAGCAAACTCAGCAAACTCAGTAAACTCAGGGAGCGGTCTCGCATACACAGCAGGAAAAGGTTTGGAAAATTGGAGATTACTATGATGTTGATGGAAAGAGGGGCCTTGTATTTGTTGTAACGCCTGATGGAAAACACGGAAAAATATTAAGCCTTACCCAAACGAAAGCAAATTGGAATGCTGCTAAATCGTGGTGCCGTAATCTCGGTAATGGTTGGAGATTAGCCGACAGTGGCGAATTAAAGGCGATGCACAGGCAGATGATAGCACTAAATTCAATATTGGTAGCAGTAGGAGATACATTTTTTATAGCTGGTATGTATTGGACACCAGAAGAATTTGGCTCAAGTAACGCGAAGTCTGTCAGTATGATCAATGGCGACACCTACGGCTACGATAAGGGCGACAACAAGTATGTGCGCGCTGTCTTCGCTTTTTAATAATTAGGCTTTTAGCTTTAAGGCTTTTAACCCTCCGCAGAAGAAAAACTGCGGAGGGTTTGTTTTTGCCGACAAGATTATAAGGGTTGTTAAGGGTTATTAGAGGTTTTAAGGGTGGTTAGTGTGTCGGCATTTACACGAATAGTCGCTAACAGCCTCTAATTACCCGCTAATAACCACTATGAAATGAAAAACTCTCGTCTTTTTTATTATCTTTGTCAAAGTTTTAATTGAGTAATCCAGCCGGCTACTTCTTTGCTCCCTTGTAAATGATAAATGCGAGAGCCAATGCAACTACCGCAATAATGCAGTAGCCTATTTCGTGGCTATATTTTGTTACGGTGGCAATCAACTCCTCCTCGGGAACTACAGCCTCGAGGAAGTAGCCGAGTGCTGCAAGAACGCAATTCCACAATCCTGCACCAATAGACGTAAAGAGTGCAAATTTGGCGATATTCATACGCGCCAAGCCTGCGGGGATGGAAATCAACTGTCGTACTGCAGGTACAAGGCGACCAACAAGTGTTGCCGTAACGCCATAGCGCACAAAGAACTCCTCGGCCTTTACAACCTTCTGCTCGTCGAGTAGGCACATATGGCCCAATCGACTATTTGCGAACTTATAGACTATAGGTCTGCCGAGCCATACGGCGAGGTAGTAGTTTACAAGAGCACCTATCAGCGCACCCAATGTAGCAAAGAAAATCACCAGCCACACATTCAACTCGCCACTTGCAGCAGCTTTGTATGCCGCAGGGGGAACAACCACCTCGCTCGGGAATGGAATAAACGAACTCTCGATAGCCATCAACAGCGTGATAGTCCAATAGTTCAGATTATCCAAGCACCACTCTATAAATCCCAATGATTCCATTATTCAAATTCAAAATGCAAAATTCAAAATGCAAAATTCAAAATTATTGTTGCTATTGCTTCGATTGGATAAAACGCTTTGTGAGCCAGCGACGTACAGGCTCGTCGTAGAGCTTCAGGCAGGCGTAGGCGAGTGCTATATTGATGGCAAATACCATTATTACCACAGGCCAGGTCTCTCCGAGTGTGTAGTACTTGTTCTCGATAAGCCACGCGTAGAAGAGGTACATCACGGGGTAGTGCACAATATATAGCGGATAGGATATATCGCCCAAGAACTTACAAACCGATGATGAAAATTTGTTTGTCGTCTCGCCCGAGGCCGTAAGCCATACGATAGCAGGGAATACGAACATCACGCACGCCAACTCGTACAAACCATTTATGCTAATCTCGCCACACTTTGCAAATGCAGGCACCGAGAATAGCCCAAAAAGCACTGCCCAGGCAATCCAGAAAATGCCCTTAATCTTTACGGGCTTGAAGTTGCGTGCCATAACCATTCCCAACGAGAATGGGAACATCATTCTGAGCAGACCTCCGCAGAAATTGGCGGTGTCGAGAGTCCAACCGATACCCAACATATCGTATCCCGAAGCATCGGTTGCAACAAACCAACTCCACGCTGCGCCCAACGCAATAGTCAATATCGCCAATGCTCGATTGCTCAAACGACGAATAAAGAGTGCGTAGAGTAGGTTGCCGATATACTCGAAAAAGAGCGACCAACTCGGGCCATTGAGCGAGAACATCTCGCCATTGCCACGCAAGTCATAAGGCGCACCCGGGTAGGCAGGAATAAACAACATCGTAAGCACCAATGCCACCAACGACCACGACATTGGGGTAGGTGTGCCGTCCCACTTCACGCTGCCCTGCAAGCAGAAGCTTATGAGGCCTATTATCGCGCCCATAATCAACATCGGATGCAGACGGATAAGTCGCCGCTTAAAGAAATCCTTGAGTGTCAGGCGGTTGTGTGCGCTCTGCCAGCGGTCATCGTATGCGTAACTGATTACAAAGCCCGAGAGCATAAAGAATAAATCTACGCCAATATGGCCGTGATTGAAGGTTGTGATTGCACTACCTTCAGCAAAGGCAAAGCCCTCGAAGAAGTGATACCACACAACCATCAGTGCCGCTGCACCTCGCAGGCCGTCGAGTAGAAGGTAGTGGGGTTTGCTGTCTGCGAATGTTGCCGATGGGGTAGGGGTTAGGTTAGCCATATTCTCTGCGATTTATCTGCCTAAAATTACAAAATGTGGAGTCTTAACTCTTCGACAGGCACGCAAATCTGCTCGCCACTCTCCATCTTTTTGAGCGTAGCCTTACCCTCTGCCAACTCGTTGCTGCCGATAATTACAACATACGGAATTTGGCGGCGGTTGGCGTACTCCATCTGCTTCTTCATCTTTGCAGGGTCGGGATACACCTCGCACGACCAACCATCACGGAAACTCTCTGCAATGCGGAGCGACTCCAATACCTCCTTCTCGCCGAGATTGAGGAAGAGAATCTTCGTGGTGCGATCAACATATTCAGGGAACAAATCCAAACCGACCATAACATCGTAGATGCGGTCTGCACCAAACGAGATACCCACGCCCGAGACATCAGGCATACCGAAGATACCTGTAAGGTTGTCGTAGCGACCACCTCCGCATATCGAGCCGATAGCAAAGTCCTTCGCCTTAACCTCGAAGATTGCACCCGTGTAGTAGTTCAAACCACGAGCCAACGAGAGGTCCAATTCAACCTCCAACTTAATGCCGAGAGCCTCCACAGCAGAGAATACGGTGCGCAACTCCTCCACGCCCTTCAAGCCGGTTTCGCTTGCTGCGAGGATAGTTTCGAGTTGAGCCAACTTCTCGGCAGTCGAGCCACTCAAAGTGAGGATAGGCTCCAACTTTGCCACAGCCTCCGCCTCGATACCACGCTCCGAGAGCTCGGCCTTAACATTGTCGAGACCTATCTTTTCGAGCTTGTCGATGGCTACGGTGATATCAATCATCTTATCGGCGTGGCCCATAACCTCGGCAATGCCGTAGAGTACTTTGCGGTTGTTCAGTTTCAACACTACATTGATGGCGAGCTGGCGGAATACACGCTCCACAATCGAAATCAACTCTACCTCGTTGAGTAACGAGCGTGAGCCGATAATATCTACGTCGCACTGGTAGAACTCGCGATAGCGGCCTTTCTGCGGGCGGTCAGCACGCCATACGGGCTGAATCTGATAACGCTTGAACGGGAAAGTAATCTCGTTCTGGTGCTGCACTACGTAGCGGGCAAACGGAACGGTCAAGTCATATCTTAAACCCTTCTCGCAAATGCGGTGTGCTTGGCGTACCTCCTCGTCGTTGAGGTTTGCTCCAAAATCGCCCGAGTTGAGAATCTTGAAGAGGAGCTTGTCACCCTCCTCGCCATATTTACCCATAAGGGTAGAGAGGTTCTCCATCGAAGGCGTTTCGATAGATGCAAAGCCGTAGTTGCGGAAAACATCGGCAATAGTGTCGAAAATATATGAGCGACGAGCCGTTTCGATAGGCGAGAAGTCGCGTGTTCCCTTTGGAATAGATGGTTTCTGTGCCATAAAATATAAATTCAAAATTCAGAATTCAGAATTATTCAAATATCAAATTTTTGCATTTTGCATTAACCCCTCTTCGAGGGCTTTTCCTCCTTCTTGCAAGGCATAGTATGCAAGCACCCTCTGCTCTTGCTTCGTGCGTCGGTTTTGCATTTTGCATTTTGCATTTTGCATTTTGCATTTGTTGATTACTCAACAAGTTTGCGATACTTTACGCGGTGTGGGGTGGTATCCATACCCTGCGCCTTCTTCCACTCCTCATACTCCGAATATGAGCCCTCGTAGAACACAACCTTCGAGTCGCCCTCGAACGAGAGGATGTGCGTAGCGATACGATCCAAGAACCAGCGGTCGTGCGAGATAACTACGGCGCAACCTGCGAAGTTCTCCAAACCCTCCTCCAATGCTCGGAGCGTATTCACGTCGATGTCGTTGGTAGGCTCATCCAGAAGCAGTACGTTGCCCTCCTCCTTCAGCGCCAAGGCCAAGTGCAGG
>JAZQIS010000063.1:0-134621 GCA_045541235.1 Alistipes sp.
TCGTTAGAGAACCTCGGCATAATACCTGAGGCGTTCCGTCGTCTGGGCATCAATATACAGGTAGAGGGTGACAACATCTTCGTGCCTGCACAGCCTCACTACGAGATAGACTCCTTCATTGACGGTTCTATCATGACCATAGCCGACGCTCCGTGGCCAGGACTTACCCCCGACCTCCTCTCCATATTCCTCGTTGTGGCGACACAGGCAAAGGGTACGGTTCTCATCCACCAAAAGATGTTCGAGAGCCGACTATTCTTCGTTGATAAACTGATAGATATGGGCGCACAGATTATCCTCTGCGATCCTCACCGCGCAGCCGTAATCGGTCAAAACCACGAGCACCAGCTGCGTGCCGCAAAGATGCACTCACCAGATATTCGTGCCGGAGTTGCGCTGTTGATTGCTGCAATGAGTGCCAACGGCATCAGCACTATTCAGAATATTGACCAGATTGACCGTGGCTACCGCGATATCGAGGGACGACTCAACGCCATCGGTGCAAATATCATCCGATTGGACGAGTAGGATAGCTCTTGGAGAACTAAAGAGGCCGAAATATTTCGGCCTCTTTTTGTGGAGTATTCTCCATGATGCCAAAAGCGACGCTTTTGGCATCATTCTTTAATGGGAGCGATAACCGTTGGACTATGCCGTTACGCTTCGCCGTGATTCTTGAAACCACTCTGGTTTTGAGGCTGCTGCAAATTTATACGGCCCACATTTGTCTCATAGCGGGCAACATTCTCCTGCAACGACATCAACAATCGCTTGGCGTGTTCGGGAGTAAGGATAATACGGCTCTTAACCTTTGCCTTTGGCAGGCCCGGTAAGATTGCCGCAAAGTCGATAATAAACTCCGATGTCGAGTGTGATATGATTGCCAAGTTCGAGTAGAGACCCTGTGCCACATCAGCATCGAGTTCCACATCTATTCCGTGTTGTTTTACCTCGTTCATTGGTTCTTGTTTTTGTTTTTCACAGCAAAGATATACAATTACAGCACCCCACAAGCAACTTTCGGCAATAAGTTATCAACAATAAAATCACACAAGGCACACAATATGCTGTCGCAAATGGAAGAATAGTTTAGGAAATTAATATATTTTTAATATATTTGCAGGGTATTTCGGCCTATAGAGTAAGATATGGGATTTATGGAGATGTTTATTGGCAATGCCGACCTTCTTTTGCGCGGTCTTGTGGTGGGACTCGCCTCCTCAATTACGGTGGGACCTGTCGCCGTGTTGTGTATTCAGCGCACGCTGAGTAAAAGTCGCAGATCGGGACTTATGTCGGGACTTGGTGTAGCCTGCGCCGACACATTGTTGGCCATTATCGCATTCTTCTTTTATGCGTTGTTGCAGACCCAAATAGAGCAGTACAAAAACATCATATCTCTCCTTGGCGGCATATTTATCGTTATTGTAGGCGTGGTGATATTTTTCCAGAATCCCGCACCGCAAATTCGCCGTAACCGCACCGGAGTATCGAGTGCATGGCGCGACTTTGCCTCGATGTTCGGCTTTACGATGGCAAACTTTATTACCGTCATACCATACATCCTCGCATTCTTTGCAATGTTTGGAGTGGAGTCGCACGACGGTTCGCGCGATTTGGCAACCATAGTTTCGAGTCTGCTGGTGCTGCTCGGCTTCTTTGGTGGCGCAGTGATATGGTGGTTTACGCTCACACTGCTTATCAGCCTCTTCCGTAGCAGATTCCGACCTCAACATATGCAGATGATAAACCGCGTAGCCGGCATAATAATCGGCCTGCTCGGTATTATAACAATACTTTCCACAGTTCTATCAACAAACCCAAATGGAACAATCAACTAAAAAAATCATCATTGCCCTCGACGGATTCTCCTCGTGTGGCAAGAGTACATTTGCAAAGAGTATTGCACAACGACTCGGATATATCTTCATCGATACCGGAGCGATGTATCGCGCCGTAACCCTCTACGCTCTCGAGCATGGAGCTATCCGTTCGGGAATTGTCGATGAGGACGAGGTTATCAAACTCCTCTCCGACATCTCCATAACCTTCCGCTTCAACCCACACCGCGGAGCAAGCGACATATATGTCAATGGCGACCTGGTCGAGGGAAAGATTCGCACTATCGAGGTGTCGAACTGCGTCAGCCCCGTAAGTGCCATTGCCGAGGTGCGCCGGAAACTCGTTGCTATGCAGCAGGAGATGGGGCGCAAGAGGGGCGTTGTGATGGATGGACGTGATATCGGCACAGTGGTATTCCCGGATGCCGAGTTGAAGATATTTATGACGGCCGATGCGAAGGTGCGTGCCGAGCGTCGCTATGCCGAACTTACAGCCAAGGGCGACAAGGTATCGTTCGACGAGATTTTGGAGAATGTCGTTTCACGCGACAAGGCGGATATGAGTCGAGCCATCTCGCCACTACAACAGGCCGAGGATGCCATCGTGCTCGACAACAGCCATATGACTGTCGAGGAGCAGATGGAGTGGTTCGACAAGGAGTTTGCACGAGTGCAGGCGGAGATGCAGAATGCATAATGCAGAACCGACGCTGCGGAGCGAGAGCAGAGGGTGCTTGCACACTTTGCCGAGCCGCGAGGAGGAAAAGCCCTCGAAGAGGGGTTAATGTAAAATGCAAAATTAGTTTTCCGTTTTCAGTTTTGAGTTTGTATGCGAGTTGAGATTGATAGCGAATCGGGATTCTGCTTCGGCGTAGTACGGGCAATCAACGAGGCGGAGAGGGCCTTGCAGTGTGGAGCTATCGCCTCGTTGGGTGATATCGTACACAACCGCGTGGAGGTACAGCGACTCGAATCGCTTGGACTGCAAACAATCTCACGGGAGGAGATGCCTACAATAGCAGGTTCGCGAATGTTGATTCGCGCACACGGCGAACCACCCCGCACGTATGCCCTCGCAGCAGAGTATAATATCGAGATTATAGATGCCACTTGCCCTGTGGTGGCGGCTCTGCAACACAAGGTCAAGGAGGCTCACCGCAAAATGGCAGAGGTCAATGGAACGGTGGTCATCTTGGGCAAACGCGGCCACGCCGAGGTGGTAGGATTGACGGGGCAGGTTGATGAGGATGCCGTAGTGGTAGAGTGTGAGGAGGATTTAGTGCAGGTTGATTTCACTCGCCCGATATACTTTCTCTCGCAGACCACTCAGAGTATCGAACGATTTAATCTCCTTGCCGAGGCTATGCGCAAGAGATTGCCCGAGGCGGATATGCTTACCGTAGATGATACAATCTGTCGCCGCGTATCTTCGCGCGAGGAGCACCTACGAAGTTTCGCCACCCGACACGATGTCATAATATTTGTCTGTGGGCGTAAGTCGAGCAATGGCAAGGTGTTGTACAATATCTGTAGGCAGTCGAACGAACGCTCCTACAATATCGAGGAGGCGAGCGAGTTGCAGAAGGAGTGGCTTGAGGGGGCCGAGAGCGTAGGCATATGCGGAGCGACCTCAACGCCAAAGTGGTTGATGGAGCGAATTGCAGACAAGATAGTTGAGATTGGTAATTAAAAGTTTGGAACTATGAAGAACTACATCGTTAAAAGTATAAAATATTTTATCGCACTGTGCGTTTTGTATGTGGCAATGATGGCCTTGATGCACTACACGAGCAACTCGCCGATAACATTCGCTGAGCGTTGGCAGTTGCTGTTCAACGAGAGTTGGCGCGGTTGGGGAATGGTTGTTGCGACAATCCTTTTGGCTGCAACTTACCCATATTTCGGCTTTGCAAAGAGGGAGTTCGAGGGCAACGTCATCTCCGACCGCAACGAGTTGGATATGGCAGCCGAGGTTGCGGGTATGGTTTTGGTCTCGGCAACCGATACCGAACTGCGTTACCGCGCAAGAGGCCTACGCCGCGCAATAAAGCTCTTCGAGGATGAGGTTGTTGTTCGCCAGAAGGGCTCCCAAATCGAGATAAGCGGCCTGCGTTCTTTGTCGGTACGTATGGCCTTCGATGCCGAACGATATATTGTAAATAAGCACTGCAGAGAGGCGGGCGAGATATAAATAAACTGTTGATAATGAAGCGTAAAATAGTAAAATACACCCTTATTGGTGCGGCCATCCTGTCGATTGCCGTAGGGGGAATATTCGCCACTCGAAACGACTTCGGACTGAGCCGTAATATGGAGATTATGGTCAATCTGATGCACACGCTCTCGAGCAAATATGTCGATGAAATCGATGCCGACAAGTTGATGAAACATGGGGCCGAAGGGTTCAGTTCGATGTTGGACCCCTACACCACCTTCCTCTCCGAGAAGGATATGCCCGATTTTCAGGCTGCAACAACAGGAAAATATGGCGGAATCGGTGCCTTGATTCGTCAGAGAGGCGAGTATGTCATCATCGCCGAGCCTTACAAGGGCTCTCCTGCCGACGATATGGGCCTAAAAATTGGCGATAAGATTGTGGCCATCAATGGCAAGGATATGCGCAATGCAAAGGTTGGGGATATCAGCAAGCAGCTTCGTGGCGAGCCCAACACGACCGTAAAGGTTACCATCGAGCGTCTCCTCACCGGCGAGCGCGAGGAGCTGAAGATTCGTCGCCGTCGCATCTCGATTCCGAGTGTTACCTATGCTGGATATATCGCCGAGGGAGTGGGTTACATCCGCCATGCCGACTTTACCGACAAGTGCTACGATGCCCTGCGCGCAGCAATCGTCCGTCTCCAGAACGAGGGAGAGCTGAAGTCGCTTGTACTCGACTATCGCAACAACGGAGGAGGCTTGTTGGGCTCGGCCGTAGATGTTTTATCCCTCTTTGTTCCGAAGGGAACAATGGTTGTGGAGATACGAGGTCGCGACAAGAGCAATACTCGAAAACTCTATACCGAATATGAGCCTATGCTGCCAAATACACCGTTAGTGGTGCTTATAAATGAGAATAGCGCATCGGCAGCAGAGATTGTTTCGGGCGCAATACAGGACCTCGACCGAGGAGTCCTTATCGGACAGCGCAGTTTCGGTAAGGGATTGGTACAGAGCACCGAACCACTTGGATACAACGCCTATGTCAAGGTTACAACAGCCAAATACTACATCCCATCGGGTCGCTGCATTCAGGCCGTAAACTACTCTGAAGAGGGCCGTGCCGTAGCTGTTGCGGACTCACTTATCAAGGAGTTCAAGACGGCTCGCGGACGCAAGGTATATGATGGCGGAGGTATTATGCCCGACAAGACAATGGAGAAGAAGTATGTCAGCAAATTTGCTGTGGTGCTCTATGCTCTCGGCATTATAGAAGACTACTGCGACAGCTATTACAAGGCTAACCACGACAAGAAGATTGATATCGACACCTTCTCCATAACCGATGCCGACTATGCCGACTTTATGAAGATGGTTGAGGAGCGAGATGTACCATTTAGGTCGGATTCGAGAATTGCCCTCGAATTGCTGCAACGCTCGCTCAAAAACGAACGCAACACCTCTCTTGATGGTATGATAAAGCAGTTTGAAGAGGGGTTAAAGGATGATAAGCAGAGCCTGCTACAGAGATTCCGCAAGGAGATTACCGAGCAGATAAACGAGAATATCGTCTTGCGACACGCTTATGCTGCAGGTGTCGTGCGCCACTCGCTGCACAGCGACAAGGAGGTGAAGGCGGCAATAGAGTTGCTCCGCGACAAAGAGGAGTACAACCGTATAGTGACACAGCAGAATACCAAACGAAAGTAGCGCGAAGGGATGTTGCGACGACTGAAAAATAAGGTTTTGGAGAATGGCCGAGTTGTAGTTCTTATACTCGCCACCATACTTATTAGCCTCTCGCTCATCCTTACCAACCTTATGGCGGAGGACCTCCACCGCAAGGAGAAGCACGACGTGGAGTTGTGGGCAGCGGCTATGGAGCGTGTAAATCGCGATGCCATGGGCGACTACATCAAAGACCCACTCGTAAACAACATCATCAATGCACGCAACAACATTCCGTTTATCATTACCGACGAGAATCTGCGCGTTATCTCCTCGCACCTTATTCCGGCCGAGATTATAGAGTCTCCCGAGATGTTGCACCGCACGCTCGACCGTATGGCACGCGACAACACTCCGATAGTTATAAAATTTTGGTGGACAGACACCCACAACCATATTATATTCTACGGTCACTCGCTGACACTACAGACGCTCTACATATTTCCATACATACAGATATTCATAATCGTAGTCTTTGTATTGGTGGTATTTATGGCATTCCGTTCGTTGAAACAGAGTGAGCAGAGCCGAATTTGGGTGGGTCTGGCAAAGGAGACGGCTCACCAACTCGGTACACCTACATCATCACTGCTGGGCTGGATTGAGTATCTGCGCGAGCAGCCTGTCGATCAGATGGCAGTAGATGAGATGCAGAAGGACCTATCTCACCTGATGAAGATTGTAGATCGCTTCTCGAAGATTGGCTCCGATGCTCCACTCACGGTAGAGTCGCTGAACGAGGTCGTAGGTAACTCGGTAATGTACTTCCGCAAGCGCATACCTCGCAATGTCACGCTCGACTATAACGGCCTTGCCACCGACACGGTTAGGGCGAAGATAAATGTCGCCCTCTTTGAGTGGGTGGTGGAGAATTTGATGAAAAATGCCCTTGATGCCTTGCAGGGACACGGCTCCATCTCTGTAACCATCGGCGAGGATAGCAAATTTGCGTGGGTTGAGGTGGCAGATACCGGAAAGGGCATCCCTAAATCGAAATGGAAGCGCATATTCGAGCCGGGATTTACTACTAAAACTCGCGGCTGGGGACTTGGCCTCTCGCTCTCCCGACGTATCGTTGAGGAGTACCACAAGGGGCGCATTGCCGTTGTGGATTCCGAGCTTGGCAAGGGCACAACCTTCCGCGTAACTCTTAAAAAGGCATAAAAAGTGGTTGAAATATGGTACAGGAGATGAATCAAATATCGGCAGATGAGTTGTTCGGAGTAGCGAATAGCCTGGCTCTCTATGTGGATGAAGCACCCATTTCCGGCATTGCATCGTTAGGCTCTATGTACCAACTTGCAACCGGCTGTATTGCACTGTTCTTTATATTTATATTGGTAAGCCACTTCAATCTATTTGGCTATATGATTATCTCATTTTTCAGTAAAAATGAGAATAGGGTGGATATTTATTCTACGTCTTCCGATTTGAACAACATAAAAATCATTATGAGCCTTATCGGCTTGGCTCTAATTTCGCTCTTTGCCATGCGACTGACTGTTATGGAAGAGGTTCATCCGATGCTCCTCGAGATGGGCGAAATGTCGGCTTGGTCGATTGGAGTGATAGCCTTAGTCGTAGCTCTTTTGCTGATTTTGTTTGAAAGGGGTGCACTCTTTATCACGGGCATATTGTGCGAGCAGGAGAAGGCTTGTTCCGCCATTTGGAATGTGAAACTGCTCTACTTCTGTGGTACGATTGTTCTGCTTACGCCACTGCTTATTCTCGCACTCCTAACCGAGGGCTTAACAATGAAAATATCCCTTTACACCTCTGTTACAGTGTGTTTTATTTCCTCTATTTTGTTCATAAAAGATACTTTTTTGCTCTTTCGCGCACAAAGATTTTCTATTTTCCATTGGATTTTATATCTTTGCGCCCTGGAAATCTTCCCGCTGTCGTTGCTGCTCGCTCCGATACTGCGCGGATAGGCTCCAAAACAGAAAGAGACGATATGAATAATACTATAAGCAAAATTCTTGTAGCACAACCGGCACCACCCATCGCCGAGAAGTCACCATTCTACGAAATCTCCAAGCGTCTTGGCATTACCGTAGATTACAACCCGCTGATTAAGGTCATTGGCGTTACACCCAAAGAGTTCCGTAGTCAGCGAATAAATATTCTCGACCATACGGCGATAATCTTCACCTCGCGTACCACCATCGACAGCTTCTTCCACATCTGCGACGATGCCCGTATCACCGTACCCGAGACAATGAAGTATATCTGCTCTACCGAGAGTATCGCACTCTATCTTCAGAAGTATATCATCTACCGCAAGCGTAAGATATCCTTCGCCGATGGTTCGTTCCAAGGTCTTATCGAGTTGGTGGTAAAAAACAAAGCCGAGAAGATGTTGCTCTCTCTCAGCGAGCCACACAAGCCCGAGATTCCGGAGGCATTGCAGCGACTCAACATCAACTTTTCGCCTATCATCCTCGCCCGTACCGTAGCCACCGACATCTCTGCCGAGAAGTTGAAGGAGTACGATATGGTGCTGCTCTACTCGCCATGGGACGTGAAGAGCATCTGTGAGAAGATGCCTGCCGAGGAGATGCCTACTGTGGCAACCTTTGGAGAGGGAACATTGAAGCTCGCCATCGAGAATGGCATCCGCGTAAAGGCTAATGCCCCAACCCCTACAGCCCCATCACTTGCCAAGGCTGTCGATCTCTATATCCAGAACGTACGCAAGGGTAACAATATCGACGATGTAGTCTTTGTTGGTGATGAGAGCAAGGAGGAGTTCCTCCGCACACAGCAGAACCGCCTTCAGAAGAGGGGCAGAAGCAAGAAGAGTTAATCGATCGCGCCCACTACTCAACAGAATATGTTGGATTCAAAGCTACCTAAATCGGAGAAATTGCACTCGTTTGGGGCAATTCGTCGTCTCTTCACCGAGGGGCGAGGGGGCTTTGTATATCCATTGCGCTATGTTGTCTATGCCGAAGCGGCAGAGGAGACCCACGCCGAGGTGCTCTTCTCTACCCCCAAAAAGTTTCTCAAGCGCGCAAATAGCCGTAACCGTGTGCGTCGCCGTATGCGCGAGGCATACCGACTAAACAAACAGATACTCGCTGCGGGCGAACCGCGCTCGTTGCAGGTTGCCCTAATCTACTCCTCGAAGGAGATTCTTGACTATAAGACAATCGAAAATGCCACAAAACGGATTTTGGAAAACCTTTGTAAGTAGGTGCCGACAAATTGTGGCTCTGCCATTTATAGGGCTGATACGCCTCTACCAAAAGTGCATATCGCCCCTCACTCCCCCTTCGTGCCGTTACACTCCGACCTGCTCACAATACGGCATCGAGGCGATTCGCAAATATGGCATCATCAAAGGGGGCTGGCTAACAGCAAAACGCATTGCCCGCTGCCACCCTTGGGGCGGCTCAGGCTACGACCCCGTACCATAAAGAGGAGAGGGTGTCCAACTTTTTGGACACCCTCACTCTGTAAGAATTTGTATAACAAGAGCTATCTTGATGCTACTCAAAGACTACTCTTTGCGCTTTTCGATTTGACGTTTTACGGCATCGAGTGCCAAATCCACCGCCTCCTCGAATGTGCGAGCACGCTGCTCGCTAACTATATCTGCACCCGGAACGTGAAGTGTAACAAGTGCTAACTTGTTGCCCTTTTCGCTGTCCTTGTCCAGCTTCAAAATCACATCTACACCTGTCGAACGGCTCTCAAAACGCTCCAATCTCGACATCTTCTTCTCTACAAATTCGAGGAGCTGCTGGCTCGCGTCGAACTTAACTGATTGAATCTTAACCTCCATAATAAAAATTTTTTAAGGTTTATAAATATAGCTCTTTGGCTATTGTATTCCTCTTGTCTCTGCCTCTAAACTTACAACTCTTTTTTGCCTCTTTTTATTATCCTTCACCGCACCAAACTTTGACGGCGCAATAATCACTCTCTACTATTTATGCGGATGTGCCCGCCTGTAAATCTCCTGCAACTGTGTTATGCTGTTGTGGGTGTAGCACTGCGTGGTACGAAGCGACGAATGTCCCATCAACTCCTGGATATCGCGCATATCTGCCCCTTTGTTCAGCAGATGGGTGGCAAAGGTATGTCGTAGCACGTGCGGAGAACGCTTGCCCTGAACATTGGCACCCTTGAGCTCCCTATCGACAACACGCTGTATGGTCGTACGCGAGAGTGTTACCCCCTTTGCCGACACAATCAACGGCGAACTCGGTGCAGTGGAGAAACCCATCTCCTGCAACCTATCTATATACGTGCGCGCGCGCGAAGCCAACTGTGGCAACACAGGTATCATACGCTGTTTATCACCCTTTCCTCGCACCGAGAGTGTAGTCATATCGGCCGAGAAATCTCCGATACATATTCCGTGCAACTCGGCAAGACGAACGCCGCAACTATAGAAGAGAGTTATTATAAGGGCATTGCGCTGCTCCATAAAATCGCCCTCACGGCTCTTGACTCGCATATCGTCGAGAAGCGGCTCCATACGAGTCTCGGGGACAAACGATGGCAACTTACGAGATGCTCGCAGCGCGGTAATGCGGCAGAAAATATCCTGCGAAACGAGGTTTTCGCGACGAAGATATTTGTAGAAACTACGTAAGGAGGAGAGTTCTCGGTTCATGGATGCGGCACCGATTTTGTCCTTGTCCATACGATAAACTATCCACTCGTGGATATCCTCTGCGGAAACCTTTGTAACATCAAAATCTTTGGGTTCAATCTCGGCATTAGAGGCACACCAAGAGACAAACGACTCGATATCGTGTCGATAGTTGCGCACCGTAAGCGCAGAATACCGTCTTTCGGCTTGAATGTATGTCACAAACGCATCAATCATAGTCTCTTCGATATATAAAAATTCGACAGATGCCGTGGCTACCACTCCGAACCTATACAAATATACGAATAAATTTTGAAAAAACAATAGTCTGCGCCACTTTTTCTGCGGCACAGACCATAATTTTCCTCTATAATATTACTATCAGGCTACTCCTTTACTGCAAACTTGAAACCCTCAACGCGCTCCCATTCGCCTCGTGTAAAGTCGGGTATCTCAACCGGAACGCCACCCATCATCGCCGATTGCTCGGTAAGTTCGACAAGCACCGACCACTCCACTGCATCATATACATCCATATCGAGTGGCAAACCATTACGCAAACAGTATATCAGGCGGTTATCCATAATGAAATCAATCCATCGCTTGCCGCAAATCTCCTCTCCTCGCTCCTTGTACTCCGCAACAAACGGGTGTCGATACTCCTCGGCAAGAGCCTCACATCGCTCCCCCGAGAGTACATCTGTGGTGTCGGGTGCAAAGGCCATATATGGCGCAGGATACTTCTGCACATAGCCCTTTGTGCCACTCAAGAGGAATGAGCGACTATATGGTCGAGGCAATGCAATACCGTGCTGCAACAATATTGTACGCCCCTTCTCGGTAGTTATAATCGAGGAGTTCATTGTTCCTCGGAACTTGTCCGCCTCACCTATCGCCCTCGACGAGACCGAAACAAGACTCTTCATCCTGTCGCCACGATGTATGCCGAGAGCCAAAGCCACAGGGCCAAGACCGTGTGTAGGATAGAAGTTTGCAATGTGCGTTGCCATATACTCCACCTGCCAATTTATCCAACGGCGATGCCCCTCGTCATTCGAGGAGATTCTGTCGCGCAAATCGTGGATATAGGAGGCCTCGGCGTGCACCAAATCCCCAAACAACCCCTGCTGCACCATATTGAGTGTTGCCAGCTCAAACTCGTCGTAACAGCAATTCTCGAGCATCATACAGTGGCGTTGCGACCTCTCGGCAGCATCCACCAATCGCCAACAATCCTTCACCGACATTGCTGCAGGAACCTCCAAAGCGGTGTGCTTACCCTGCTCCAAGGCATAGACCGCAATGTTGGCGTGGCTCACCCAATCGGTACTGATATAGACCAAGTCGATATCCTCACGGTCGCACAGACTCCTCCAGCCGGCTTCACCAATAAAGGTTTGGGGCTTGCGACCACCATACCTCTCGACAATATCACACGACTCCACAAGGTTCTTCTCGATAAAATCACAAAGAGCAACAACCTCGGCTCCCTCGATATTCATCATTCGCTCCACCGCATGCTGACCTCGGGCCCCCACACCAATAAAGCCTATGCGCACCCTCTCCAATGGGGCGCATCTCAAACCTAATACACTTTTTGCACCATTAGGGCGCAACGTCTCCGATTCTGCCATAATCTTATGTCGTGAATTTGCTCCACAAATTTATAAAATTTTGCCCATTATCGTAGCGCAACAGGAATAAAATTACTCTTTATTGATAACATTCAATAAATATTTGTATATTTGCGTTGATGGAGATTTAATACTACACTATTATGAGAAAGATTTTAATACTTATGCTTCTTATCGCGCCGCTTTTTGCCGCTGCACAAGGAAAGGTTTACAACAAAAACAACCAACTCGTCTATAAATACGATGGTTCGCAGATTACAAAACAGAACAAAGAGACAAAAGCGTGGGAGGTGGTTATAACCTACCAAAACGGAAAGGTTTACACCCGAAAGAATAAACCCGACAAAACATTCGAAGATAAGTTGATGTATATAGTAGATGGCGGAGAGCTCTTCAGCCCCGAAAACCCTGCATCTCCAATAGTCTCCTTCGACAACAGATTTGTCTATATGGGCAAGTTGGGCGATATGAACTCCATAATCGGATGTATAGAGGATAACTCGTACTACCGAGGTACAATGGCCAAACCGGAAAAACTCGTCTTTACAATCGAGGGAAAGGTGCCTATCGAGCTGTTGCTCTTCCTAAATATGGCAAAATAGTGAGCCAATCCCATAGGATTTGAGGGTGTCCAAAAACGTATTGGACACCCTTACTTTATGGACAGGAGCTGTTTTGAAGCTGCTTGCAGGCTGAAAAAGCACAGCCCACTTGGCTTGAATGACCATTTTTCAGGCAAGACATATGCCAAAAGAGCCTTGTCAGACCGATTTTTGGGTAAGGGCTATCAACAAAAAAGAGGCCTCCGCCAAGCGAAAGCCTCCATCCCCTAAAATAAAAATGAGGTCTTCGGAGGTGATTCGACTCACGAGAGAGCACCTCCCGCAGTCTTAGTAGCCATCTGCTACAACCTTCCGATTTCCTCAACCAACCTAAAACTACTAACCTAAAATGAACCTTAAAACTTCGAGTGCAAAGATAAGGGTTTTTTCAATACTGTGCAAGTTTTTTATTAAAAATTTTTAATTATTTTTTGCTTTTCTTACTGCCATATCCACTAACACATTGAATTACTGTCGATTACAATATAAAATTATTTTAATAACTATTTTGGCCTAAACGCTTACGATTTGTAGTTTGAGGAATAAAAAAGGTTCAAGAATGAAAGCAAATCGGGCTGTTTTGCTCCATTTTTGAAGAATTTTCGGCTGCTATAGGTAGAAATACCTAATTTTCGTATGGGGGTGAGTGGGGAGAGTGGGAATTATAGGGAATTTAGAGAATTTAGAGAATTTAGGGAGATTAGGGAGATTAGTATCACCCTTTCTACCCCATCTTTTATTATCTAAAAAGCGCCACTTTTGGCATCATTACCATAAAAAATAAAAATCGTCAATGATTGAGCTATTTTTGTGCGATGGGAGGCGACAAAAGCGGAGCATAGTAGGCCTATGTGAGCATTTCAGCGACCGACGCATCGTGCAAAAAGAACTCATCAGAACGCTACCAACAATAAAAATCGTCGATGATGAGATTATTTTTGTGCGATGATAGGCGATGAAAGCGGAGCATAGTAGGCCTATGTGAGCATTTCAGCGACCGACGCATCGTGCAAAAAGAACTCGTCAGAACGATTTTTACTTTGGGGATAGGACAATATACGGCACAATCATCTCCTCCATCGATATACCACCATGCTGGAATGTATCTCGGTAGTAGCGGATATGACGATTGGCATCGTTATTATAGACGAGGAAATCGTTGTTATAGGCGAAAATATAACTTGAAGTGAGGTTTGATGATGGCAGCTGCACCTCCTCGGGACGGGTAATCTCGAAGACCTCTTTACGGTTGTAGGCGAGGTTGCGGCCCGTTTTATAGCGGAGGTTTGCTGAGGTTTCGCGGTCACCGGTAACCTTGACAGGATTATCAACACGCACGGTGCCGTGGTCGGAGGTTATGACTACGGTATGACCTCGCTCGGAGAGGAGCTTCAGCAAAGTAAACAACTCGGAGTGCTCGAACCACGAACGGGTGAGCGAACGGAAGGAGGCATCATCCTCGGTGAGTTGGCGGATAATTTCGGTCTCGGTGCGGGCGTGAGATAGAATATCGAGGAAGTTATAGACAATAACCGAAAAATCGGCATCGTAGATTCGCTGGATATTGTCGATAAGTTTGCGCCCCGCCTCGGGACGTACAAGCTTGTCGAAGGTCCACTTATAGCGTTTTCCGGCCTGCGCAATCTGTCGCGCAAGGAACTCCTCCTCATACTGATTTTTGCCACCCTCCTCGTTGTCGTTCAGCCACCTCTGCGGCATAAGTTTATCGATAGCAAGGGGCATCAGACCCGCAAAGATGGCGTTGCGGGCATACTGCGTTGCCGTAGGGAGAATAGCACAATAGAAGTCGTCGGTAACGATATCGAAGTAGCCGCGCAACATACCGCTGATTATACGCCACTGGTCGTAGCGGAAGTTGTCGATGAGGAGCAACGTTGTCTTGCTGTGGCTATCCACCACAGGGAAGATGTTGTTACGCATCAACGTATGCGACATCACAGGGGTATCTTCGTCACGCGAGTTTATCCAATCCTTATAGTTATTGCAGACGAAGCGGCCAAAGACGCGATTGGCCTCCTCCTTTTGATACTGCAAAATCTCACGAATAGAGTCGTCGCCACCCGAAAGTTCGATATCCCAATTTATGAGTTTGCGGTAAATGGCACTCCACTGCTGGAAGTTCGAGGCGTTCTGCATCGATACGGCAATACGGCCAAACTCGGCACGATAATCCGCCGTAGTCTGTTCGGTAACAAGGCGTTGCGAATGGACGTGTTTCTTAATGAGGGGTAACATCTGCGATGGATTTACGGGTTTGACGATATAGTCGGCAATCTTGGAGCCTATCGCCTTGTCCATAATATCCTCCTCCTCGCTCTTGGTAACCATAATTACGGGGGTGTTCGGACGAACATCCTTGATAAGCGGAAGGGTCTCGAGTCCGGTCATTCCGGGCATCATCTCGTCCAAAATTATAACATCGTAGGAGGTCTCCGCCACCATATCTATAGCGTCGTAGCCATTGTTGCAGGTACCAACCTCGTACCCCTTCGAGCGAAGTATCATAATGTGTGGCTTGAGCAACTCAATCTCATCGTCCACCCAAAGAATCTTTACCATAATCAGCCTCTTTTTACCTCAAAAACTTTGCGAATGGTGGGATATGTAGCACGCAAATTCTCCTCTACAGCCTGCTCCGAGCACCACTCTACACGGGCTATTCCCTCCTCGGTCTGCGGTGTTGTGGTGGCGGCATCGGAACGGAGTTCGTACCAAGCTGTACGCTTCAGCTCCCACACTCCATAAACGTTGTAGGAGTGTAAGGTATTGCACAAAAATCGAACAATTTTTGCCCCTTCGACACCTGTCTCCTCGGCAATCTCGCGCACGGCACACACCTCGTCGCTCTCACCCTCCTCGACATGCCCCTTAGGAAGGTCCCAACGGCCATTGCGATATATCATCAAACACTCGCCCTGCTCGTTACAAACCACACCTCCTGCCGCCTCGACATACTTAAACTCCGCGAAAAATCGCTCCGCAACGGTGGCAATATCGTCATCGCATACCTCAACGGTATTGGCAGTCTCAAAAATTTTGAGTACATTCGCCTTTGAAAGTTCGGACGATGCGAGCTGAAAAGCCCCCTCCGTAGCTGTTGGGGTATCGGTGAGAATCAATCTCTTGTCGGTAAAAAATATTTCGGTAACCATCTTCGTTCTTATTTTCGCACAACACAAAGGTAGTGAAAATTGGGATTTAACAGAAAAATAAAGGTATGAAAAAACAATTTATTGCTATGGCATTGTTACTTTCGGGCTTTGCAGGGTGCAATACCGCCCCCGAGCCCCTTACTTTCGACAACGCTCTGACGGCAGAGGAGATTGCTGCGGCACGACTAACTCCGGAGGTTATGTGGAAGATGGGCCGCATAGGCGAACACGCTCTCTCTCCCGATGGTAAAACGCTCCTCTACACACTTACGCGCTACAATATGGAGGAGAACCGAGGACTCTCGGTAATTGTCAGTCGCGACCTCGAAACGGGTAAGGAGGTGGAACTTACCGACCTCACAGCAACCTCTGTGTCGCCATTGTGGAGCGCGGATGGCGCAGATATCTTCTTCGCATCGAACCGCAGTGGCGATATGCAGCTGTGGAAGATGCAGGCTGATGGCTCGCAGCCAAAGCAGGTTTCGACCATCGAGGGCGGTATCGAAGGCTTCGGTATCGCACCCGACGAGAGACACATCTACTACACGCAGTTCGTACACGCCAAAGATATCAATTCGGCCGATGTTCACAAGGATATGGCAAAGTCGAAGGCCCGTATCTACGACGATCTGATGGTGCGCCATTGGGATTATTGGGATAGCGGAAAGTATCTCCACATCTTTGTCGCCGACCTTCTTGCCAATGGTGTAGGCACGGGCAAGGATATCACGGGAAGCGAGGCTGCGTGGGATACTCCATTGGCACCATATTTCGACCACGCCGAGATTGCGTGGAGTCCAGATGGAAAGCAACTCGCCTACACCTGCAAACCGCTGACAGGCAAGGAGTATGCCGTATCCACCGATTCGGACATCTTCATATATGACCTCGAGAGTGGCAAGACCACCAACATCTGTAAGGGCAACGAAGAGTTCCCTATGGTAGGCTACGACAAGTACCCCGTATGGTCGCCAAGCGGAACAAAGATTGCCTTTCGTTCGCAAGAGCGTGCCGGCAACGAGGCCGACAAAGAGCGACTTATGATATACGACATCGCTTCGGGCAAAATCTCGTACCTGACTCCCGACTTCGACTACCACGCAACAAATGTGGCATGGGCAGATGATGAGACACTCTACTTTATCGCTCCTATCGAGGCTACACACCAAATTTGCCGTGTCAAGGCCGACGGTTCGGAGAAGGTGGAGGTGATAACCAAAGGCGACCACGACATCAACTCGTTCGAGCTGCGCGGAGGTAAGTGTGTAGGCTCGGTGATGACTATTTCGATGGCTCCAGAGCTCTTCGAGTTTGACCTCGCAACGGGTGCTATGACAAAGATTACCGCCGTAAATGACTTTGTATATAACAATATAAAGATGGGCGAAGTGCAGAAACGCTGGGTTAAGACCACCGACGGCAAGAGGATGCTGACGTGGGTTATACTACCACCCGATTTCGACGAGAATAAAGAGTATCCAACCCTCCTCTATTGCCAGGGAGGTCCGCAGAGCGTAGTTTCGCAGTTCTGGAGCTATCGTTGGAATTTCCAGCTGATGGCCGCGCAAGGATATGTGGTGGTTGCTCCAAATCGACGTGGCGTACCATCGTTCGGACAGGAGTGGCTGGACCAGATTTCGGGTGACTACTCGGGACAGAATATCCGCGACTACCTTGCAGCAATAGATGACGTGGCAAAAGAGAAATGGATTGATAACGAGCGACTTGGCTGCGTTGGAGCCTCGTATGGCGGCTACTCGGTATTCTACCTTGCAGGACACCACCAGAAGCGTTTCAAGGCCTTTATTGCCCACTGCGGAATCTTCAATTTCGAGTCGATGTATGGCCATACCGAGGAGTTATTCTTTGTGAACAACGACTACGGAGGCCCATATTGGGATACAAAGAATAAGACCGCAATGCGCTCCTATGCCAACTCGCCACACAAGGCTGTAGAGCAGTGGGATACACCTATCCTTATATTTACGGGCGAGAAGGACTACCGCATCCCATACACACAGTCGTTGGAGGCCTTCACGGCAGCCCGTATGCGCAATATTCCGTCACGACTTGTATCGTTCGAGAACGAGGCGCACCAAGTCTTCAAACCACAGAACTCGTTGGTCTGGAACCGCGAATTTTTCGGCTGGCTTGACCGCCACCTCAAATAGCAAAAGAGCCTGCCTAACGAAATGTTAGGCAGGCTCAACTAAACAATCTAAACTAGCTTCTTAGAATTTCGCAATCATTACACTCGAGGGTTGCAATGGTTATATACGTTAGTATATAATTGTCAACAGAGTCTAATGTGGTAAGTGCCCTGCAGAACTTTTCAGAGTACCCTATTCCATTTTCACAAGCTCGAGGTGCAAGAACATATTCCGATCTCTGCAACGAAGGTCTTGCAACTCTACTCAAATGGATAAAGAAATCCGCCAATCGCGCACATTCACTAGCACATTTTTGATCAATAGGTTTTACCCAAGTAGCAACATCCCTACCCATGGCATGCTCAGTAATGTCGAAGCCTGCAATTGCCGGGTGAGTAAGCAAAATCTTTGCTACCTTATCAACCAAAGAGCGCTTGTATTTGCCAATCGACTCCTCGGTAATAGTATAGCTATCGATATCTGTGCAGAAATCTATTTCGCACTTTGGATCATTCTTCAGGTGCTCTTCAAAGAGCCTATCAAGAAGCTCTGCGTTCAGCAATGAGGTATTAGGCAAGCTCTTATCAAGAGAGAGCTGTTCTACCGAGAGTTTTGCCTCCTCATACCAAGTACGGAGATTGTTAATCAACGACAGATAGTTACCATACCACTTATAGAGTTTAGTCTGCACTCTATCCATCTCGCGCAACAGATACCACGCCGCAAAAGTCTTATACTTAAACTTGGCAACGATAGCCTCTATCTGCTTAATGCGGGTTTTGTTCTTTTCTATATCACAGAGCAACTGATCGTTTATCTCTCGGTAATTTTGCCACTCATTATGAGCTTTCCATCCGAGCAGACACAACATAGGAACAAGAACAACAAGTGTCCAAAGGATACTCAAGTGCTGAGATCCGCCTGCAAATATCCAATCTGCAAGAGCATAGATACCGAAAGTTGCGGCAGTTGCAACAACATAACTTGAGTATGAGAAAATCTTACGATAAGAGAGACCTCCCAAAACCAAGACCGTTATAACGGCTATAATAAGAGGCCAAATAGGCATCAGAATCGTACAAGCATAGTATCCGCCAAATGCTGCAGCCAAAATACCGGCGAAGGTGTACATAACTCCGATGTTGTATTTATGTAGAGCCCCCTTGTTCTCCTCGATCTTATTTGCAAGGCCCTTGTTGGCATCCAGCAAATCAGATTTCTCCTTCTCCAATACCTCCTTAGACGACTGGATATAGGCGTCGCGTTGGTTTGGCATCGACGCTAATGTCTTAGTTAAGCGCTCAAAGTACTCCAACAGACTTGTCCTCTTAACCTTGAGTTGCTGAAGCTCATACTTTGCAGCATCAAGAAGCGAACAACATACGCAGTACTTGATACGAAGGTCTTGGTCGTCAACGGTAATGGTCGGGATGGAGGCCATCTTCACAGCCTTCATAGACTCAATCTCTGTAATGATACAGGCGTTGATGAACAGCCTCTTATCATCTACATAGATATATGGAATATAACAGTATCCATTATCTCCCCAATCGTCACCCCACGAGTTACGCACGACAAAGCAGTTAAGCTTGTCGCTATAGCCAACAATAACCATTGCGTGGTTATGATGACGAGGCTTCTGCGAATCATCGAGAGATAGAGCCTCCTCTATTTCGGTCTCGGTTGGCATTGCAACATATCCACCAATAGATGCATCTGTAAAGGTTGGACACAATATAAAATGGGCCTCAACCGGATATCCCTCAGCCAAAGCCTTTTTGATGTCCACAGAAGATCTATTTACATTCAAGGCCTTGATAAGTCGTCTGGTCTTAGCATCCGCATAGGCCTCATCGCTTGGCGGTGTAGTATAGTCGGCATCGTTGTATGGACACACCTCCTCGGTAGCAATACCGTATTCCATCAACGATGCAATAGCGGGTTTTACTCGTGAGCCAATGTCTGTCGAAGTATCAACATCGCCTGTAGTATCCATCTTGCGAGCATTGTAATACAAGAACGCCTCACTAAGATCAATTGCCTTAGATGTGTTGAGTTTTACGGCATACTCGAAAATAGATGTCAGCGCATGAGCCAAACACGATCCCTGATTGCCCTGATTCTTAATTCGGGTAAAGTTGCCTCTTAGATCAACACTCTCTGGCAAAGTGATATTCTTTGGAGGCTCATATGTCTCCTCCAAAGGCTCCTCAACGAGATTTGGCATCAGACGGAAGTCGTGTTCTCCAAAGTGGAATACACCATCCTCAATATAACACTGCTCCGCCTTGCGATTCTCGGCAAGTTGAACACTCACCTCCTCTGCCTGAGCAGACAATCGACGAATATCGGCCTCGGCGTTAATAACCTTAGCATTTATCTGCTTGAGTTCCGGGATAGGGTTGATTGGCGACTGCCCCTCATACTCAAAGTACTTGCCATAATCATTTGTAATGAAGTAGTCAATACACTCTGAGAACAGATCGTACACGCAAATTGATTCCGGATCATAAACAGACTGTGAAAGCAATGCACAATCGGTCTTCGAGAGCATTACCGCCAAAATGGCTGTACGCACTGTAATATCCTTCTCCTTCTCAAACAGTTCTGTACAAGTAGCAATTATAGAATCCGCCTCCTTGGCAAATCTCTGCTGCACCTCCACAGTATCCAGCTCCTCTTTATTCTTAAAGAACTCTGAAAGCACCTGATCCTTGTACTTCAAGATTTGGTGACATACAGCAATTGCCTTGTTAACATCGACACTTGTATTGTTTACAGATGCTGCATCCATATCGTGGAGCATCATACGCTGCATCAGATACTCTACAAGCATAAACTTATCTACCTGCAGTGTAGAAATACCAAAGCCTACAACATCCTTATACTCCATTGTAGGAGAAAATAGTGTTGTATAGTTTGAGTGGCAAGCCAGTGCAAACTGAGAGATTATCTCTGGCAGGGCGTTAATATCGAGGCGCAGTGTCGTACCCGTAGTAGTGGTATTCTGCAACATAATCAGATGATCAGAAGTTGTAGCATTGTAAGATGCTCTCAACTTTATGAAACTAGCCACCTGTTTCTTAGATGCAGACTCAATCTTAAATCCCGGCTCGATAATCTTAACCATATCGTCACTGTAACCAACACAGTTGATACGAGTAGGCTTATTAGAGACTTTAATACCCGCATAAAGGACTTTTAACACCTCAAATGCCTCTGGCTTATATAAAGGAGCATGGAGCATAATTGTAAGTACCTGATCCTCTGTTCTGGCATCAATCATTGTATCAAATACCTCTCCCCACGCAGCAGCAAACTCATCTGTTGATACAGACTTCAACGTTGTTAACTGATGATCTATATAGTAATCAAACTGAGCTAATTGCTCATCGCCTGTTGTCGATTTTATATCCAGACGAGAGAGCGTCAAAGCATCGCTACCATAATCAACCAATATGTAGTTTATATCAGATGCGGTCGTGCTACCGCAATATTTAAGAGTAGCACGACCAACGCCTGATATCACATCGGTAAACTCCTTACCGATAAAGATATGCGCGAATTTTGACATAACAGAATTACTTCTTAGTTAGGTTCAGCAATGTATTAAGCAGATCTTTCTGGATATAGTTCCACTCATCGTTAATCTGGTCAAGCTCCTGCTTACGCTGCGACTTATATGTCTTGCTGCTCTTGTCAGCACACATAATTCTGTCAATATAGTCATCGAAACCACCAGCTTTAACTGTCTCAACAAGAGCCTTATAGTATGCGTCTCCACGACTCTGAATTTCAGAAACAATCCTATCGTGAAGCAGTGTACGAATCTGAGGGAAGTCTACACCCTTGAAGTTGTTAAATGCACGCTGACGATTATCGGTGCTAATGCCACCAATTGGATACCACTTCTGTCCATTCTCGCCAGCTCTATCCTCTCTCCAAACGTAATAAACCTTCTTATCGCAACGGATATACTTAGGATGGGTAACAACGTCCTTACCAGAGATTCTTGTACTTGCATTTGACAAATCGTCCTTCTCCATCGCATATGCCTTCTCTGTTACATCTACCCAACCAAAGAGGTGGCCGCACACCCAATAGAACATAGCCTCATTGAGGATCTCTGGCTTCAACTTAAAGTCAGTCATCTTCATATTTTCGTAAATCAACTGATCGAAGTGAGGGTTAAATACGGTTGAACCTGCCTGGCTTGACTCCAGAATCAGTGACTCATACTCGTCCTTAAGAGTCCAAGGGTCGAATGCGTCAATACAATATGGAAGAACCGCACAGTCTGCACGGAAGACAATCATCTGCTGACGAAGCATCGCAAGATCGGTTGGCAGGAACTCCTTCTTCAGGTTGTCACTCTTTGCAAACTCATCATCAAGCTCAAGACGAGTCTTTGTACGATTGTCCTCATTGCCCTCACCGGCATTCTCCGGATCATAAACCGAAAGGAAGTAGTTCTGAACCATCATCTCGCTTGGCATCTTCTTCTTGGTGCGCTCGATAAGACCACGGTCATCAATTCTAAGCAGACGGCTCGACTTAACGTTAATCTGGAACTTAAGTTCCTCATAAGCCTCTTTGCTAAGCTCCTCGATAACATCTGAAATCTTACGCTCACGATATGCAACAGCCTGTGGCAATGATGCTACATACTGCTCAATAGCCGGACGCAACTGATTCTCAATATCAAGATCAAGTAGTGATGCCGGAAGAGTATTCAATAGAGATGCAAGACTTACATCATCCTTAAGAGTCATATTCAGTCGCTCGTCTGCAGATAAATCGTGCTCAAATACAAGAGATGAAGTATTAGTATTCTGCAACTCTGTAAGAGCGAGTGAGTACTCTGCATTAAGGGTCTTAAGAAGTTCGTCAAGAGTATCCATCTTACGAGAGAGCTCCTCTGCCTCCTTTACAAGATAGATAAAGATATTTCGTGCAATCTCACGACGCTTAATCTCGTAATTAATCTTGCGAATCTCCTTCGCAATCTTTGCCATCTCATCAAGACGCTCTTGTCTTGTAGAAGCCGACTGTAACATTCTTGCCTTACCGCAATACTCCTCATAGGCCTTGGTAGACTTCGCAAGATTAACATTCTTGCCCTCAAGAGTATGATTCAACTGTTCTGCCTCATTAACCATCTCCGTGCGGTACTTATTGCATAGGCGAATCAGTGAGTCAAGGAAGATACGGCTATTACCAACACCATTCTCAACAGAGAGAAGTGACCTAATCTTAGCAACAAGTGACTGCTTCTTTTCCTCCTTCATCTCGTTAATGCGAGCCTCAGCCGGAATATCCGCAATGTTGTTAATATAGCTTGTAATTAAACTCTTATTTTCAGCTTCAGTAGTCTTAGAATCTACCATCGGATTTTTCAAACCCTCTATGATTTTAGGTTCTACAATGCTATCAATCAACATGTTGTACTTATCGCCATCCTCACGAACAGCAGCCTCCTCGGTCCACTTCTGTGCAAGCTGCTGAGCCTCCGAACCCTCCTGGCACATCTTGCGAATCAACTCAATGGCGGCCTTGTAACCATATATCTGAGCAAGTTGGTCTCCCTTATATACAATCTTACAAGCACCAAGAGACTGTACCCAACCAGTTTTTGGAGAGATATTAAACTCACCTCGTTTCCAATCACAATTGTTCAACACCGAACGAACCTTGCTTCCCATATCGTCGCCGCTTGCAAACAAGCTGATACCCAACACCTCGCAAACCTGCTTGACATCAGTAAGTACGTGACCGTGCTCTGTATTGTTGTCAATTACAAAGAACTCGTCATAGATAGGAGCGATAATTTCCTGCTCGTTACCATTGATTGTGCAAACAATTGGGCTGTCAGTAGAAGCGCTCATAAGGTAATCCAAATCCACAACTGCCGAGTATGCATTTGCAATTACGCGTGGAGTTTTGTTTCTACTTGGGTCCATTGTGCAGAATACACCGTGCAAAACACCGTAACCAATAATATGAGCCTGAGTTGGCCAAGTGTTGCGAATCATCTCAGCAACATTGAGGAATGAACCACAACCGGTACCTCCCGCCAAAGACATTACAATGTGAATATCAACTGCTGCTGTTTTGTCAACCTTTTGAGTAACCTTTGCCACAGCGTTAACCTGCTGCCAAGCATACTTAACACGCTGGCGAATCTTATCAAGTACCATCTCGGTGTAGAAACGACCAGTTGTACGCACCTGTGAAGCACCTTCGGCAATCTGCTTACCGATGTATCGTCCATTACCTTTAAACACCCACTTATAATCACTTTGCTTAGCTCCCTCAACATAGAACTGCTGTGGATTCGCAAGAATGTTAAGACTCAAAAAATCTGGTGCGATATTAGTTGCAAGGCTCTTATCTGTTGGAGCTGCAAGGTCAAAATCTACTGCGATAAAGGCTACTTGTGGTGGAATTTTACCAACACCATACGCATCTTCATACATCTTTTTTGTTTGCGCGATGGCACGAATACCTGTGCCACCCAATCCAATGTAAATCGTTGGTCTCATAAGTCTTTAAGTTTTTTATTTAATGTTAGTATTTAATTTGATTTATCTAAATTCTACCTATATATAATATTAGTTGGTCTCTACGTTAACACGTACACCCTCGTCGGTAATAAGTGTGAATACCTCTCCTCTCTCCGGCTCATCCGGTGTATATCCGACGCTACCAGCAATGCGATGATATCTACCCTTCTTACTCTTAATAGTCACCGTCGATGTCCATACATCGTTTACAACTACGAGGTGCTTTGTCATAAACAGTGTACTGAAAAATCCCTGCTTATACCTCTTTGCCTTCTCTTTATTTGTCAGAATGACAGCCGTTTTACCAGCGGTTCTTACCATACACTCCTCACCGCCAGGATAGGTAATTACCATTCGGCTAAATTTTACATAAGGATAGAATATTGGTCGCAAGAAGCACAACCATAATAGATAAGTAGCCGCCAACACGATAGCAAGCCACATCAAGCCCTTATTAGCAGGGTTCATCACATCTTTTTTCACTATATCAAAACCAGAATCAAGCATATTGTCAAACTGATCTAGAAGATTTAGTGATTGGCACTCTAAATACAGATGATGCTTTCCTGGGGTTGCCCCTGGCAAAAACTCGATTCCGATATTTACTTGCTGCTCCTCAGGGGTTACAACAAACTCATTATTAGGACAAAGCACCCCGTTCTTATATACCTTAACGCTCTTAGCTACAATTTTTCGATTCTGCTCGAGGGAGAACTCCGTCACCTGAAAAACAAACTCCTTGCCTGCATATCGTTTTTTCGCTACATCATTAAAGTCAAACTTCAATGTTTTAGTCATAATTACCGGTTCGTACTTCCACAAGAATGAATCCTCATAGAACTTCGTCTTACCCCAGTCAATAGTACTATCGCTTTCGCACGAAGACAAAACACACATCGAGCAAATAATAGACAAATATAAAGCTAACCTCTTCATAACACTAATCCTACTTAACAATACGAATTGACAATGCTGCTTGCTCCTCATTATGAACAGAGAGAGTAATACAATCATTTAACAGTCTTAAACTATATGAACCACCACCCGAAGGCTTAGCAACCTCAGAGGGCTCTAATTTAACATTCAACTTCACCTGGGTATTTCCAACAGGAAGCACAGATCTCAAATTGTGCAAATCACACTTAGGGGTGACATCCATCTTATAAGTTTTACCATCTTCGCACAATATCAAATTTCCCACCTCATTTATCTGCAAAGGGGAATTTGGATCTACTGTTGAGATAGCCAATTTCAGCTGATTGCCACTAATTTCTTTTGCATTAAGACAAGTAAGTTTTACTTCAAAAGAGCTCTTATTCTCAAGCAGATTAAAGCTACTGTCCCCCGCTGTAAAATCTATCTGACAGACCATCTCCCTAAACTTGGGAGTAGGGATAACAACAGTACTACTCGGGGCATCTCCCTCTTTTATCGGACTTGGAGCATTCTCCGTTGTCAATATGTAGTATAATACGTCCCTTTTTTTCTTATCGAGTTCCTTTGCCTGCTCTTTGTCCCATGCTAAAACCACCTCACGCAATCTTGTCATACCACCATTAGTATTTTGCTCGCCATCCGTGAGAAGGACTATTCTATTTTGACGGTTTGCATCCTGATAATTTTGAGTTGCATAGACCAAGGCATCCGAGATATTTGTGAACTGGTGCTTAACATTGTACATACAATAAGGTCCCTTATTCTGAATCTCATTCACTAACCAATTGACCTTTTCTGCTGTACAACCATCAATTTTAATTACATGTTCGGTTAATACGCGCTCCTGGAATGGGACAATAACCACATCTCGCTTCTCTCCATCCTTTCTTGCATATGCACGAATGTCATTAATCAAAACCTGCTCTACATCAGGATAAACTTTTGGCGTTTTGGCACCTTTCGCAAAACCTTTACCATCCATTGACAGCGTCAAATCCCATATGTATATGGTACGCATATTTGGGGACGACACTTGAGCCATAACATTAGTGATAGAGAGTAGTGCCATCACTAAAAACAACAACATTTTCTTCATTTTACAACTATCTAAATATACTTATTTTGAAATACTATGGGCTTATCGGTTAAAATGCAAAAAACAAAGGGAAGCACTCGACCAACAAAATCGAATGCCTCCTTATGCACAAAATTAACTCGGGTATTTTCTAGAAATACCCCCCCCCATCACGCCTAAAGCGCTGATTACAAGCACATTAACCTCGTACAACATTTGTTACACTTCAAATTACATACTAATTTTAAACAAAGTTATAACATTTTTTTTTATTTTTTAGCAATTTGAGGCGATTTTTTCACACAAAGAGAACTTTTCAGAGTATCTTTTCGACACTATTTTCATAGTTTTCATTTTGGCCCCTACATGCTTTTATCTAAAAAATCAATCATATATATCTACTCCGGACGACTTTTTTGAATCTCGAAAGTTCTGTTGCGAGGAAAGCTTTAACTCTCCTTCGCCCAGGCATCTATCGCACTCGTTGGCCGGGGATATCCTTTACGCAGCGGACAGAGAAGGCCTCGTGGGGATAAGCATGAGGATTTACATCTACACCACTATCAGAGATTTCCAGGTGCCATACCAAACCCTCGCCGCCACCATGACGACCACTCCAATATAGTCCATATACGTGACGAGCGCGCGCTGATCCTCCCCTCTCGCGAGCTCCGGCAAGCGGTAGGAAAATTCGCTGAACCTCAGTGCTATATGGAGTGTTGCCAGAGAGCCATCTGCCGAGTTGTCCATTGTGCTCGGTAAGCTTGGAGTAGTTCTTCGCCAAACAGTAAAAGTCGAAGAGGTCGGGCAACTTCCACCCCTTTGGACAAGGGTCGTAGGCTGTATTCTTATATATTTTGCAATCGTCGGTAGTGCGATTCCACAAATCCAGATCGTTGGTAGTCCAGTTGAACACAGACATATCCGAACGTGCGTAGAAGCGGTTAGGGTACTTAAGTGCCGTAGCAGGTGTTACAGGGGCCGGAACAATCTCGGCACCCTTGGCATCGGGTTTCACATTGGCTTTCTCGCTGACAAAAGGTGCTGCATAGCCCTGGCCATGTTTTCTACCCCACTGGTAGAGCTTGCCGTAAGGGTAATTCGTAGCGTGGTATCCGCAATTTACGGGTGCCCACAACACGCTATCGATAAGGATACCACCGCCGTGGTTGATTCCATACTCATCGATATAGTCCAAGCCGGATTGGCGTTTTACGTTTTGACCATTATCGACCACCGCCACATTCGGCTTTGCAGGGGTACTCTTTTGAGCCACAGGTTGTTGTGATTTTTGTTGTGGCTGCGAGGCTGGTTGCTGTTGTTGCATCTGCTCCTGCCTTTTTTGCTGCTGATTCTCCTTTATTTGATTGTGAACCTCCTTTACAACGGCCTTGGTAACCTTGCTACCAATTTTGCCAAAAGGGAACTGAGCCTTTGCTGCGCCCACCACTGCGACCAGCATCACAGTCATCAAAATTTTTACTAATCTCCTTCTCATATCAATAGATTTTTGTATTATGCGACTCCTGACAATGCAAAGTTAGTAAAATTATTCTTTTTGTGCTTTTCTCGCTCTATTTATCGCAAAAAAATGATAATAGTAGAATTTTTATCCCCTTTTTTCCTACCTTTGTAGAGACCGACACCCGTGGGTGTTACGGCGTGAAATTTGCAACTTTATGGAGGTTACAAACCTACTTCACTTTGGTAAGCGCACCGAATTGAGGCGGTGGCTCGAGCAAAACCACTCAACAGAGCAGGTCTGTTGGGTTGTTACTTCGCGCTCGAAAGAGGTTGTCGAAGGGGTTATTCCCTACCCGGAGGTTGTCGAGGAGGCATTATGTTTTGGGTGGATAGACTCCACATTGAAGCGGCTGCCGGATGGGAGGTTGGCGCAACGACTCTCCCCACGTCGCAAAGGCAGTCACTGGACAGAACTTAACAAACAGCGATGCGCAGAACTCGAAAGGCGCGGTTTGATGACCGAGGCGGGGCGCATAGCGTTAGCAAAGGCTAAATAGATATATGGCAAAGGATACATACACTATGACCGAGCAATCGGGACTTATTCTTGAGGGAGGAGGAATGCGCGGAGTATTTACCTGCGGCGTACTCGACAACTTGATGGATAGGGGCATCCGCTTCCCCTACACGATAGGCGTGAGTGCAGGAGCGTGCAATGGTCTTTCGTACCTCTCATCGCAGCGTGGGCGTGCAAAATTCAGCAATATCGACCTCCTGGAGAAGTATCACTATATCAGTCTTAAACACCTGATATTCAAGGGAAATATTATGGATTTCGACCTACTATTCGACGATTTTCCGAACAAAATTATCCCTTACGACTACCCTGCATATGCCGCTTGCAAAGAGCGATACGAGATGGTTACAACAAGTTGTCGCACGGGCAAGGCCTGCTACTTCGAGGAGAAGGAGAGTCCTGAACGCATAATCAACATTGTCAAGGCATCGAGCAGCCTGCCATTTGTCTCGCCCATAAGCTATGTTGATGGGGAGCCGATGTTGGATGGCGGCATTGCCGACTCCATTCCGCTATTGCGGGCTCGCGAGTTGGGGTTCGACAATAATTTGGTGGTACTGACCCGCAATCGAGGGTATCGCAAGGGTGAAAAACCGCTACATATTCCACCTCTCTTCTATCGCAAATATCCGCAACTACGCGAGGCTCTTTTGCGCCGTAACGCGCTATACAACGAGCAGATAGCACTGATAGAGAGGCTCGAGGAGGAGGGGAGGATTGTGGTTATTCGTCCCGAGCGACCAATCGAGGTTGATCGCATCGAACGCGACACTCGAAAGCTCCTTGCTCTCTACAACGAGGGCTACGCCTGCGCCGAAGCGTTGGAGATAGTGAGATAGAGAGTTTATCGGCTACAAAAAGAGAGGACGTCCGACAATTTCTTGGGGCATCCTCTCTTTATAAGTGACCGTCTAATAGGTGCTACTGCACGCGGAGCTTTTTTCCGAGCTTCAGGATATCGGTATCCTTCATTTTGTTCAACTCGCAGAGCTTGCGCACTGTAGTTTTGTACTTTATCGCCAAGTGGCCCAATGTATCGCCACTTGTGATGGTGTGATACTTGGCTACAGGCTTGTTTGAAGGGATGGTCTTTGGAACCGTTCCCACACCCAGAGGGTCCACAACCTTAAGATTTACGCTGTGGAACTTCAATCCCGCATAGGCATTCGGACGCTGAAGGCGCGTAATAGGAATCTGAACTGTGCGGTCAACCGTACGCACCGAATCGGCTGTGCTATGCTTAAAGAGCCACTCATAGGCCTCGTTGGTGTAGAATGTACGTGCAAAAATAGAGTGTCCGGCACCCTCGAACTCGTCATAGCGGAGAAGCGGAAGATTCTTATCGTCCTGCAACATTGCATCGCGAACGCGGCGCGACTCACTCACCGGAACATCGACATCGGCCGTTCCGTGCATTATCCACAATGGCACCTTATTGAGATTTTTCAGAGCCTCCGGTTTGCGCGACGATGCTCCACCGCAAAAGGCCATTGCGGCAGCCGTCTTATCGGGATAGGTGGCAGCAAAATCGATTGTTCCATAGCCTCCAAGGCTCATTCCCAAGACATAGATACGCGTCTCATCCACATCATATCGTTTGCTAACCCACTTGATGATCTCCATAAGTCGGTTTGGACGCCACCAATCGCCGTGCTTAACCTGTGGAGCAATAACCACAGCGTTAATCTTTCGTCCTGCGGTCAAAGCATCGAGCGTACCATACTTGCGCACGAGATAGAGATTGGTGCCACTCAAGCTGCGGCCGTGCAAGAAGAGGACTATCGGCAGAGGCTTCTCGACCTGCTTGGCAAGGCTATCTGTTTCGTTCTTCTGGGCTGCGGCACGCGCTGCACGATTGTCTTTGTAGCCATTGGGCACATAGAGCCAGAAGTTATAGTTATTGGCTATCGAATCGCGAATTGCATAGAGTTGAGCCGAAGCCATCATCGGGCTTAACAAAAAGAGTAGTGCAAATGTTATATACTTAATCTTCTTCATTGTTATCGAACTGATTATTGAATAGTAAATTTATGTATCTCGCGGCCTCGGCTACCAACAACCACGCTATTACCTACAACGATAGGCGATGACTCAAAATTGTTTCCGCCACGCATAGTGTAGATAATTTTTCCGCTTGCAGCCTCGACAAGATAGACATTTCCGAGCACATCGCCCGTGAAGATATACATCTTATTATTAGGTGTATAGAGTGCAACAGGCGACGACCACGAGTAGTACTTGAGTCGGGTTTTATAGACAATATTGCCACTCCTTTTGTCGATAGCAACAAATGTTCCCGCCGAAGAGGAGGTCATTCCGCATATATTTGTGAATAGCAGATTCTCGCAATCGCCCCTTCCGAACAATGGCGTAGAGAACATTCCTCCCTCGCGCAACTCTCCTCCAAAATCTATCTTGTGGCACTCGATTTTTCTCTCCCAAATCAACTCGCCCGTCAAGGCATCAAGTTTCACAAAACGGCAAAATCCCGAATTACCCTGCTTATCGACAGCTGTACCGCAATAGAGCACTACTCGCCCTTGCTCCTCTGCTACAACCATCGTAGCATCGCTGTCGTCACGGTTGTCGTAGTGCCACACCGGTTTCATTGTTTCGATATTGACACACAGGATGTTACCTCTATTATCGTTCACAAAGAGATAGTTCTTCCACACCACAGGCGAGGACTCTATTCCCGGGGCCATTCCTCGGCTCCGATAGCGCATAAGCGAGTGCATCTTAACCGACTTGTCGGTGGTGGTAAGCTTGTAGATTGTTCCATTCTCGGATGGGCGAATCACAAAATTATCCACAACAACTGCCGACGGGTCGTACGCACCCCAGCCTCGCCACGCCTTGTAGTCCATTCCGAAGAACGACAATCGTTTGTGAGAAAAGAGGTTGAACACCTCTGCTCCAAATGGTTGCGCAGCAGGTATTCCCTGACCTATATAGAGGTTTCCGTTGAGACGTGGGTCGAGCGAGACACTTCCCTTGATAGGATTTCCACTCTTGTGGGCCCTACGCGAAGCCTTTCCATTATCGAAGTTGATGAAATAGACCTCTCCCGAGAGTGAGCCAACAATAATCTCGCGTTTGGAGAAGTTCTCCGTCAAGGCCTTCGACTCGTTACGCTGTTTTTCGACGAGCGAATCGGGCCACTCGACATATACAGGCTGACCTGTCCAGCCCGAACCTCCACCCCAAGTGCCATATTTGGTCTCGGTGGTATTTACTTTGGTGAGGAAGGTCCATTCGCGCTTGATGGTTGTAGGTCTCCCCTCGAGAACTCCGCTTTGGGGCATATCACGACGCGAAGTTCCTCGGAACGTAAATATTCCGGGAGCCTTATCATAGAGGTCCGCAAAGTTTGTCAAACGAGGAGAGGTTACGGTATCCTTTACCTGTACCACATACTGAATTTTGCTTGCCGACTGATACATCGTATCGGGCAACTGCGCATAGGCCGGAGCAGCTGTTACCACAGCCAAACCCACTGCAAAAAATGTAATAATTCTCTTCATACGGGCGGCAAAGGTAATACTTATATCCCAAAAATCAAAATATCAGACTTTTCTATATCGTTTATCGTCAAAGGGATATGGCAAAATTACAGACCTATTGACGAACTTCGGGAGCCGATATTGAGCATCGCTATAAGCTCGGAGATAGAGGCGTTATAGCTCATTGCGATATATGGTGGCGAGGAGTAATGACCGCGACACGACACTATATATTCATTGAATTGTTCGGGCATAACACTCGACAAATCCATCAGCAGATGGGCATAGCGAATTGAAAGCGGAACCTCCGATATCGACGGAAAGGTTACAGGTATCGCAGACTTCTGTAACGATATATGGACATTTACAAAGAGTGTATGGCCATCGGTCGTGCCCGTACTTTTGAGACGGGCTGCCGCACAACGTAACATATCGTAGTTGGCATCCGAGGCCTCTCCGTCGGTAATGTTGATTACAATAGGAGGAAAACTGTTTCTATTCTCCTCCTGCGCACACCAATCCTCGACAAGTTCTGTTACCCGATTTATCATATTATACATCGGCGTTGAACCTTGAGCCCTCGGCTCAACCCATAGCGAAACCTCCTCACAAAGGGTGCATACCTTGTTATCAATGGTATTGTAGATCAATCTATAGGACGTTTTGCGGATTTCTCGCTCGGCGAGAGAGACTACAGAGGAAAACTCTATCTTCTCGCCAAGCAACGATTCCACCCTATCGTCCGAATAGCCCAAAAGCGCAATATCGTAGTAGTGACGATAACCATCATCGCGATGCGAACGTAATATCAACTCATCAATCAAACGCCCCGTAACAATCGAAACCATTTCGGCCTTCGACAACTCCCAACCATTCATCTCCATTCGGCCACTCATCGAACTCGACTGGTCGATTGCAATAACTATTGCTGCACGATGACAGCGTGTAATCTCTTTTGAATACATATTCTAAATTCCCTTCTCTATCCGACCATCCCTGTATATCCTATCCACCGAACCATCTTCGCGGCAGATTTGGGTGACTCCATTGCGAAATGGTTTTATGCCACCTCCTCGGCCACAGGTAATTACTACACTCCCCTTCGCATCAATAAAGTGCCACACATCATCAATGGCAACCAAGCCCAATCCCTCGCTGAACTCGAAAGCGACATCGTAGTAGGGCGGAATGACAAACCTACCCATTAGTGTATAACCCCAACCTCTACCACCATACTCCAACGATAGCTCCTCTGCCTCACACTCAACCTCTCCAACGCGCATCTCCAGCAACGACTTCAACTGCGGCAGGGAGGGCAATGGCGAGCGAAGTAACTTTGCAATATGATAGTGGCGAAGATCTCCCACCTCTGCAAATAGTCTCTCTATACGCTCCAGCATGGCATCCTCGCCTGCAACAGCACTCTGTGGCCGAATAAGCAGTGCATCGCTTTCGGGCAAACCTCGGCCCAATCTGCCATCGAGCGACAAAGCAGCCAATACGGTAGTAATCAATGCTATCGGATAGTCATCGATACTCTTATTAAAATAGGATTTATCGCGCAAGGGGTGTTGATACTGATTCGTACCTATCTCGACACAATCGTCTGAAGTGAAACCCGGAAGGAACATCGCATCAAAATCTATCAACCGCATACCCCCACCGCCCACGACAACATTCTCGGGTTTCAAATCGCCATGTGCCCACGGCTCGTTCAACAGGGAGAGGGCAAGAGTCTCGAACATTTGCGACAACGAGAGCATCTTACCCGGGTTATCGCAAAATTGCTCGATTTTACTCTGCAAAGTCTCGCCATCGTGCCATTCACACAGCACAACATCGACCAAGCCATATTCTGTGGCCGAGATATTTACAAGTAGCCCTTTAGGATAGTATTTATCGCCATATATCGCCCGCAGGTTGTTGTGCGGACGCATATAAACTCTCAACGCCGAGTGCACATCGTCGCTCATAACCTCAAAAACAATAACCGAATTGCCAACGCGACATTTCAACTTTCCGTTGTCGTCGCGTATAGGGCGGAGCGAAGATAGAGCCAAAGCACACGACATCTTGTCGATATTCTCTATCGATAAGATATATTGCGCAACCGAATATATCATAGTGTCTAATAAGAGGGGATGTGGTATTGTGTAAAGGCAGGTTACTCCGAAGAACAACCTGCCTTAATTGTATTGTGGAGATGATCTACTACTCTGCCAACTTCTTTGCAGTCTCGTTCAAGACCTTGTTGGTCTCGGCAAGGAATTCTGTCCAGTTGTACGACATATCGTTCAAATCAAGGGCACGCATCTCAGCCAACTTATCCTCGAGTGGCTTCAACACATCGGCCTTGTCAGCATACTTTGCACGGAGGGTACGAACCTTCTCATTGAACTCTACACCGTCTATCAAACGCTCGAAACGGAGCGATGAACGTGCGCCAGGATATACAATATAGGTGTCGCCCGAAGCCCAACGACGGAAACGCGAATCGTACTCAGGACGAGCAGGCCACGAGTTGTAAGCCCAACGCAACATACCGTCGTAGTCGTGTGCGATACCATAAACGCAGAGCAACTCCGACTCGTATGGTTGCGAGTTGGTGAAGCAGTTAGGGAAGAGTGTGCTGCAGCATACGTAGAATGTCGAGACATCGCCATTAGCACGGCGTGCCGCAATCTCCTCCGGCAACATCAACGAGTGACGCTGACCCACGCACACGTCGCGCATATTCGCATAACGCTTGTACGAATCGTGGTTGTCGGCCATAGCGAAGCCCAACTCAGGAGCATACTTCTTGATAAGGCGGGCTGCCTCGTCCATATCCTCCGGAGCACGCTCGTCGATAGCGATGTTGGTGATATTCAACCAACCCTTCTCGCGGAGGTGAGCCGCGAAATCTACGAGGAATGGTCCCCATGCTTCCTCAAACTCAGGAGTTCCCGGAACGGCCTTAATCTGACGAAGGCGGTTATCCTTCGAGGTGGTACGCATATCCTGATAATCGACGATAGTACGCCAAGGCAACATCGAGTAGCAGTTAATCTGCTTGTTGATACCCAACTCCATCATAAACTCAACCCACTTGTCGAAGATGGTGTAGTCGTACTTCCACTCGTTGTCGTAACGGTACCAGTGAATCATAGCCTCATAGTCGTCGAAGCACTGATATCCCCAAGGGTCGCGGTTGAGGGTAGCGGTAATAACCTTCTGACCCGCATCTGCCAACATCTTCATCAAAGGACGCATAATCTCGAAGTGCTCATCGCTCCATACGGTAACACCGGCCTCACGAGCGACAGCCGATGGGTGCTGCCAGAAATCGAGGTGATAAGACCACTCGCTTGGCTTTGCAAGCTCCTGATTTACAACCTCCAACTCCAAAGGAAGAGTCTTCGAGCCAAAACCGTTGTGTGAAATCTTTACCTCGGCCTTGTAGAGACCTGCCTTTGCATCCTGAGGGATATTTACGGTAATCCAAACCGGACGGGTTGTATTGGCCTCGACATCGAAACGATCGAGATTGTCGAGCATATCTGCCTGCAAAATTGCAGGGTGTGCATTTGGACGAGCGCAACGGCACGAAGTGTCGAGCTTATCGGCAATGGTGTAGCGCACAAAACGAGCCTGTGCAATCGAAGCAGGGAGTGTTCCATTCTCCGACTTGAAGTCCGAAACCTCACATTTTACACCACCAAAATCATCGGCAGTCCAGAGAAGAATCTGTGCCGAAACCTTCTCGCCTCGCCATCCTGTAGTAGCATAGCTCTCGGTGGTGTTCTGAGGAACCAAACTGCGCGAATAGGCGAGGTCCGGTGTTCCCCAAGCCACATTCAAGCCGCCCGAAACGCCATCCCAAGCCGCCTTATCCTCCTCGGTAAGAGGTGTTGGGTCTGCCGCCTCCTTAAATGTCTCGACCGGAGCGTTGGTACATCCAATCATCAGAGCTGCAGCTAAAGCTGCAATCGATAAAAAGTTCTTTTTCATTATTGTTAATTTTTGGTTTAGTTGATAAAGTTGGACAAAGTTAGGCATTTATTGCCAATTTAGCAAATTGTCTATTTGTATAACTGCCGGTAACGGCCATCAAAGGGTTATCAAAGTATTATCAAGATTTAGGAAAATTTTTTAATTCATCCAACAGCTAATTGCTTCTCTCTACTTATTATCATTCGGAATAACCCCCTTCGAGTCGAGAGCCCAAATGCCCTTTACACGCAAAACCTGCTCGATAATGTCGCGCACGGCCCCTGCACCACCATTATACTCGGAGACGTAGATTGCCGCCTCCAACACCTCGCTGCAGGCATCTGCCGGAGCTACGGGGATGCCCACATAGCGCAACACCTCCAAATCGGGAATATCATCACCCATATAGACAATATTCTCGAGCTTGACACCGGTCTTGGCAACGAAGTCGTCTATCGCCGCAATCTTATCCATACAACCTATATATCTGTGTTGGATATTCAGACGATTCAATCGGCTCTCCAGATTCTTACCAAAACCGCCCGAAATAACTCCGATATTAAATCCGTGCTTTACGGCATAGGCCAACGCATAACCATCCTTGGCGTTGTATTTACGAATAAAATCTCCATCCGACAACGGCATAATGCCCCCATCGGTCATCACACCATCCACATCGAAAACTATAGCCTCAACATCGGCTAACAACTCTTTGAAATTTTTGTTCTCTCGCATATATCTTCACTTATTTTGTCATAAATCTCCCCTTTTCGTGGGCTCTTGGCCAACATTTTTCGGTGTCGCTCAAGGGTTTGGATATCACCTCGGCGTGCCGGACCCGTCTGTGTTGCCGCAGGGTCGAGAAGCTCCACAGCCTTCTTGGCCGTCTCCTCGATTACAGGCGCGACAATTTCGAACGGCAAACCCGCCTCGGCAAGCACTTCGGCTGCATTGGCATACATTGCATTAGCGAAGTTACAGGCAAAAACCCCCGAGAGATGTATCACTGCTCGGCGTGCCGAATCGGCCATCTCCACCTTCGAGGTGAGCCTGTGTGCCACCTCATCGACAACCTCCAAAGCGTGAGAGGTTGCCCCCTCCAGGAAGATGTAACCCTTTGTAAAATCTACCTTTCGACCAACAGAAAAGGTCTGGAATGGATAGAACACCGCACGATGAAGATGTGGTGCAAGAGCCTCTATCGGACAACACCCTGCCGTATGTGCAACAACCGCATTTTCAGGGAGTTGCAACGACTTCGCCACACTCTCGACAGCTCCATCACTCACCGAAATAAGATACATATCGGCCTCGGCAAGCGTGGTATTGCTCCACTCGGTATGTGCTGCCTCTGCCACCTTGCGACCACGCGCCTCGTTGCGGGCAAAGAGCTGAACCAGAGTCAGCCCCTCCGCCTCGGAGAGAGCCTGCGCCAACGACTCGGCAACATTTCCACTTCCTACAACTACAACTCTCATATCTTTCAGTTAAATTTTATAGCCAGCAATCTCTCTCCAAGGCGTGTGAAGCACCACCTCTCCGAGCCACCCTCCGAGCAGCGATATCGCTTGCAAATCTCGGAGTTCGACAAGGGAAAATCGCGACGATATATCTCCGCCTTGCGCCCCTTCATCACCCGCTTAAACGAGCTATCAACCTCGTATATCGCCTCCACCTCGAAGGTTCGTCCCAAAACGCCTTCGGGTGCTTGCTCCGATAGTGCTACACCATTATTCGACCACACATCCGCCTTGCCCTCGAATGATACCGCAACCATTCTCGCGTGTTGCAATGCCACATCGGGCAGAGTTATGTAGCGGTAGTGGGACATCTCTCTTGGCAAGGCACTCCACTTGGCGGCATTGCGCTCCTCCACACTACACGAGAACTCGCCACCTCGCACCGCCACAGCCGTCAAAGTGTGCTCTTCTGCGCCATCTATGTATATATTTACCTCCTTGGCCTCGCCTCCGAGCGACACACACTCCACCGAGCAGGCTCCAAATAGTCGAAAGGCCTCATCGACATCGAAGAGTGGCGAGCACTTGATACAAATCCTATCGGCAAGGCTCTTGAGTCGGGGCATCAACGCCACCACATCGGGTGAACAATCCTCCAATCGCACCAACTTTTCGCCCTTTGTGCCACGACGGTCGGGGTCAGAGAAACACCAATCGAAGTGGTCCGAGCAGGAGGCCACAAACTCCTCCGCCGAGGCACAGACTACTTCGATATTTTCGGCTCCAAGCCTTCTGAAATTTTCGCGTGCCACAGCCGCAACACCCTCGTTGCGCTCGAGGGTTACAACCCTCCTGAATCGCCTCGAGAGGGCATAGGCATCAACACCGAGTCCGCAAGTCAAGTCGAGAACACTCTCCCCCTCAAGCTGCTTGCGCAGGGCACACTCCTCGCTCGAAGATTGCTCGTAGGCGAGGGTTGGCACTATCGCCCTCACAGCGTAGTAGGAGGGCAACTTTGAGAGCGATTTTTGCAGATTCTTGACCTGTGTAGCCACAATCGAAGCGTGAGGTATGCGCCTATCCAAGGCTATTTCGGTCGGCGTGCGACCAATATTCTCCTCGATAGCTCGTCGAACCTCCTCGCTACACAATATTTGAATCTCCTCGGTGCTAAACATAGTCGCAAAGTTATAAATTATCCCTCAATTTCCACCTTTTTTTCTCGTTTTGGCATCAACCACACCAAAAGAGTTGTCGCAACGAACAGAAAATAGAGCATCCACATAACCCATTCGGGCATTGTAATATCGAAGTGTCCGTAAGGGAGCGATGCCGCCCATTCGACAACTCTGTTTTGGAGTGTCGCCGCACCCTCGGCAACCACCCCCATAAATGGTAGCACAATGGCTACAACCCCTGCCAGCACCACAACATTTGCCAGCAAAATAACTATCGGATTTATAAATATGCCCACCAACGAGATGGTGGAGAAGGTGTTTGCCACAAGGGGCATTGTCGCCAATGTGGAGGCTACACCAACAAACAAAACGCCGACTATCGAATTTACAACCTTGTACTTTGTGGCGCAGAGCATATAGAGAGGCACCGCCCACACAACAATCGCTGCCACAGCCACAAAGGAGAGTTGAAACGAGATATCGAAGAGGAGATGCGAATCGAAGGCCAACATAGCAAAGGCTGTACCGGCCAAGATATTGACACCAACATAGTCATACAACGACGACAACGAGAGTTGCAACAACGAGAACATTATTGCTGCACGCACTGCACTTGGCGACATACCACAGAGCCACACATAGAGCCAAATCATCGCCACCGCCAAGACCGAACGCCAAACATTTCCGTAGCGCAACAGCACAAGGGGCAAGAGCAGAATGTTTATCAACATAAAGGCGATACCTATATGGAGACCCGAAACGGCAAGCAGATGCGATGCTCCACTCGCCGAGTAGTTTTGTCGCAGTTCGTTCGAGAGACTGCTCCTTTCTCCCGTTGCCATAGCCAAGACCACAGCACGAGCTTCGCCCTCCTGCATCGAACCGCGAAGTCGCGCCACAGCCCTATCATGCAGGGACTCCCGTATGGCCGGGATATACTCAATCGGGGTGTTATGATTTATGGAGATTGCACCCACAAATCCGCGATGGAACATCAATCGCGCATACTGCTCGCGCTCGGCCCTGAATGGTCGAAGGGGCGTTGTAAGTCGAAGTCTGTCGCCCGCCCTGAACCTTGTCAGCGAGTCACCCCAAACCATCACGCGACAACCCTCCAAAGTTCGCTCTGCGGAGCTCTCAACACTCGCTTCGGAGGAGGTATAGCTCCCACGCACAACCGATGTGGTTTCAATCTCAAGCACCATTTCAACGGGCCGGAGGTACTCCACCTCGCCTCGGTAGGAGAGAGTATGCAGAAGTGCGCCAACGGCAAAAATCAAATTTAACAGGGCAACCCTTCGCCACCACTCCGCAAGCCACACCACACCTCCGAACATAACCACGCATATCGCAGCCAAAAGCCATGGCGATACCTCTACCCTATCGGCAAAAAAGATACCCATGGCAAATGGCGCAACCACCATCACCATAGGTATCTTTGAAATACGATTTGTCAGATTATCCGATATACGCCTCATAACTACCACAAAGATAGTTATTTTCGGCTAAAATCTGCAATAAAAAGTTCCCAACCACGCCAAACATCCTCCATATCGGCCTTCACGCCATTCTCTACCGCCGACATCGCCGCCACAACAGCCGTCATTACGGCCCCGTCAATGGTCGAAATCTCCTCGTCGGGGTTGAGATGGGTGTCATCGGCCACGCGGCGGATATAGCTCTCGGTGTGGTTCTCAACGGGTGGGGCATAGCGATTTATCATCTGTCGCAGAGTTCTGCACCCATACTTTCGCCAATAGGTGTGCAACAACACAAACATTGCGCGATAACCCCACTCCATACTCTCGAATTGACGAAAAGCCGTATCGCCACTCTGCACCCTCTCGCCCCTGTAGCGAAACGACCCAAGGCGGATATTGCCCGGATTGTTGTTTCGCAAACCTCTACTAATCTTTGTCATACTCTCCAATCTCTCCTTCAACCTTTCGTTTCACATAATTTCGTAACCAACCAAAAATTTTGGCATCGCTCAATACCGAAGCATTCTCCAAAAACGACCACATCTCCACTCCGCAAATAGCCCCTGCAATAATGCGTGTGAGGTTGAGCGTAACAAAATCGAGGATGCAACTCTCGACCAACCAGCACATCACTATCGTAAGAAAGACAAACCCCGCCTTACGGATGGTGCGCCACGCCTCGTGTGAGGAGAAGTACCACGACCGTCCTGCACGCTTCGCCACACAGCGCGAGGCTACAACCCCCGTAACAAAGTCGATAAGTATGAATGACAAGGCGCACAATATCACCGAGTTGATGGGCGCAAAGAGTGCCGCCAACCCAAGCATGGCACCATTAGCGCATCTGTAGATAGCCTCCATCGATTCTGCATCTTTGCATTATATCACGGCCCGCATCATAGCTCGCAAAGTGCGATGCAGAGTCTCTCAAATGGTCGGACAATCGCCTCAACAGGGCACTACGACGCAGGCGCAATGACTTGTGGAGGGCATTTGTAACCCCCTTGGTAGAGGTGTCGGCACGTGCCGAGGAGGGGATATGCAACCCCGCCTGCCCCGTACGCACATTCAAGGCGGGCTGAATCATCGTTCGCACTGCCATAGCCAACGCAGGCGCGACAAAATCGCTGACCAGAGTCGGGTGAGAGCCCTCAAGCATCTCCTCGTAAAGCTTCTCTCCCACAATCGGGAGAATGTAGCGATGAGCTGCCGAAGCGATGTCCGAATCGAGGACAACTTCCGGCGAAACATACTCTCCATCGCTGAAAGCCATTGAAATAACCTGTTCATTTGTTATAAGATTTTGCATAGTTTAGTCAATAGATTTGATGTTGTTTTTACTTATCTCGGAGAGAAATAGTTGCTGACGCTCGTCGGTCTCGTCGTACTCCAACCCATCGGCCTTACGCGCCTCCCAAACCTTCATATAGATAGGCTTGGAGCGTGTTGGCGGACGATTAATAATCTCGAGCGATGAACAATCTATACCCAAAACACCATTTACAACATCCGTGATTGGCTCCAACAACTCGCTCTGCTCACCGAGGATTACGGTGTTGAGAGCAACTTCGTACTCGTGCAGGATGCGCTCGGCACTAAAGCCCGTCGAGTAGTCCAAACCACTCAACGAACGGAACCACGAGTGGGCCACCACGATATCACTCGTCGCCTGGTCGTGCAGATCGCGCCAATCGCCGTCGTTCTGCGACTCGATAGGGATAAATCGCGAGTTGTCGTCGGAGCTCTCATCTCGGATAATAAACATCACCTGCCCCGGCTTGCCGGCAAAACGCTGCTCGGCAATACGGGCCAACTCGGAGGCCTCCGACTCGCTATCCACCGCATTGTCAATCATCATCACACCCGAGAGTTGGAACGAGTTGTCCAATCGGGCAATGTTCCAACGGTCTGTCTTATAGGCTATTGCCGAGACGTTCATTCCGGCGATATACTGCGGCACGCCGTAGTGCTCGAACATTGGCTCGTAGTCCTTGTAGTGTATCATCGAGCGCAGTGTTCCGTCGCTCTGCTGCTCGAAAAGGGGATAGAGGGGCAGAGTCTTGGACTCGGCAACCCGAAAATTTCGCCAATCGTGGTGGAGGATGATGTGGTGTGAATCCTTTGCTACGCGGCAGTGGGTAGAGTCTTGGTGATAGAGCGACAGGAATGAGTGCGACTCGTCGGTAACAATCTCCAAAAAGGCATTTCCAAAGAGCATCTTATCGAAGGCGAGTTTATTCAACACCTGTCGCAACGACTCCCCCTCGCCATTTACCCTCTCCACCACCTCTCCAAGCAGTGGCACCGCACCATCGTAGTTGAATCCCTTACCCGAAATATAGTCGGCCTTATCGTTAAGAATTCGGCGGTGGGCTGTCGAACGGCGTGAGAGGGTTGCCAACGCCTCAGGCATATTGTTGTCTGCACCCCAACGCCAAAACTCTCTGCTTTCAACCCTCTTTGCCGAGAGGGAGTAGAGGGCATCTGCTCGGTTTTGAGTTGTGCATACCACACTTTTTCTCTTTTTGCTTACCATAAAAGTCAATTTGTTTTTGTCATTAAATTATTTCGCACGAAAACTCGGTATCATACGACACAAGTTGCAAGGTTACGGTTGGCTGCTCGCCTGTGCCACTACCCGAAGCGGAGAGGAGACTCGCCAAGCGCAGCGGATATTCGTTGCCGAAACGCGAGGAGTAGCCCACCAACAAGCTACGACCATCTTCGAGCTTTACCACCGCAACCACACCATCAATGGAGGCTCGCTCCAAAAACTCCGCCCCGAACCACTCGACAGCCTTGCGCCTCTCTGCAACAAGGTGCAAGGTGTGGGCTATTTTTGTCGCTCCGCACTCGCACTCCGCACGTTCCTGATAGTGGGAGGCATCATCCATAAGCTCCACTTCGAGAGCCTCGTCGGCGAGGGTCACCTCGCAACCATCGCTCGAAAAGAGTGCCGTTTGTACCGCATCGGCGGGGTAGAGAATCACTCTCTCCACCCCACCAACAGGCTTACAACTCCGAACCATCATTGAAGAATAATCCGTTATCGAAGAGGACTCCCGACAAGAGCGTCTCATCCACAATGGTTGTTCCCGCAAGGAATACCACGCGCTGGCGATTCTCCATCTCGTCCGGGTTGTACCACATATGTATCTCCTTCTCCGGAGAGTCGGCAGTATTCAACGCAAGCACAAGGTTGCGACGGTCGGTGAGGAGGCAGAAGGCCTTTGCACGCTTCATCTCGCAGCCAAAGGTTGGAACCTCGATAAGCGGAATACCATGATAGGTCAGAACCTGACGACCACTAACCTCGCCCTGAGACTCTGCAATGCCCTTATCGTCGAGATAGAACTTGTAGTTGTCGTAGAGCTCCGAGCTTACGAAGAAGGCCAAATTGCCATCCGCAGCGAGAGCGCGAAGCTGATCCGGCGACTTTGTCCAGGTGTCGCGCAGAATCTCCACGGCCGAGTCGGCATAGTACTCCTCGCTGCAAAGCTCAATCGGAAGGTCCTCTCCATTCTCGCCTGTTGCGATAATGCGAGTGATGAAACCGTCGAAGTTATTGATGTTGGAGACTACACCATTGCTGTCACCGAACCAAGTGTTGGTATAGACACTATCCACCAACGCACGGCGGAAGAGTTCGGTCTCGGCCTGCTCGAGCTCTGTGCCCGACAAATCGCCAAGATTTACATCCGACGAGGCCACCATAATCTCGTAAATGGTCGAGAAGTAGTCCTCGGCAGAGTATGCCGACTCGGCCTTCAACTTGGTCAATGCAATCTCCTTCTGAGTGAGAGTCGAAGCATTTCCGCCCTGCCAACCGGGGGCAAACTTCTTCAAAATCTTGTTGTTGTGGGAGAAGAGGGGTACTTTGGTCGGCATAGGAAGGTTGTAGAGGACTCGTATGCCCATCTCCTCGGCAGCCTTACCGCAGAAGGCCGGACGGAAAAAGATATTCTCAACATCTGTTAAACTGTAGGTTTTTGAATTTTCGATAATCATAGCTCTTTGATTTTTAGTAGTTTTTATTAGTATTTTGTCTTTTGTTATCGCCCCTTGAATTTCAGGGCATCTTCGGCATAAGCCAAGGCGTTGGGTGCTACTGCCACACCCTCGAGATATGGGTCTTCCATACTCTCTGTCTTTGTTGAAGAGGCTCGCTTTTGACCTTCGCGGAGCGCAATGGCCGAAGCGGGAACCTGCACGCCTCCGGCCGTCGTATGCAGAACATTCAAATCGAGGGGCAGTGGTTGCTGCCTTCTCTCCTCCTTCAAGGGGCTAAACCACCCCTTCACTCGCTCAATCAAGCCACGCTTTTGCGTCTGCTCCTCGGCTCCGACAACCACATCGGCCAAGCCCGCTGCTACCGCCTCCTCGGGGGAGAGCCATCGGCCACGACCACCATTCTCGCTCATCAGTGCCATAAACGCCTCTTTATCTCGTCCCGAGCGTTGCGAATAGAGCAAAGCCAAACGCTCATCGGTCTTTTCGAGCAGGGCTATACGCTCGTTCAAATCGGCGATATTGCCCTCTACAACGCTACTCGAGAGGTGTATGAGGTAGAGTGCCGAGGCCGAAATCTCGCGACACCCCTCACTCGCCGCCTGCGCAATAATAGTTGCTGCCGAAGCCGTATAGCCATAACAGCGTGTTACGATTTTGGCATTAAGCGAGACGAGAGATTCGTAAATCAGCAGCGCATCATTCACATCTCCTCCCGTAGAACGGATATTCACGATAACCTCCTCGGCCTCGATATCGCGAATTTTTGCAACCTCCTCTTTGAATCGCTCGTAGGTGGCAACACTCTGCGACGAGGAGGCGAATTGGCTCTCCTCCGAGACACCTATAACACCCTCAATATCAATGGTACATACCGAGGCGTCATTTCTAATTTCAATCTTTGTTTTCATCTCTTGTTCTCTCTAATTTTTTTGTTGTAAACCACCGCACGCACCTTCTCATAGGAACACGACATCTCTTTGGATAGATGCTCAATAGCTTTGGATTTGGTCTCGCCATTACGCACCAGATGCTCCACTTCCGCCGTAATGTAGAGCCTCTCTATGGCCTTTTTGTCGAGCAAACCCCGCCTCCACATAATAGAGACCGCCTCCGGAAGGCTTTTGTTTCGCACATTGTTGAGCAACACAGTTACTAATCTCCTCTCTTGTGAATCCATTCTCAATCCTTTAATAATCGTTCAAAAGTGCAGCGGACGATGCCGTTCTGCGTATTCCAATCCTTAATCTTCACCAAACGGTAGAGGGAACTCTCTCCTTCAATCTCAAATCGGAAGCTCTTTCGCACTGATGACCTTGGGCCATCATCCATAAGGAGAGCCGCCGCCTCGGCCGTGGTAAAGTGCATATCGAGGGTTACACGTTGCCCCTCCTCCTGTCGTACCAACTCCGGAATATGGTACGAACAGAGGCCTTCAACGCCATTTCGCCCCTCGAAGCAGAGGTTTACATCTTCGCTATCGGCAAAGGTTGCATAGGGGTAGCTGTCATATTTGCTCATCGCAATCCAACACTCGTTCTCGGGCAAGGGGCGCATACCTTTGTAACATACAATATGGGGCGTAAATGCCACATCGATTCCCTCGTCCTGCTGCTCACCTATATCCCCAACCTGCATCAGCGAGGCGGAGGGGGCAAAACCGGTAACCTTCTCTACATTTATGGTCGTAGTGAATAGCTCGACACCGCAATCCTTTGTTGAATCGACCGTACAATAGAGGCGATTACGACGACTCCAAGAGCCAAATTCATCCTCGTTTTCGAGGTTAAATCGGTTGGTTGCATAGTCAGTGGCTCTATAGGAGAATTTGTGGGTTTGCGGCATATCAAGGCCCGCATCCGCAATCTCCACCCCTCGAGAGAGGCATATTTTGTCGTTCACATCAATCTCCTCCCCATCGTAGAAACTCTCCAGCGGCTCGATATAGACCTCTCTACCCTTCTCATCCGTAAAGAAGGCTAAATTAAACATACGGCCAAGGGCATCGAGTAACTCCACCTGACGGATATATCGAGGGGCTACATCACCGAACTCCAACTTGGAATTCACTCCGGGCACCGTAGTAAAGTAGGGACGGAGGGTTGTGCCCACGCCGAGGGTTATCTCCATCCCGGGTTCTGCTCCTCCAAACCACAGTTTATCGAGATCGAGAGAGCCTCCCGAGGTAATCTCCTGTGGTGGAAGACGAAGGTCCAAACAGACATCCACCTTGCCCCTCTCCTCGATATATCCGGCATAGAGAGCCCAATCCTCTCGGTAGAGATTCCACTCCGTTGAACCCCTGTCACGATAGAGAATAGAGGCTGCGACAGGCTCCTTGTCTGCCGTCTTTACCAACGCCGAACGTGAGGACCAGCGACCTGTTGTCTCGGCCGTGCCATCAAGGTAAGTTGTTGCCAATTCGTACTCTCGGCCCTCTACATGGTCAAAGATAAAGACTCTGTACTGCAAATTCGGAGACATCATCCTCTTGTAATCCTTGCACGTATTAGCCAACATAAACTCTACTCGAACACCATCCAACCCCTCCACAACATCGAATCCTTGCAGGCGATCTCGCGACAGAATCTTACACTCTGTAGTGTATTCGAGATGGAGCACAAAACCCGCCTTGACCGAACGAGCCGGCGTAAAACATATATCCCCGTTCTCCTTTTTTGAAAAGGCACTCAAGGTGTTGAAGGTATCGACCATAAGATTCCCGTCGCTATCCACCGCTGTAGGGTCTGCCGTATCTACCATTGGTCCAAGCGAGTGGGCCGCAAAACGATTCGAGGCATAGACCCTTCCTGCATCGTCGGCAACAGTTGTGGTTGGGGCCGAACGGCGGGCAAAGAAGTCGCATTTGGCCTTTGCGTCGGCAGCATCGTTTCGCGCATAGTCGCCACTCATATAGAGCGAACGCCCGAACTCGCTATCGAAGAAGTTGCTGCGCATGGTATAACCCGATTGGGCAAACATCGCCCTTACCATCTCGGCAATGGAGATAAAGGGGTGGTAGTCATCGGTAAGCATTATCAACTCGACGGGCATTGCCGAGGGGGAGTAGCCATAACGCTTGTCGCTGCGTCGTACGGGTAGAAAACGGACAGCACTATCGCCCTCCCAAGAGTCGGAGATTGTTGCAAGGTCGAGATAGGCGGCAAAGGGGATGTCGAGATCGCTCAACTTTCCATAGACAACCGGATCTATCCACCCTGCACCCCCCTCGCTGATTCGGATTTTGTAGCCCTCGCATCCGCCCCTGCCGATAGTTGTTGTGTGAAGATATACAGCACCCTCAAAAATCACTATGCCATCCAGTTTTACTACTGCATTATGTTGCTCCAAATTGAAGCGCGAGGTGGCATAAACATCCTTGGAAGAGCCAAATACTGCATCATTTCGAGGGGTTGCAGGGAGCTCCAACTCGATAGTTCTACCGCTACGCCCGCCTTCGGCCTTTTTCAGCTTATCGACATCGAATCCGATAGGGATTTTTGGCAGGCTGTCGATGTCGCACTCCCTGTCATCTATCCACAACTCTACCATACCATAGGCTCCTCCTTGCGCCACTCCAGGATATTTAATGCAACAATATCGGGTTCGTTAAAGAGGTTTTTATCCACCGACAAGGACTCTACCTCCACTTCGGCACACCCCGAGGCCCCCTCAATCCAAACCCTTGGCGAAGAGATGATTTCGGCCAAGGCCTCGATTGTCGCAGCTGCTTCGTAGCGCGACTTCAGCGACAAAATCGACTTCGACACAGCACTTACGACCCTGCGGCCTTCGGAGGTGTCGATGCTCTCCTTCACTGTGCTAAGCTGCGACTTTACAACCACCGGAAAGGTATATCGCTCGATAGAACCCGCACCCGAGACCCACGCCAATCGCAGCGACCCCTTATGAGCCGGTACGGCAGTATAGTGCAAATGGCCCAAACTCTCTCCATTGCATAGCAGTTCCACATCGAGTGTTCGGAACTTTTTCCCAAAATCCTTGGTCGAGATTGAGAGTATGGCCGCACCTGTTGCCGTGCTGTAGTCCAAAGAGAGACTTTCGCCGGTATCTGCCACAATATTGGCTGTGAGAACACCTCCTTCAGCGGCAAGAATCAGCACCTCATCCACCTCGCCATAGGAGATAGTACGGCGGTTGGGCATTGCACACACACAGCTCGGTCGGGAGATGTGACACCTGTTTACCGAGGTGATGATTGGTGCCGATAAATCTTCGCCCGAACGAATCATCGTGCATCGACTTGGAGCCTCCTTGAAGGTGGTATGGGCGGCGTGTGAAGGGGTGTGGCCCGTAATCGGCTCGATGTAGTGGGCGATATTGACCTCTGCAGTGGTTATCTCGCGCAATCTTTGTGTGGCGACAACCTCACTCGATGCCATATCCACAACCTCGATAGTTACATCTCTCGGCTGCTCGGACTCGACATCTATGCCATAGAGGAGGCCTTCGTGTCGCGGTGTAAAGTCTTCGGAAAGTTTTATAAGTCTCATTTTTTACGCTTTTTACTTGATTAGAAAATAGTCTCGACGTACGCCTCTGCCACCATCGCCACAGCTCCGTGCTGGTCTATAGCTCCGACAACGGGTTTGATAGCCAGCTCTCTGACTACAGCAATTCGCTGATGGCGCGAGAGTTCGACAAAAATCTTTGTCATCTGCTCCTCCATCTCGGCAAGGAGGCTGTTTCGCTCCTTGGGGGAGAGTTTCGCCCCTTGTCGTGCAAAGTGTAGCGACACCTTGTAGGTTACTCGACCGTGTTTTCGCCCCTCCAAGCTGACAAATTCGGGTTGGGACATATAGGCTGCAGGATAGCGACAGACGGAGGTTGGATAGTAGGCACCGTCGTTTAGCGTAAAGTCGTAGCCATACTTCGATACCACCTCCTCTATCGCACTGCACAAAATAGCGCGATTCATAGGTTAAAAAATGTTGTTAAATGTGTTAATAATCTGTTCGTGGCTGTCGAAAACATAAGAAATGTCCCGCATAGCCAGCTCGTTTGGATGTTGATAAGGTTTTCAACATACGACACACTATTGTTGAAAACCTCGTGTCGATTGACGTCGATTGACGGTGCAAATATATAATCCGAAAAGGGGGCTTGTCAAGAGGCAAACCAAATTTTTTCTAACTTTTGTAGATAGTCGGCAGCACAAACCACAGAGCATTAGCAGTTTATGCCGACAAAAAAATTTGCACTTTTTTCATCACTCGTAGAAAAAAGGCAGAAAAGAGGGGGCTCAAAAAAAACTCTTGCCCCCTCCTATATCGTATGAATTGACGAATCCTTACTTTATCATAAACCACTCGCCCCAAGCCAACACCACGTAGTCGTAAGCCAACGGCTCGAACTTGGCAAATGTGAGCCAAAAAGCCTCACGATGGTCTATCGTATGTCCCATTTCGTTCTCGTGGCCTGTAATAACATAACGAGGATTGAATCCTGCCAATAGTCTTTCGAGGCTATTTGTCCAGCAATTAACAATCAAGGCGTCAATTCGAGGCGAAACGCTCTTGACATCGGCGTACCACTTGACATCCTCTCTGTGGTGTTGGTCTCCGGTGTGGCAAACAACATATCCTTCGGGCGTTGCAACGGCGCAGATGTTGTTCTGCAACTTGCCCTGATGTCCCGGGTGGATAGTTACCGACAGCCTCTTGCCACTCTTGAGCTGAACCGAGAAGGTCTCCGCCATATTCTCATTGCGCAGATGTGTCACTCCCTGCATATCGGTAAGAATTTCGGGAGTTGCAATAACGGGCTTTCCGGCCTTGATGAATTGTTCTACAACATAGTTATCAACATGGTCGCTGTGGTTGTGCGAGAGGAACATCACGTCGCACATCTTCACAATCTCGTCAATCTTTTCGTTGGAGAGAAGAGGCTCCTTGTGTCCGCGGCAACGACAGCGCGAGATGTCGAAGGCAATATTTACGCTCTTGGTACGTGCAATCATCGCCTCGTTGTATATTTTGTAGATTTTAAGGCCCTTTTTGTGGGGCTTTTTCAGGTCGGCAAGAACTCTGTTCACTCGAGAATCCACGAAACTGCAAAACGCATCGCTCATATCGTTACGCGTGTCGTGCAACAGCATATCGAGTGCGCCGAGAGTAACTCTTCGAATCAAATCGTTGCCCACAACGGGAGGATAGGTATTCAAACTCTCGTTCACCACCTCAAACATCTTTTCGCTCTGTACCTGCAGATAGTAGTCGGGGTTTTTGTGAAAACGGTATGATGGTCTGTTTTGCGCCGAGACGGAGAGCGCGCCACACAAAAGAACAATTAGACAGAGGCTCTTTTTCATAACTCTATTTCAAATTTAACTTACTATGTGGGACGAATTTAGTCAAAATTTCGCAAAAAAATCGGGTTTATTATTAAAAAAACAGACTCTCGGTGAACACTCTGTATAAAAATTGCTTATCTTTGCACTGATAAAGGCTCGAGAAAAGTCAAACAAACTATGGAAGATGGCAGTAGATGTAAAAATAACCGCAGTGTCGTATCTGAATACGATACCGTTCATCTATGGACTTCGACACCACTCTAATCTTGGTGCCGAACTACTGCTTGCACCCCCTGCTACTTGTTATCAGAACTTCGTTGAAGGCAAGGCCGATATCGCGCTTATGCCCGCTGCGATGGTACCATCATTGCCTGATGCCGAGATAGTTACCGACTATTGCATCGGAGCTGTCGGCAAGGTACGCACCGTTACGGTGATGTCCAACCAGCCTATCGACAAGGTGCGCCGTATCTTCCTCGATGCACACTCCAAGACTTCGGTACAGCTCTGCGGCTTCCTCGCCAAAAAGTTATGGCATATCGAGCCCGAGTGGATAACAATGGAGGATTATACCATTCTCGACCACGCACAAGAGGATGATGCCTTCCTGCTTATCGGCGACAAGGTTTTCGACAACGAGGGCAAATTTGCCTACATCTACGACTTGGCCGAGGAGTGGCAAAAGGCTACAAAACAGCCATTTACATTTGCCGTATGGGTGGCACGTAAGGGGCTTTCGTACGATGTGCGCGACGAGTTGGAGGCAGCCTTCACATTCGGCGTGGAGCATATCTACGAGGCAATTCTCGAGAGCGAGTACGCCGACCGCGAGTATGCCTACGACTACTTGACGCGCAACATCGACTTCCTATTCGATTTGCAGAAACACAACGCACTTAAAAAGTTCTGGGACTACGGCCTCAAGATTGAGCCGAAGGTCAATCCCGGCTGAAGGTAATCAGAGGTGTTCGGGCTCTTGATAAAACTTCCACCGAACACACCGTCACCGCAAAAAACGAAGTTAAACCTTTCTAACAACAAGGAAAAGAGATGATTACAATCTACTTAAAGCAATACAACAAGATTATTCGCAATGCCGACACCGAGCTCTTCGACGACCTCGGTTTTGACGATATTCTTTGGATTGACATGGTGCAGCCAACCATCAAGGAGCAGAAGGCTGTCGAGAACTTTATGGAGATAAGCCTCCAGACCAAGCAGCAGGTCGAGGAGATTGAATCCACCTCAAAATACTCCGAGACGGAGAATGCCATTATCTCGAACTCGAACTTCTTTGTCCCTACGGGCGACAGCTTCGAGGTTGAGCCGGTCTCTTTTATCCTCTCCAACGAGGGTGTCTTGGTCTCGGTGCGTCAGGCCGATATGCGCACCTTCCGCGAGGCCGAAAAGCGATTGCAGATGAACTACCGTAGCTTCTCGACGGGATACCATATTCTTATCTCGTTGCTCGAGGTGCGAATCGACTTCGATGCCGATTTGGTGGAGATGGTAGGCCGTCAGGTTTCAGCACTTTCAAAGGGCATCAACAAGGAGGATTCGATTGACAAGGCGGTAATCCACCGCATCAACACCCTGCAGGAGCGTACGATGATTTTGCGCGAGAACATCTTCGACCGCCAACGTATCCTTTCGGGTATTCTGCGAAGCGAGCGATTCCCTAACGATATCTACCCTCGCTTGCAGTTGATGATTAAGGACGTTAATTCGCTTATCTCGCATACCGACTTCTCGTTCCAACGTCTCGACTATATTCAGGATTCGGCCCTCGGCCTTATCAATATTGAGCAGAACGAGGTCGTAAAAATCTTCTCGGTGGCAGCTGTAGTCTTCATGCCTGCAACGCTTGTGGCAAGTATCTATGGTATGAACTTCCGCATAATGCCCGAGTTGGAGTGGGTTTATACCCTGCCAAACGGCTGGGAACTCCCTCTGGGCTATATTTTCGCTCTCGGCTTGATGGTTCTGGCCTCGGGACTAACAATGGGCTACTTCCGCTACAAGAAGTGGTTATAGTGCGCCTACGCGCAGAAAAGATTAAGGTGTTGATGTAGGGCTACCCCAACCATCAACACCTGTTTTTTGCCCCCCCCCGAAGGTCTATTTGAGCCATTCGCAACGAGCCGACACCTGCGACTGTGTAATCTCGCTCTTTTGCACCATATCGAAGCCGTGCATCGTCCCCTTCGTCGCTATATAGGTAGTTTGAACCCCCACCTCCTGCAACCTCTTGGCAAAGAGTTCCCCTTCGTCGCGCAAGCAGTCGAACTCTGCCGTCTCGATATATGTAGGAGGGAGGCTCCTCAGCACCTTCGCATCGAGGTCGAGCAACGACTCCTCGCACCTACCCTGAAGGTAGTACTCCCACATCTTTGCATTTAGGCGAGCGTTCCAAACGGGGGTGTCGGTAAACTCCGCCATACTACGGGTGCGCATCGAACTATCTATAACGGGATATATCAAGGCCATCTTCTCGGCACGCTGCACCCCCTGCGAGATTGTCCACAAGGCCGTTTTTACGGCCAAGAAGCCCCCTGCCGAGTCGCCGACTATCGATATCCGCGAACTATCTACACCTAACCTTGAGCTACTCTCCACCAACCATTGCCACGCAGCACAGCACTCCTCCAACGCCTTGCCGTAGGGGTTGTTGTGGGCTGTACTATAATCCACCATAACCACCACCGAGCGAGTGCGACGTGCATACTCCTTTGCAAGGTCGTAGTGATAGGGCGCACCCTTGAATACAAAGCCTCCGCCGTGAAGCAGAAGAATCGCCTTGCCATTGTGGTCGCAAGGGGTAACCACCCACGCCTTAACCCCCTTCTCTCCCTGCGCTACAGCAATCTCTACGCGCTCTACACTCATCTGCCTATTGGAGCGCATACCCTTCGGCATAATCGACAAAAAGGTGTTACCAACACCCAATAGACCACGACCAAGAGGCGCAGACATAGCACTCAACTTGGCAAAATCTTCGTGTAGGGGATATTTGCTTTTAGCATTTGCCGCTATTGCCAACAGACAGAGAAGCAGGGTAATCAACATTCGCATACAACCATTATCGAGTCCAAATATACAAAAAAATCGGGTAATCGACAATATCGACCACCCGATTTATCAGATATTCTGTTCGATTACTCTACAGGAATATCCTTATTTACATTCTTGCAACCTACCAAAGCGTAGTAGAGCAAGAAGGCAAGACCTGCAACGATTACCCAGTAGCTTACGAGGTAGCTGCCTGTCCAATCGACAACCGCATTCTGCAGGAATGGAAGGATACCACCACCGCAAACCATTGCCATAAAGATACCCGAGCCCTTCTCGGTGTACTTACCAAGACCCTCAACTGCAAGGTTGAAGATACCGCCCCACATAACCGATGTGCAGAGACCGCACAACACGAGGAGAGCAGCATTTACAGGCACTGCAGCCATACCGAAACCGGCTGTACCCTTGAATACAGGGAGATTAACAACAGTCTGAGGCGAGAGGAAAATAGCACCCAAAACAAGGCACAAGCCTACAACCGACACTGCCGACAACATCGACTTAGCCGAAACCTTAGCACCGAGAGCCGCACCCAAGAGACGACCTACGAGCATCAACAACCAATAGGTTGCTGTAACTGTTCCTGCGATAGCCTCAGCACCCGACTCAACATTCAAACCACCATTCTGCAACCACTTCTGCAACACGTTAGGGATACCTACCTCAACACCTACATAGATGAAGATTGCAACAGCACCGAGAACAAAGTGGCGGAACGACATAGGGCCATACTGCGAAGCCTCCTCCTTGGTCTCAACTACAGGATTCTCCGGAATGTTGGTCCAGAGAATTACCACAAAAGCCACAGCAAAGATTGCGAGAGCAATACCCATCAATGGGAATACCTGGCTAATCTGAGCCTTAGCGATGCTTGGCACAAATACGCCTGTAAGGAAGATAACGGCAGTACCCATCAACGAGTTGAACGAACCACCCACCTGAACGAGCTGGTTACCACGGTTACCACCGCCACCGAGCTTGTTGAGCATAGGATTAACCACGATGTTGAGCATACACATCGAGAAGCCCGCTACGAACGCACCGAGGAGATACACTCCGAAGGCAAGATTACCGGTAAGCATACCGGCGATAGTCTGAATACCTACACCGGCAAAACCAACTGCAACAGCGGTCAAAGCGGTGAACTTGTAGCCCTTCTTCTGCAAGATGTTACCTGCAGGAATACCCATAACGGCATAGGCGATAAAGTTACACAACACGCCGAGAGTACCCATCCAGTTGGCAACCTGGAACTGGTTCTTGAGGATATCACCCATTGGTGATGCCAAGTTTGTGACGAACGAAATCATACCGAAGAGCAAGATGCACACGATGATTGCCGGCACATTAGAATTTTGTTTTTGTGACATAAAATTTTAGTTTTATTGGTTAAAAAATAAAGTTGTATCCTTTTTTAGACGAGAAGTTTTTTAGTTTTCCGAACTCCGAGCGTGGTCAAGGCGCAACATTTCTGGGGGTTGCTAGGGGCGGGCGTTCCGCCCTTACTGAGGGCGCTCACTTTGTTCGCTTTATGGGGTGCGCTTTAAGTTTTTTACTACTCTCTAATTAAAAAGTTTTCCGTTTTAATCCTGCTTCGCAGGCTTTTCTTCCTTGTGGCTCGGCAAAGCGAGCAAGCTCCCTCTGCCCTCGGTTTGTCGTCGGTTCCGTTTTCCGTTTTCCGTTTTCAGTTTTCAGTTCTATCTGTCTCGCTCCACAACATACTCACAGAGGGCAAGCAGCGCATCGCGATATGGCGAATCCTCGCATACCGACAGGGCCGACATTGCGCGTTGCAGATAGGCCTGCACCGTCTCGCGGGCAAGTTCCACACCCTTGTACTCCTCGACCTTTCCCTGAATATAGGCCACACTATCTTCGCTCTCGGCACAGAGTGGCAGTTGGCGCATAATCTCCGCCCTCTCCTCCTCCGACACACGCTCCAAAACCTCAATGAGAGGAAGTGTGATTTTTCGCTCGCGCAAATCGTTTGCCGCAGGCTTTCCGGTGTTGTTGTTTGGCACAAAATCGAGGATATCATCCACAATCTGAAAAGCCATACCGAGCATATTTCCGAAGGTACTCAACGCATTGACCTTCTCTCGCGAGGCTCCCACCGACAAAGCTCCCACCGAGCCACACACCGAGAAGAGCGAGGCGGTCTTTTTGTAGATAATGTCGAGGTAGTTTTCGCGCGAAGTGTCCAATTTCGAGGCGTGGTCGCTTTGAATAAGCTCTCCTTCGCAGAGTGAGGACATAGCGCCGATAATGTGTGTAAGTAGGTCGTACTGACCGCTTTGCAAGCCGATATTCATATTTCGGGCAAGGATATAGTCACCGATAATAACCGCATTGCGCGACTGCCATCGGGCATTTACCGAGGCGCGACCGCGACGCAGATTCGACTCGTCTATTACATCGTCGTGGATAAGCGAAGCCACGTGAATCATCTCCACCAACATTGCTGCCAACATCGTGCGCTTGCCAAAATTACCGGTAGCCGATGTTGCACCTGCGGCAAGCATAACCACGATAGGTCGCAGCCCTTTGCCTCGCGAGGAGAGGACATAGTCGAGCATATCGCCCATAAGCGAATCTTCCGACTCGCTGAAATTCTTGCGAACAAACTGTTCAAACTCCTCAATATTGCCCTCTATCGGGCGACGAATTAGGTCTAAAGTAGTTGTCATAAAAGCCCTTTATCCGAACAAAGATAGTGAATTTTCGATAGATTTGCCCTAAAAAGGGATTTTTTTTCTAACTTTGAGCGTTATTTATCGAATATTATGGAAAAGTTAAAAGAAATATTGCGTAAATCGTTGCCTGCATTTGTGGCAATTTTTGTCTTTGGGGTTGTTGCTCTTGTGGGCTTTGCGCCACAGTTGGAGGGGCGCGTACTGCCTCAACACGACATCCGTCAATTCGATGGTATGAGCCGCGACATCCGCGAGTGTCGCGCCGACTTCGATGAGGACCCGCAGTGGACAGGAGCAATGTTCTCGGGTATGCCGGCCTACCAAATCAACATCAAATATCCGACACAAATCATCAAGCGCACAGTAGATTGGGTTCAGAACCTCTTTGCCGAACCCGCCTCGATGCTCTTTTTTGCTATGCTTGCTGCCTTTGTGATGGCACTATTGATGGGTATGGAGGCCTGGGTAGGCATCATCATAGGTCTTGCCTACGGACTATCCACCTACTTCTTCCTGATTATCGGAGCAGGACATATTACCAAGATGTGGGCCTTGGTCTATGCTCCGGCTTTGCTCGGTTCCATCCACTACACACTACGCGAAAATATGTGGCTCGGAGGAGCTTTGACCGCACTTTTCGCCTCTTTGGAGGTGGGAGCCAACCACCCACAGATAGCCTACTACATAGTCTTGGTGGCGGCCCTGTTGTACATCTCGGAGTTGATTTTTGCCATCATTGAGAAACGCTATAAGATATTTGCAAAGCGTACTGCCATTTTGGTTGGCGCGGCCGCACTATCGCTCGGAGCCAACTTTGCACCGCTCTACTACACAATGCAACACACCGAGGATACCACTCGCGGAGGTAGCGCACTTGTAGCAGAGGGTGAACGTAAAGGTCTCGATATTGACTATGCTACAGCGTGGAGCTACGGCCAAAACGAGAGTTGGAATATGCTTATTCCCAACTTTATGGGGGGCGATTCGGGCAAGACCTTCTCCAATAACGGCGCAGTCGCTAATGCCCTCGACGAGATAGGTGTAGATAAGCGTATGGCGGAGATGCTCCCCACATATTGGGGCGAGCAACCCTACACCGCAGGCCCAACTTACCTCGGTGCGATAGCAATCTTCCTCGCCATCTTGGGCTTGATTCTCGCATCGCATCGTGAGCGTTGGTGGATTGTGGCGGCCATAGTATTATCCCTCTTTATGGCGTGGGGCTACCATACAATGTGGTTTACCGAATTCTGCTTCAACTATCTGCCACTGTACAACAAGTTCCGTGCAGTCTCTACCGCCCTGGTTATCATAGAGCTATGCGTACCACTGTTGGCGGGTATCGGCTTATGGCAGATTTACAAGCGTTGGTTGGAGAAGCAGTATCTCACCCGAGTTGTGGTCATCACCGCCGGTGTTGTCGCCACAATATGCCTTATTTTCGCAGTGGGAGGGTCCTCAATCTTCGACTTCGGACGCGAGCAGGATGGCGAGATGATGAGTGCTCAGTTCTACCATATGTTCCAGGAGATGGAGAATGGCAAGCAGTACATCGACCACGGCCTCCACTCCGAGTTGGGCTATCGCACAGCCGACGCTATGGCTACCGAGCGTGCCGAGATTTTGGCCTCGGATGCGTGGCGTTCACTCCTCTTTATTGCTGCCGCAGCAGCACTCTTGCTGATTGCACTGCGTATCGACAAGAGGTGGCGCACAACAGCCCTCGCGGCTTTGGCCGTGCTTATTGTTGCCGATATACTACCCGTAAATCTCCGCTACCAATCCTACGACAAATTTGTAGAGAAGAGCGACACCAAAATCCGCCCTACCAAGGAGGATAAGCAGATTATGGCCGACAAGGAGCTTGGCTATCGCGTTTACAACCTCTCGGTCTCGCCATTCAACGATGCCACAACCTCGATGTTCCATCGCTCGATTGGAGGTTATCACGGTGCAAAAATGAGCCGATATCAGGATGTTATCGATGTCTATTTGATGAAGGGTGACGAGGGTATTCTCGATATGCTCAACACCAAGTATATCATTGGCCCTCAGGGAGGTGTTCTCCCTCGAGCAACCGCCAACGGAGCCGCCTGGTTTGTGGAAGATATAGAGGTTACTGCAAATGCAGCCGAGGCTCTGGCGGCTCTCGGAATTTCCGACCTCAAGAAGGTTGCCGTTGTGGAGGAGGGAGCTCCGAGGCCGACAATCAGCGGAACGGGAGCTATCGAATTGAAAGAGTATCGTCCGAATCGCCTCGTCTATGACTATACACTCAACGGAGGTAGTGCTGTGGCGGTATTCTCCGAGATATACTACGACAAGGGTTGGCAGGCCTACGTGGATGGCAAACCGGCGGAGTCGTTCCGTGCCGACTACATCCTTCGTGCTATGGTTTTACCGGAGGGCAATCACACCGTAGAGTGGCGATTCCGCGCACCAAATTGGACTTTGGCCGAAACCATAACACTAATTTGCTCAATTTTGATTATCTTCGCACTCGCAATCACACTAATTTGTAGATATTATGGCAACGCCAAAAAGAGAAATATCGCGTAGTATTCGCTTTTCCCACGCCACTTCGATAGTAAGTATGACCTTTGTCCTATTTCTTCTTGGTGCAATAGGGCTTGTTATGTCCAACATCTTTTCTACCACAAAACATATGCGCGAAAGTGTAACAATGATTGTGGAGTTGAATGATGGACTCACGGACGAGGACCGCACATTGGTTGCAGATTTTCTGTTGGGAAACGCCTTGGTCGAGTCGGTAACCTTTGTATCCAAGGAGGAGAAGGCTGAGGATGAGGAGTTCAATCGCACCTTTAATGTAGATATCAAGGGTATCTTAGGCGAAAACCCCCTGCCCGACTCCTACGACGTGACTCTCTCGGAGCTATCGGCAGACAAGGCTGCTCTCGACGCGTTCATCGAGGAGGTAGGCACATTCTATGGTGTCAGCCACGTCAGCTACCCCGAGAAATTGGTCGAGGAGATGCACTCCACACTCGACATTCTGCAACTTATTCTTGCCGTATTCGGAACTGTTTTGCTTGTGGTATCGTTCATTTTGTTGAACAACATCATCCGTCTCTCCGTGTATGCCCGACGCGAAATGATTAACACCCTGAAGGCCGTCGGTGCTACCAAGTGGTTTATTATGCGACCATTTATTGGCCGTAGTGCATTGCAAGGGCTTGTGGCGGGAGTTTTGGCCACCCTTCTGCTTGTGGGAGGGCTCTATGGTCTCGACCATCTTGCACCCGACTTCGGGCTCTTCCCAAATGGAGCTCGATTGGCTCTATTGGCCATCACAATGGTTATAATGGGCATTATCGTTGCAGTGATTTGCACCATTCCGGTAGTAAACCATTTTGTAAATATGAAATCAAACAAAATACACCTTTGCTAATATGAAAAAGTGGTTCAACAAGATAGACGACAAGAGTGACGACAAGATGCCTCTTACAATGCGCAACTACGTGTTAATGCTTGTGGGTGTAGCACTTATTGTAGTGGGCTTTATCCTTATGTCGGGCGGCACAAAGGCAACCCCCGAGGAGTTCAGTTACGACATCTTCTCGTGGCGACGAATCACCCTCGCACCAATTCTTGTAGTGGGGGGCTTTGCCTTTGAAATCTACGCGATTTTGAAGCGTTTCTAACGCCTCTTTTTAGAGTTTACAACCAGCGCACTGGAGACTTTGCGCTCGCCTTTGTGATCGAAGGTTCTGTTGTCACACGGGTAATTTATCACACCGAACTTCCTGCTCCACAATGTCGAGGAGCCTCCTCCGTCGAGGTTCAACGCCTCGACCATTCCGAGCCACGAACAGAGTTCGGTAATCTCCTTTATGTTCATTCCTGCGGCATTGCCTTTGGCGCGACCATCCACCACCACCAGGTAGATATTTCCCTCCTTATCGCAACCTATCATGCTACGCGGATGACGACGGGTGTAGAGGGAGGCTGTGTAGTTGTATGACATCTTCACACCATCGTCAATAAGCACAGGGCCGCACGCCAATACATTTTCGCACTTGTTGAGCCTATCCACCAACGAGGGGTAGTCGGGAACATCCTCCGAACGGAGAATCTCTATTCCGCTATCGTGCATCAAGAGCAGACCATTTACCCTCGGCAACATCCCCGGGGGTGTAAACGACATCTCCACACCTCGGCTCTTCACATATGTTGAGGGCATATCATTTCTGTTCCAATAGCCGGCGTTTATGGCAAACTGCGCACTCTCCTGCTCGGCAATCTCACTCACCCGTGTACGTTCCGCCGGCTGAATAACACTCAAGGAGAAGAGCTTAGGCGAGTATTTTATCACCGAGATAGTCTGCGGAGCGTTGAAAATCTTGGCCGAAAGGGTGTATCCCTCCGCCCTCTTCAACCTCAATTTGTACCTACGTGCCGAAACAAAAGCTATCGAATCGGCACTCTGCGCCAAGACCGAGAGGCTAATGCAGAGAAACGAAAGAAATAGTGCTACTTTTTTCATTCTCCACTACTTACTTTTCTTGCTCCTTACAATCACACAGCTCGACACTCTGCGATCGCCGGCGTGGTCATACTTCTTGTTGCGGCAAGGGTAGCTTACCACACCACCCTTCTTGCACCACATTGTCGAGGAGCCTCCGCCATCAAGATTTATGGCATCGCGCAACCCGAGCCACTCACACACCTTTGTAAGCTCGGCAATGGTAACACCCTCGGCGTTTCCGGCCGAACGGCCATCCACAACAATCAGATATACGTTACCCCTCTTGTCGGTGCCCATTGCGGTACGAGGGTGACGCTGAACATAGGTGTAGAAAGCACCCACAGGCTTACCACCGGCATTATCCACCATACCTCTTGTGTAGGCCTCGTGATCTACACTCTTGCCCTCGTCGATAAGCACCGGACCCGAAGCGAGAATATCGTCATATTTTGCAGCATAAGGGGCCTCCTCGCCAGCCTTGCAGTGGTCAATCACCACGCTTCTCTTGGCGAGGCAAACAACACCATCCACGCGCTCCTTCTCGAAGTTTGCGGTCTCGGCAATCTGTTGTCCGCCCAACTTGAGGAAGGTCGAAGGCTTGTCGATACGTACATCCCAATATCCGGCATTTACAGCAAAGTCAGCACGGCTTTTTGCAGCTGTTACCGCCACCTTTGTCAGCTTCTCGGGCTGCACAATTTCGGTCTTGAGTCGCTTTGGTGAGTACTTTATCACCGAAATAGTCTGTGCCGAATTGAAGAGGTTAACCCTCTTTACGGTATATCCCTCGGCACCCTTTGGCAGAGTCAACACATCACGCTCTGCATTTACCAAATTTAGCGAGTCGCTATTCTGCGCCACCGCCGAAAGCGACATCATCGACGCAGCTACAAGGAGAAAAATCTTTTTCATAGAAAGCTTCATTTTTGAGGTTTATCTTCACAAAGTTATCTTTTTTATGCGAAACCGCCAAATTTTAATACCTTTGTGCTTACAAAATGGCTCAAAAAATTCCGGATATCCAAAATCGGAGGCGATGAGGCTATTTTTACGCGTTATGCAGGGGCGGAAAGCGCAGCATACTTGGGGTATGTGAGCATTTACGACACAAGTAAGGTGGAAAAAGAGCCCATCGGAACGATTTTACAACAAAAACTAAAAAACAATGAACAAAACAAATGCGGCACGCCTGCTCGACAAGGCAAAGATTGGATATGAACTTATCCCTTATGAGGTGGATGAGAACGACTTGGCAGCAACCCACGTGGCCGAATCGCTTGGAGAACCTATTGAGAGAGTATATAAAACATTGGTGCTGAAGGGGGATCGCAACGGGCACTTTGTCTGTGTTATCCAGGGCGATAAGGAGGTCGATTTGAAGTTGGCGGCAAAGGTCTCGGGCAATAAAAAGTGCGACCTTATACCTATGAAGGAGCTTCTTCCTACCACAGGCTATATCCGCGGAGGCTGCACCCCTATCGGTATGAAAAAGCCATTTCCCACCTTTATCGACGAGTCGTGCTTAGAGTTCGACTACATCTATATCAGTGCGGGGCAGCGAGGCCTTCAACTGCGACTCTCGCCCACCGATTTGATATCCTACACTCGCGCCAAAACCGAGAAATTGACACTCTAAACCATTATGAAACAGTTTTTGACACCCCTTTTTCTGCTCCTAACCTTTGCGCTTAGTGCCGAGGAGCGAATCAACAATGATTGGTATTTTCGTATTGCCGAGAGTGCCGAGGCGGAGTATCACGCCAAAGAGCTCGACTGCTCCGCATGGCAGCAGGTACGACTACCCCACACCCCGCGCTACGAGAAGTTCTATTCATGCGAACAGTGGCAGGGTATCTGCTGGTATCGCCGTACTATCGATGTCGAGAAGGTGCGCGGAGAGCAGCTGTGGCTCAACCTCGAAGGGGCGATGAATGTTGCCGACGTATGGGTAAACGGCACACATTGTGCCCACCATTTGGGCGGCTATCTTCCCGTAGTGGTCGATTTGACCAACCATCTGCACAAGGGCAAAAACAGCATTGCCATACGCCTCGACAACAACGACAACCCCATTACCGGTCCGCGACCACTTAAACGGCTCGATTTTCTCTACTATGGAGGTTTGTATCGCAACGTGTCGCTTATTCGCAAGGGGGAGATTGCCATTACAAACCCATTTCTCGACACCACACCTGCCGAGGGAGGGGTCTTTGTCAGCTACGACAAGGTGAGCGAGCAATCTGCCGAGGTCAATGTAAAGGTCTCGGTCGAGAACGACGGCAAACGCAACCGCGAGGTTGTGGTCATAAACCGCCTGCTCGACGGCGCAAAGGTTGTTGCCGAAAGCCGTAAAGAGCTAAAACTTAATAGCCATAGTCGCGCCACACTCAACGCGCAAATGGAGGTTCGTAATCCGCGACTTTGGTCGCCTCGTTCACCTGCACGCTACACACTGCGAACATCGGTTGAGGTTGCTGGTAGGGAGGTTGATTCGGAGAGTCGCAAAGTGGGAATCCGTTCCATCGAAATCAAGGATAACGAACTCTATATCAATGGCAAAAAGCACTTCCTACGAGGGGTAAACCGCCACCAATGTCACCCATATATCGGCTATGCCGTAAGCGATAATGCGCAGGTACGCGATGCTGTGCGCATCAAGGAGGCCGGATTCGATTTTGTGCGCCTCTCCCACTATCCGCAATCGACAGCCTTCTTGGAGGCCTGCGACTCGCTCGGAATATGTGTGCTGAACTGCATCTTTGGCTGGCAGTATTTCAATAAGAAGGAGCCTAAATTCAGAGAGTTCTGCTACCAACAAACACGCGATATGGTACGTCGTGACCGCAACCACCCCTCGATACTTGCGTGGGAGGCCTCGCTCAACGAGTCGAAGCAGCCGGCCGACTTTATCGCCGAGATGAGCCGCCTTGTCCACGAGGAGTACCCTGCACCATACTGTTACTCTGCGGGTTGGCAGCACGGATACGACATTTATGTCGAATCGCGCCAATTCCGCATCTTCAACAATATCAAGGGGCATACCGTACCCCTTATCGTGTCGGAGTATGGCGATTGGGAGTTCTACGCCAGCGATGGAGGTTTGATGCAGTATGTGCGAAATTGGAGGCAGAAGCCCGAACTTACCTCGCGCCAACTCCGTGAAGATGGCGAACGAAGGATGGTACAACAGGTCGAAAACCTCAACACCGCGCATATCGACAACCACACCTCGGTCAAGGCTATGGGCGATGGTTATTGGGTGATGTTCGACTACAATCGAGGCTACACCGCCGAAATTGAGGCCTCGGGAGTTATGAGTCACGACCGCCTACCAAAATATGCTTACTACTACTATCGTTCGCTCCGCCCCGAGGGTAAGCCAATGGTATATATCGCATCGTATCTCGACCACAACTCCCCAGAGGAGAAGGCTATAATCTCGAACTGCGAGGTGGTAAAGCTCCTCTCCGACGGCAAGGAGGTCACTACACTCCGTTTCGACACCAAGGCTACGCCTATGCGCACATTCCGTAAGGTCGCCCTGCCGAACCTCAACAACCTCACGGCCATAGGCTACCGCGACGGCAAGGAGGTGGCACGCCATACCGTACTCGCACCCGAGAAGGCGGAGAATATTGCCCTCGAGGTTAGCGACTGCGGCGTGAAGCTCGGCAAGAACGACCAGGTATTTGTCTATGTTCGCTTGCAGGATAAAAATTCCACTACACTCAACGCCACAGGTGGCGAAGTGCGACTCTCTATCGAGGGAGATGCCGTTATCGAGGGCGAAGCGGTTTCGCCATTCCGCGCAGGTATCGCCTCCTTTATTCTCCGTTCGGGCAACAAAGGTGGCAACATCAAAATAAGAGCCGCATACGGCACAATGACCGATACGGCTCAAATATCGTTCTAAGGCAGCATTTCCCAATCTCTATTTCTCGAATGAGCTCTTCTCGGGGAAGAGTTCTTCGAGGAATTTTTTCATCCTCCGGGCATCCTCATCCTTTGCACGCTCCGAGTCGTTGGCGCAAATCATTATCGGGTTGTACTTGCGAAGCTGCGCAGAATAATCTTTCGAGTAGTTGTTTATACAGCGCGAATCGTTGGCAAAGCGGTTTGTAAGCACCGCCTTTATTCGACCAAAGAGGCCCTCGATATTGTTGTATCGCCCAACCTTGCGCATTAGGGCGTGTCCGGCAATAATCATATAGTAGCCCACATATACGCGGTGCATATCGTCATCGGTACGGAAGTGGTTTCGCGAGGTTGCCCTCCACGTTTCGGCTCGGAGGTTATTCACACAATATTCGTAGTCGGAACGGAGGTAGGCATCGAAATTGTGGTGCGGAGCAAGATAGATTTTTTGTCCGAAATCCTCAACGATATAGTCCTGCATTCTACGAATCATCTTGTGGTAATTTCCGCGTCGCAACGCCTTGCGGCGGTTGAATCGCATAAGACGAACTATCGGCTTGCCACCCTCGAAGAAGGTCTCCTTTGAGGTGGGTTTCACAAAGAGGGTATCGTCGTTTCCCAGAATGAAATGCTCGCTCAAAGAGGGTATGCGATAGATGCAGCTCTCTATTGCCGTGCTGCTGAATGTTGGCAATATCTCCTTCGGAAGAATCTCCTTGTGGTCTATAATAGATATCTTGGGATTCGTTGTATCGAGCCATGCGGGGCATTGACCATCGGTAACGATATAGATGTGATTTATCCACGAGGCATACTTTTCGACCGAGCGCAACGAGAATCGCAACTCATCGTTCTCGCGCCAGCGGGCTGCACCCACAACCTCCTGCGACTTGTTCACGCTGCCGCCAACATAGCGGTTGCGCTTTGCCTGCCACTCGGGGTCGTTGCCATCAACCCACATATAGACCAAATCGACCTTGAAATCCCTGCTGTGCATTATCTGAAGCAGTTATAAATCTTTACAAAAATCTGGAAGAGCAGAGGTGTGCGATAGTTTACGCTCAACTTGGCCCTGCTGATAGCCCCCTTCAACCACGGAAACTCGGCATAGAGGTCGCAGTCGTGAATCATCGTATGCCAACCGGCCCTCAACACCACACCATCGGCAACAAGCTCCATCGGTGTCCCCTCGATATTGTCTTTGTAGGCCTCGACAACCCCCATCATATTGCGCGAGGAGGCGATGTGGCGAACACTGCGCCTCTGCGAACACATCGAGGCCGGATTATCCTTGCGGTAGTGGTAAAGAGGCTCCGGAAGCTGCACTATCGACTTCGCATAGAATATTATTTGCGCCATCAGACAGATATCCTCGTGCATACCCAACTTCGGAAAGACGATTCGATTTTCGGTGTAGAGTTTGCGACGGAAACACTTTGTTACGGTGTAGCCAAAGGAACGATAGTTAAAGAGGTTTTTCACCCACAACTCTCGGTTTTCGGCACTATATTTACGCTCTCGCTTCACACTCTGCTTGCCCCCGCCATACTCCTTTACGAGGTTGAAGTAGATAATATCTGCTTCGGTGCGCTCTGCAACGGCCATAACCCTCTCTACAGCGTTGAGTTCGAGCCAATCGTCCGAGTCGGCAAAGAGCACATATTCGCCCTCGGCCACATCCAATCCCGCCTTACGAGCCGAAGGGAGACCTCCATTCTCCTTGTTGATTATCACAATACGGTCGCGCAAATGGGCAAACTGCTCCTCGATAACATCTTCGAGAATCTCCATCGAACGATCCTTCGTGCCGTCGTTCACAAAGATAAACTGAACATCCTCGAAGGTCTGCCCCAGAAAGGTCTCGGCAAACTTGCGAATATAGAGTTCCACCCCATAGATGGGGGCAATAAGTGATATCTTATAGCGATTGTTCATATTTCGACCTATTCGGGAATCGCTCCTCAAACGCCTCGTGCAACGCTCTGCGCAGTGTCTCATATCGCGTTTCGGAGAGTTGTACATCATTGATACATACAAGTTTGCGGGTAGGGTGTTTGATAAAGTCGGTTATTTTGCTAATCGAGCTTATTCCCACCGAAAAGTGCTTCTTGGAGAGCCTTCTGTTTATCAACCGCCCCTTCAAGTAGATATAGTCGAGGAAGAGATACTGTGTTATGTTTGCCTCCGAACGCACACGGGTAATGCGTGAGCGAATTTCATCCTCCACCTTATGGTACAACGCCTCGCACTCGCTCTTGAACATCGGTGTACAGATGTGTTGAGGACGCAGGAAGCAGAGACGCGGTTTCAGTCCCAACGCCTTGCGAGCAAGGTGGTCGGAGTTTCGACATATCTTCTTGAACATATCCCACACAAAGAGGTGGTGCGACATTCCAAGGAAACACTTTCCATCTTTGAAAAAGTCACTCTCCTCGCACCTCTGTAGAGGGAAGAGGTCGTCATTAAAGTAGAGGTACTCCTCGTCTAAACCCTTTATGCAGTGTAGATGCATCTCGATAGGGTTGCTGTTGAAAACGGGCAGATACTCCGCAGGGATAATATCCTTGTGCAGGACAATATTTACCTCCTCGCGATTTACCCACTCGGGGACTTGACTCTCGTGCGAAACAACAAGATGAACCTTGCGGATAAAGGGCATATTCTCGGCTATTCCTCGGAAGAGGTAGCGCAATGTGCCCCAATCACGAAAACGCTTCTCCAACACGGGTTGATTGGTAAACTTCTCGTAATCGCTTTGCCACACAGGGTCAAGGCCGTTTACATATGTGATAACTACATCCACTTTTTATCGTTCTTCAGCAGAGAATCCTCTCTGAAGATACAAAAATACTCCTTTTTATTCTTATTTGCAAATAGAAAGCAATCCTTAGTGGAACTTTTCCCTTACTACTTAGAGGGTTTGGCCCCTCGAAAGCGCATCCATTGAGGATTGTTCTTCGGATTTAGGCATAGGAAAAGCCTATGTGAGTATAGAAATTTCTGATTTGCACAAAAAGTTTTTTTATACTAACTTTGCTATAACAAACAGAAAAAAACGCTATGAAAAGTTCACTGAAAACAAATATTATCATCGATATTGCGATGTTCTTGTCTATGGTTGTGACAAGCATTAGCGGACTTGTTATCAGAGTTATCGCCCCTCTGCGCAAAGTTGCAACGGAGGAGTGGGTGCGCGAGGCTGCAATAACCATCGTGGGAAGTGGCCGTCGCGTGTGGAAAGAGATACACCTTTGGTCGGGCGTAATATTGCTTGTGCTGTTGGTGGTGCACGTTGTACTCCATTGGAAGGTAATCGACGGCTTTTTCCGCAAACACATAACAAGTGGAGCAGCGCGAAAAACTCTGTATGCAGTACTATTTTTGCTGCTTCTCCTTTCGGTGGTACCTTGGCTGTGGGCCTTTTAGGAGGGGGAGATTAGAGAGTTTAGAGAGATTAGGGAGATTAGAGAGTTTAGGGAGTTTAGGGAAGTACCCCCCCTACTAGCCTTTACGGGCCCTTACAAAAAATGTGAGCATTTACGACGCAAGCAAGGTGTAAAAAGAGCTCATCGGAACGATTTACAAGACAAGAAGCAATAAGTTTAATAACAATAAAAAAACTAAAAGGTATGACTACTAAATTTTATAAATGCCCATATTGTGGCAATGTTATTCAGAAGGTTGTTGATTCGAAGGTTCCTGTAGTTTGCTGCGGGGAGAAGATGGTGGAGTTGGTACCAAACACGGTTGATGCAAGCAACGAGAAACACGTTCCTGTTGTAACACGCATAGACGACTGCCATATTAAGGTTGAGGTTGGCAGCGTAGCACACCCTATGTTGCCTGAGCACCATATTGCATTTATCTATGTGGAGACAGAGAGTGGCGGTATCAGAGTCGATTTGACAGATAAACCCGAGGCTGTAGTCTGCGTATGCGACAGCAAACCGATTGCGGTATATGAGTACTGCAACCTCCACGGCCTATGGAAGACAGAGTTGTAAAACCTTAACAAAACCCTCTTTAACAATAAAACCAACCCCGAAATTCGGGGTTGGTTTTTTGTTGCTCTGCACAGGCAGACTATTTTTGCAGGTTCTCGTTAGTGAGCAGCTGGCCCTTGTACTCGCCGGTGAGGGTGTTGAGGAAGGCAACAATCAAATCCTCCTCCTTGTCGGTGAGTGTTACACCCGACTGGTAGGTTCCCATATCGCAGACAGCCTCCTTGAGCGAGGTGCGGGTACCATCGTGGTAGTATGGCCAGGTGAGGGCCACATTGCGCAAGCCCGGAACCTTGAAACGATGGCGGTCTCGCTCCACGCCGGTCTGCTTGAAGCGGCCATTATCCTCCTCGGTAAGCTCCAAACCGCGATCTGCAAAGTAGTGCTTACGCAAGCCCATCAACTCGTAAGTTTCGCCACCGAGGTTCTTGCCTACATGGCAGGTTGCACAGTTATATTTCTTGAATAGCTCGTAGCCCTTCAACTCCTCGGCTGTGATAGCCGTATCATCACCACGCAGGTACTTGTCGAAGCGTGAGTTAGGGGTAATGAGAGTGCGCTCGAACTGCTCTATGGCATCGGTAATAGTAGCCTGCGAGATTCCCTCGGGATATACCGCCTTGAACTCGCGAACAAAGTTGTTGTCGCTATTGAGTTTTGCCACAATAGCATCAAAGTTTGGTGAAGCCATCTCCACCGGATTTACCGGAGGTCCTGCAGCCTGATCGGCAAGTGTTGTAGCACGGCCATCCCAAAACTGTACAAAGTTATACACCGCATTATATACGGTAGGGGCATTCACACCACCGAGCTTGCCCTCAACACCCTCGGAGTACTGCTTGTTATCCACACCTGCGGTGTTCAAGCCGTGGCACGATGCGCAGGAGATGGTGTTATCCACCGAAAGGCGGGTGTCGTGGTAAAGCTTGAAGCCCAAAGCGGCCTTTGCCTCGTCGTAAGGCACGGTCAAATCGATAGGGCGTACAGGCTCGGCAGCACGATCACCGGTCAAGCCATCGTTGTAGTAGGCGGTGCGATAAGCCGCAGCCCACTCGAGCACGATATCGCGCTTGGCATTTGTCATACGGCTACCCCAATGTACCAAATAAAACTTTGGCATAGGCATACGTTTGTCGAGTGATACCTTCTCGACTTTGGCAACATCGACAGGGTTGAAGTCGTTCTCGCCCGCCTGGAGCTTCTTCCACATAGGCTCCATATCGAAGGCGCGGTAGCCCTCGTCGATATCCTTCTTCATCACATCTCCCACGAGAGGCAGAGCAAAGTAGGATGGTAACTCGGGGGTTGCCGAGTGGCACATCAAACAGCCACCTTCGTTGAAAATTTCCTCCACGCGTTCGTTTAGCGGAAGGTCGGCCGAAGGTACTCGATCCATAGAGCGGAACACCGCAATAGCTACAACCACGAGCACCAGAGCAACATAGAGTAGTTTTTTCATCATAAGAACTCCTTTTTTGGTTTATTATTGATTATATGAGTGTACACTTTTTGAGGCAGAAGGGAGGTAATTCACTCCATACCAGCACATTTGCAGCGAGAGAAACGCCACTATCAACAACACACAGAACGACTTTACGGCCCGAGGTCGCAACAGTCGCAGATGTATTGCTCCAAGGTACAAGAACCAGGTTGCCGCAGCCCACGCCTCCTTGGCATCCCAACTCCAATACTCGCCCCACGCCTGCTTTGCCCACAAGGCTCCCGTCAGCATACCTACGGTAAAGAGGGCGACACCTCCCCCAAGGAGATTTTCTATAGCACGCACAACCCCCTCATCGCGCTTTACAAGGTAGTATATCGCCATAAGGGTTGCCACACCAAGCAGAGCATAGGAGAACATATATACCGCCACATGGGGCATAAACCACGCGCTCTGCAACGCCGGCATCAGGCTCTTGTCGTGCAGTTCGGGGCGCACTACGTTTATCACCATAAATACCGTCGAGAGGAGTGTCGAAAAGCTGAGTACCCACCTAAAACGCCACCTCGCGTATGTCGCCACACCGGCCACAAGCAGGAAGAGTGAGTACCACAATCGTGTCTCGCCCATGGTTCGCATCGGTGGACGCTCGAGCCCCACCCACAATACCGCCACAAAGGCAGAGAGCACCACTACGGCAAGCGAGGATGTAACGAGTGCGGCCGTGCGACGGTGGCACAGCGCAAGCACCGATGCAACAACCGCAAAGATGGCTGTTGCAAGTGCAAACCCCGGAAATATGTTCCAACCCATCATCATCGTTTCTCGCTACTAAAACCCTGCAAAAAGAGAACTACCGCACCGAGTAGCATCATCACCACTCCCGTTGCCGTAACACCCCTCCAAGGCTCGCGTACAATCTGTAATACGCACCCCTCCGCAGCATAATTTACCAAGTAGATATCCTCCCCATATCTTGGCGAGTAGGGGCTGTTTACCTCAATTGTAACAACCCTTTTGTCCACCGCAACAGATGCACAAAATTGTTGCGGCGAACCACTCTCCGACCTCTCTATATCGAACTTTTCGAGGCGTAACTCATAATCGAGAAAGCGTTTTTCGCCCTGCTCACTTATCGCCTCACGCGTGGGATTCTCCCCCACCTGCACACGCAGAATCTCTTTGTCGGGAGCCCCGAAGAGAGCCGAGGTTACCGCAAGCCACAAACCGATGTGGGTTACCAAAAAACGCCACCTTACACCTCTCTCGTTACGCCAGCCGCGCAGAATAACAAGTGTAAGAACACTCTGCACAAAGAGGAGTCCTCCGACCACAGGCCACGATGTCGAGGCAGGCTCACTCTGTAGGCCAAGCACCACCGCCACCACAGTCGCCACCGCAAGTGCAACATATGTCGCCTCGGCCGATAGCAGATAGCGCACCACCGACAACCTCTCCCTATGGCGATATCCCTCCCACAGGGCCACGAGCCACAATACTCCGAGAAGGAGGTTCATCGGTGCAGCAAAAAACCACAGCGGAAAATCGCCGATAAACCACTGCGCACCAAAGAGCACGAGAGCCGTTACTGCCATCGCAATACGATGTCTGTTTTGTGTTGAGCCTCCTCCCTCTTTCATTTTGAATCCACCTTTCCGAATGTAAAGGTAATAAAATTTTATAAATATATCGCAGAGTATTCACCTATTTTTTCTTATCTTTGTAACTGTGATGAAAAAACTTTTCCAAAATTTAGGCTTTTGGATTCTTGTGGCAATGGTCGCAGGAGTCGTTGTTGGTGTTGCAATGGGCAATGAGGCAGCGATGTTTGCTCCGCTGGGTTCGCTCTTTATCCAACTTATAAAGATGTTGGTGGTGCCACTCGTTGCAGTATCGATTATCTCGGGTGCCGCATCACTCGGCAGCAGCCGTTCGGCCGGCAAAATAGGAGTTACAAGCATTGCCTACATCCTTTTTACGACGATAATTTCGATTGTTATAGCTATCGTTGCAGGGCTTCTCTTCAAACCCGGTGCAGGATTGAACAGCGAGGGTATCAAAGCCCTTATTCCTGCCGGCACAGATGCGGGAACAGCCCCCGAACTCTCTTTTTGGGAGACCGTAATCGGAATGATTCCGGCAAACCCGATTCAGGCCTTTGCCGAGGGTAACATCCTGCAAATCATCATTTTTGGACTCTTCCTCGGTTTTGGTATTGCTGCTCTTGGCAAGGATAAGCGCACCAAGGTTATCAACGGATTGAACTATCTGCTCGAGGCACTGATTTGGTGCATCGGCAAGGTTATGTTGGTGGCTCCACTCGGAGTTTTTGGACTGATGGCCGAAGCGATGGGAACATTCGGATTCGATATTCTACTGAAAGTAGTAAACCTCTTGTGGGTAGATTTGTTGGCCGTTGCGGTAATGGGTCTTATCATATATCCGGCAACAATTATCTTTATGTCGAATGTGGGAATTAAGAGCTTCATCCGCGAGATGATGCGACCACAGATTGTCGCCTTCTCCACCGCCTCCTCAATGGCCACACTCCCCGTAACAATGGGGGCGTGCGACAATATGGGTATATCGAAACAGGTATCGGGATTTGTTGTACCCCTCGGTGCCACTATCAATATGACGGGCAACGCAATCTACTACACCCTTGTAGCACTCTTCTTTGCACAGTTCTATGGCATTGAACTCGGCATTGCGCAGTATGTTGCCATCGCCGTTACTGCCTCGCTTGGAAGCATCGGTCAGGCGGGTGTTCCGGGCCCGACATTGATGGTTGTAGCGGTGCTTGTTGCTGCAGGAATACCTATCGAGGGGCTGCCGCTATTGTACGCCCTCGACCGCATTTTCGATATGATTCGTACCGTACTCAACATTACGGGCGATGCCGCATGTGCCGCCGTAACAGATAGATTCACAACTAAATAACACAACAAAAGAATGGAACAGACCGAATATTTCGATACATTTGAGAACAACCTCCTGAAGGAGTTATTGAGATTGTGCACCTCGCACAAGATGTTGGAGGGAACGCTCCTCGCCTCGGAGGATATCGACGAGAGATGGAAGGAGTATGCCCCCGAGTATATGGCAGATGCCGTACCGCAGGTAAACAGCTTTCCGGCAGCAGCTATCGCGTGGGCGGGATATATTGGAATGGCAGTGGCACACCGTTGGGACGAGGATTGGAGCTCCTACGCCACCGAACCATATGAGAAGTTGCACGGCGAACAGGGTTTCGACGATATGGACGAACATATCGTGAAGCATATCCTGAACCTGCCACTCGAGGCCGAGGAGGCCAAGAAGATTGAGGATATGATGCGCCGATGTGCCAACACAGCCATTACCTATATCCGTCGCGAGGAGGTTGAGGCACAGAGTACCAAGGCCTTCTACATCTTCGCTCGCACCACTCGTGTCCTTTTCCGCATCGGTGCAGCAATGGAACTTCACCGCCTCGGCTACAAGTTCGAAAAGGTCGATATGAACGAATTGGCAAATTAGAGGCATACCAACCAAAAAAGATGTCGAGCCCGTTTGAGCTCGACATCTTTCTCTTATCTTACCTCTCTTAGAAGTGTGACACCTTCTCGCCAAGAACGGCAGAGAGAAGGTTGTTTGCAGCCGAAGAGGCTCCGATACGGAAGAGGTCGGTAGTGAGCCACTCCGCACCCAAAATCTCCTCGACGATGGTGTAGTACAACGCAGCATCCTCGGGTGTACGAACACCTCCGGCTGCCTTGAAGCCGACCTTCACTCCCGTCTTCTCGTGGAATAACTTTATCGCACGACACATCACAACTGCCGCCTCCGGAGTTGCTGCAATATCAATCTTGCCGGTCGAGGTCTTGATAAAGTCGGTACCCGCCAACATCGCCAACAACGAGGCATCGTGTATCAACTGCGGACTCTTCAACGCGCCCGTCTCGAGGATAACCTTCAAGACGGTATCTTCACCCATCTCCTGGCGGATAACCTCCACCTCGGCAGCCGCTTCGTCGTAATTACCCGTAAGCACCTTGCCTACATTCATCACAATATCCACCTCGTCGGCTCCATTCTCGATGGCCATCGCCACCTCCAAAGCCTTCACCTCGAGGAAGGTCTGCGAAGCAGGAAATCCTGCTGCAACGCTCGTAATACGCATTGGCGAGCCATCCACAGCCAAGCCTACGGTCTCCACAAAAGATGGATAGACACAAATCGAAGCCACATTCTCCAACTCGGGGTACTTGGCATAGAAATCTACCGCACGACGTGCAAATGCCGACACCGACTCCACCGAATCGTTGCAGGTGAGGGTTGTCAAATCGACTGCCGAGAGGGCAAAAGCGTAAACCTCCTTACGGCAGTTACGAACCGAAAGCTCCTTTATGCGGGCAACCTCAGCGGCAACCTCCGCTTCGCTCCACGACGGAGCAAACTCCTGTAATCTATTCTTATACTCCATAATTCATCTATTATTATGCGAAAGGGAAATCAGTTTTCCGTTCTCCGCTTTAACCCTGCTACGCAGGCTTTTCTTCCTTGCGGCTCGGCAAAGCGAGCAAGCTCCCTCTGCTCTCGCTCCGCTGCGTCAGGTCCGTTTTCCGTTTATTTTATTCCGCGTACATTCTTCTCCCAAGCCCAAGCCGAGCGAAGAGTCTCGTCGAGAGGACGGTCGGCCTTCCAGCCGAGCTCCTCGTTAGCAAGCGAAGTGTCGGCCCAAATAGCCACAACATCTCCCGGACGACGTGGAGCAACCTTGTAGTTGAGTTTCAACTCGTTCACCTTCTCGAACGAATTAACAAGCTCCAACACCGATACTGCACGACCCGTGCCAACATTGAAAATTTCGTAGTTTGCCTTGTTCTTGTTGTCGATCATGCGCTTGATGGCTGCTACGTGAGCCTTTGCCAAATCGACGATATCGATATAGTCGCGAAGGCACGAACCATCCGGAGTATCGTAGTCATCGCCAAACACCGACAAGCACTCACGAACTCCCGCTGCCGTCTGTGTGATAAATGGGACGAGGTTCTGAGGCACACCACGTGGCAACTCACCAATCAAAGCCGATGGGTGCGCACCTATAGGGTTGAAGTAGCGCAAAGCGATACCCTTCAGTCCGCTGTATGCAGCCACCGAGTCGCGCAAGATATCCTCGCACATCTGCTTGGTGTTACCATACGACGACGTTGCAGGCTTACGCGGAGTCTGCTCTGTTACAGGGAGCTCATCTGCCTCGCCATAGACAGTCGCCGACGACGAAAATACGATGTTGTGACGATCGTACTCGCGCATCAGGTCAATGATGTTCATAAATGAGAGGAGGTTGTTACGGTAGTACTTCATAGGGTCTGCCACCGACTCACCCACAGCCTTAAATGCGGCAAAGTGAATCACCGAGTCAAACTCGTACTTCTCGAAGACCTCGCGGAAGGCCTCCTTGTCGCAACAATCGACATTGATAAATGGAACATCCACGCCCGTAATCTTGCGTACACCCTCCACGCCCGACATATCAGAGTTGGAGAGGTTATCTGCAACTACAACATTCAAACCGGCGTTAATCAACTCTACCGCGGTGTGCGAGCCGATATATCCGGCTCCACCCGACACCAAAACTGTTTTCTGTTTCATCTTTGTAGCTATTTTGTGTTATTTGCGTCTAATTTACCAAAGCGGCAACAACAGCCCGCTATTCTATGCAAAGTTAATAGAATTTTTATATATTTGCACTATATTTTTCAAAAATTTAGGGTATGAACAGTATTATTACCGCCGAACACATCACCAAACGATTTTCGGCACACACCGCGCTCGACGATGTTTCGGTCGAGATACCTCGCGGATCGGTATTTGGCCTACTTGGCCCAAATGGTGCAGGCAAGACTACTCTTATTCGTACAATCAACCGTATCACACTGCCCGACGAGGGGCGCATCCTCTTCGACGGCAAACCCATAACACAGCAGGACATCTTCCGCATAGGCTATCTCCCCGAGGAGCGAGGCCTTTACCGCAAGATGAAGGTGGGCGAACAGGCCCTCTTCCTTGCCAAATTGAAGGGGTTGTCGCACCACGAGGCGCTGGTTCGCCTCAAGGAGTGGTTCACCCGCTTCGGCATAGAGGATTGGTGGAACAAAAAGGTCGAAGATCTATCGAAGGGTATGGCACAGAAGATTCAGTTTATCGTTACCGTGCTACACCGCCCCGAACTGCTTATCTTCGACGAGCCTTTTTCGGGCTTCGACCCTATAAACGCCAACCTCCTCAAAGAGGAGATTTTGCGCCTGCGCAACGAGGGTGCTACTGTTATTTTCTCCACTCATAATATGTCGTCGGTGGAGGAGATTTGCGACCATATAACCCTTATCAACAAGTCGCATAACATCCTCTCGGGCAAGGTCGATGATATCCGTCGTGCCCACGGAGGAAACATCTTTTCGGTGCTGTATAAGGGTGATAGCCACCAGCTTACGGAGCGTATTGGAGGCGCGTGCGAAATTCTCGAAAACGAGGCCTCTACGACAGGTTTCTCGTCACTGAAGATACATATCGAACGCAATGAGGATATTCGCTCTGTCGTCGCTCTTATAAACGATACGGTGGAGATGCGACAATTCACCGAGACTATCCCTTCGATGAACGATATCTTTATTCGTGCCGTCAACGGAACATTATAACATTAGTGAGTAACGAGTAGTGAGTAGTGAGTAATTAAAAACTTAAAGCGCACCCCATAAAGCGAACAGAGTGAGCGCCCCCAGTAAGGGCGGAACGCCCGCCCCCAGCAACCCCCAGAAATGTTGCGCCGTGATAAGGGTGGGAGTTCAGAGAGCCGAAAAAACAAAAAACCTCCCAAGAGGGGAAATCGGAGGCGATGAGACTATTTTTGGGCGTTGCGCGGGGGCGGAAAGCGGAACATACTTGAGGTATGTGAGCATTTACGACACAAGCAAGGTGCAAAAAGAGTCCATCGGAACGATTTACAAAACAAAGGGCAATAACTTAACAAACAATAGAACATGAGGAATATAGGATTGATACTAATGCGCGAGTTTCGCGAGAGAGTATATAAGAAATCGTTTATTATAACGACAATTTTGATGCCGTTATTGATGATTTTGTTGGGAGCTGCGCCAACTCTGATTATGGAGTTTGTGGATAGCGAGACAAAGAAAATCTCGGTAATAGATGAGAGTGGCATCGTTGCATCCAAACTCGTATCGGATAAGGAGTTGGTATTCGAGCTCGGGGAGAAGGATTTGCAACAGGCATTGATTGAGGCGTCGAAAAATGAGGAGTGCTTCGGAGTATTGCATATCGGCAAAGATATTGTGGAGAATACGAACGATGTACGTCTCTACACAACATCGTCGTCTTCTCTTGTTATTGAAGATAATATTGCCGACCAGATTGAGAAGGTTATTGAGGGGGAGCGACTCAAGGCGTACGATATTGAGAATTTAGAGGAGATTCTCGAGAAGGTAAAGGCCTCGGTACACCTTACAACATTCCGCACAGACGAGGAGAGGGAGTCGGCAGCAACCTCGGCAATAGCCTCCTCTTTGGTAGGTATGGTGCTCGGATTTCTGCTCTATTTTATCCTTGCGATATACGGTTCTATGGTAATGCAGAGCGTTATCGAGGAGAAGAGTTCGAGGATTTTGGAGGTTATGGTCTCTACGGTAAAGCCTTTCGAGATGCTGATGGGTAAGATTCTTGGTATCGCACTTGTGGCTGCGGTTCAGGTCCTTGTTTGGGGTGTGCTGATAGTGCTCTTCAGCGCGGTTATTATGCCGGCACTTATGCCCGAGAATGTGCTCGAAAGTGTGCAGCAGGTACAAGCCGGTGCCGATGTAACGGCCCTCGCCACACAGCAGGAGCTCTCGCCCGAGATGCTTACGGCAATGGCCTCGTTGCTCGACACGGGACACCTTGTGATGATTATCGGCACGGTTTTACTCTACCTCGTGGGTGGATTTTTGCTCTTCGCTTCGCTCTATGCAGCCATTGGCGCGAGCGTTGATCAAGCGCAAGATGCACAGCAGCTTACGACGATTATCACACTACCTATTATTGTTGCTTTTGTGGTTACGATGATGGTTATGAAGGACCCTAACTCGCCTTTGGTATTTTGGTGTTCAATGATACCATTCACTTCACCGATAGTTATGGTAGCCCGTATTCCAAGCGGCATCCCGACTTGGGAGATTGTAACCTCACTATTGCTGCTCTATGCCACATTCACCATTTGCGTATGGGGTGCGGCCAAAATCTACAAGATAGGAATCTTTATGCACGGTACCAAACCGACCCTCCGCGACCTTTGGCGTTGGCTGAAGTATTAGGCAAAGGGGAAATATGAGAACTGAAGACGGAAAACGAGAAATAAGTTTTCCGTTTTCGGTTTATTTGTGTTATCTTTGTGGCGTATTGTGTCCCTTTGGGACAACGGATATTTGTTGAAGCGATAGAACAAAACAGTATAAGAGACTATGAATAACAAGATTGCAGCGCTTACACAGGCGGTAGAGGAGTTCGCACCAAAGTCGTTGGCCGAGGTGGAGGAGTTCCGTATTAAGATGGTTGGCAAGAAGGGCGAGATGACCGCCCTTATGGAGGAGTTTAAGAGTGTAGCTCCCGAGCAGAAACGAGAGTTCGGACAGAAGCTCAACGCCCTCAAGAACAGCATTTTGGCAAAGATTAACGAGCAAAAAGAGGCCCTTGAGCAGAGTGCTGCAGCGGCTCCGCAAATCGACGATATGTCACGCCCTGGTTCGGCCGAGCAACTCGGCTCGCGCCACCCCATTTCGCTGGTTAAGCAGGAGATTATCGATATCTTCTCGCGCCTCGGCTACACCGTAGCTGATGGTCCCGAGATTGAGGATGACAACCACGTATTCTCTCGTCTGAACTTCCCGATGGAGCACCCTGCACGCGATATGCAGGACACCTTCTTCGTGGAGAAGGCGGGTACAGAGCCATCGGCAGACGATGTTTTGTTGCGTACCCACACCTCGTCGATTCAGGTGCGTACAATGCAGCAGCAACGCCCTCCAATCCGTGTAATCTGCCCCGGACGAGTGTTCCGTAACGAGGCTATCTCCTACCGCGCACACTGCATCTTCCACCAGGTGGAGGGTCTCTATATCGACAAGAATGTATCGTTTGCCGATATGAAGCAGTCGTTGCTCTACTTCTCGAAGGAGCTCTTCGGCGAGAAGACTCAAATCCGTATGCGCCCATCCTACTTCCCATTCACCGAACCTTCGGCCGAGTTGGATGTATCGTGCAACCTCTGCGGAGGCAAGGGTTGCCCTGTATGCAAGGGAACCGGTTGGTTGGAGATTATGGGATGCGGAATGGTCGATCCTAATGTGCTGGAGGCCAACGGCATCGACTCGAAAGAGTACTCGGGCTTCGCCTTTGGTATGGGAGTTGAGCGTATTGCAATGTTAAAGTTCGGCGTGAAGGATTTGCGACTCTACTTCGAGAATGATGTTCGCTTCCTCCACCAATTCGATAGCGTATTGTAATTTCGGGGAGCATTGAAGAGGTTGTTAGCCATACTGCTGGTTGCTGTATTATGTTGTGGTTTTGTGCCGCAGCACAGGGCTTCGCGCAACGCAACAACCCCTACAAAGAGCAACTCCGAGCTCCATACCGAGGCCCTCAAATCGCTGCTTATAAAGCGCGATACCGTGTTGGCTGCAAACACCCTGTCGGCACTCCTAAAGCAAGATTCGACCTACGCTCCGGCACTACACCTCTTTGCCCGCATCACAAGCGACAAGAAGAGGGCTGTAGAGTACGCCCGGCGAGCATATCTATCCGACACCACAAACCGCTTCTATCTGAAAGTATATGGCCGTGCCCTTCTGCAAAACGAGGAGTACGACGAGGCGGTAACGCTCTTCAGAAAGATGGTAAAAAGGAGCAACGACCCCGAGGATTTCTATATTCTCTCCATTCTGCTTGAGGCTTCGGCCAGAACAAAGGAGGCCCTTTCCGTTGTGGATACTGCGATAGTGCGCTTTGGTCCGGCACAATGGACCACAGATCGACGCTTGCAATACCTCATGAGGCTGGGAGAGGTGCAAATCGCCGAGAGTGAGGCAAAAAAGGCTGTCGAGGAGGCCCCATATTCGTCGGATAATCATCTTGCTTTGGCCAAAATCTATGCAATAACCAAGCGCGACTCTCTGGCGATACGCTCCTTCTCACAGGCAATATTGGTAGATACAGCTGCCGTAGAGCCTAAATTGGAACTCGCACGCTTCTGCAAAAAGAGGGGGCAGACGACCCTATACTTACTCCTAATGCAGGATATTTTCGAGCATAAGGAGGTTCCGTTGGAGGACAAGATTGGTGAGTGGAAGTCGCTTACACAGGATATGAAGAGCTACGCCCAACACCTGAACAACTACGATGCTATCATCAGCGGACTTCACAGAAATAATCCCGATAGCCGAGAGGTGCGCAACCTCTACGCCGTACATCTGGTGAGAGTTGGTAGGCGAGAGGAGGCTCTGAATATCTACAAGCAACTTCTAAATCAGAAAAAGCCTTCGGTAGAAGATTTCTTTTCGGTAATAGAGTTGGAGGACTTTCTCGGGCAGAAGGACTCGGCATACTACCACAACGCCCGGGCTCTGACACTCTACCCCGAGAATCTCACTCTGCGGATGACTATGGGCGTAATGAAGTGGAAAAAAAAGGAGTATAGCGAGGCCTTAGAGATCTTTAACACATCCCTGAAATATACCCAAAATCCGACTGAACTGAGTCAAATATGGGGTATTATAGGCGATATAGAGCTCAACCGCAACGAGATTAAACGCAGCTTCAAGGCCTACGAAAAGGCCCTGAAATACAACCCCGACAACGAATCGGTGCTGAATAACTACGCCTATAACCTGAGCCTCAAAGAGCTCAACCTCGAGCGAGCACTCGAGATGATAACCCGCGCAATATCGTTGGAGAAGGGCAACGCCACATACCTCGATACGATGGCGTGGGTACTCTACAAACTCGGACGCTATGCCGAGGCGAAGAGGTATATGCAGCAGGCCCTATCGCTCGACCGCGACAACTCATCGACTTTGGCCTTGCACTATGGCGACATTCTCGAGGCTTTGGGCGAAAGTTTTATGGCTAAAACCTATTGGCAGAAGGCGTTGGAGCGCAAGCCCGATGCCGACGAAAAGAGAGAGATTGAAGAGAGGCTTTCGCGAGGCGAGAGCAAGCCTAAAACCCAAAAGAGATAAGAAACGATGTTGAAGAGACTCCTCATACTAACCTTTACACTGCTCCTTTTTGCTGTGCCTGTCATTTCGCAGACCAGCAAAATCAAGAGGCAGGAGGGGGTTATTGCCGAACTTCGTCGCAACATCAAGAATCAAGAGAGGGAGCTCCGCAACCTCAAGAAGAATAAGGCTTCGGCACAGGCGCAGGTTATCTCCCTCTCCAAGCAGATTGAGAGCCGTACTGCGCTTATTGACGAGACCTCTCTCCAAATCCGCGAACTTACGGCCGAGGTGCGAGCCTCCGAAAGACGAATTGCCTCGCTCAGCGAACAGCTTACCGAACTCGAAAAGAATGTTGGCGAGATTGTTCGCGCCGCATATCGCAACTATCGCTATCAGAACAACTTAACATATATCTTCTCGGCCGATTCCTTTGCCGAAATGACACGTCGTATCGCAATGTTGCGCGTGGCAACCGACTATCGCCACAAACAGATAGAGGAGATTACGGCAATTCGTACCGATGTTCAGATGGAGCGCGAGAAGCTCACCAAGCGTCGTGCCGAGTTGGCCGCCATAAAGAAACAGCTCAACATCGAGCGTAAGAAACTCAGTGCCGATGTTGCCTCCGTGAAGAAATCTATCCAGCAGTTGTCCAACAAGGAGAAGGAGGTGCTACGCTCAAAGAGTGCATACGAAAAGAGGCTCAACGATGCTATCAAGGAGCTGCGCAAGCTCGTCAAGGGAAACAAGAAGGGCTCGTCGTTTGCTGCCGGAGCGAAGTTGAAACTGCCGGTTGTGGGTGGTAAGGTCAAGCGCTACAAGGGCAATATGGCCGAAATTCTTGGTAGCGAAGGGGCGGCCATCACCTCTGTTTATGAGGGCAAGGTTATCGAAATCAAGCGTAACAAAGTGAACAATAAGTACGATATATTTATTGCTCACGGCGAGTATATCACATCATACGCAAACCTTTCGGATGTGTGTGTCGAAAAGAATTCGGATGTAAAGATGAATCAACAAATCGGCACCATCGGAGGAATGTTCGACCTCTACTCGGGAAAGATGGAGTACATGATGATTTTCGGTCTCTACTCTCCAAATCCTCAGGAGAAGATTAGTGTATCAGTCCATTTCAGAAAATAGTATGGATATATCATTTTATACCGACGACTGCAACTACCGCCTGCCACAGAAGCGACTCATACGCCGCTGGTTACGCGAGGTGGCACAACAGGAGGGGGGCTACGAGATTGCCGAGATAAACTATGTTTTCTGCTCGGCAGAGCGACATCGCGCAATGAACATCGAGTTCCTCGGCCACGACTACTTCACCGATATCATCACCTTCGACGATAGCGATTTGAAGGCAGGATATATTGCAGGCGATATCTTCATAGATATCGAGACCGTACGCGACAATGCCCGACTCTATGGGGCGACGGCACGCCAGGAGATGCTGCGAGTGATTGTTCACGGCGTTTTGCACCTCTGCGGTCAGAAGGACAAAACCCCTCGTGCCGAGAAGCAGATGCACCGCAAGGAGGATAAGTATTTGGCTCTGCTCGGGCAAATTAAGTGTTAAGTATTGCAAGCTAATGGCTAACAGCTAATAGCCCTCAAAATTATGGTACAGAGTTTTGATGTTATAGTGGTAGGTGCGGGACACGCAGGTTGTGAGGCAGCTTCGGCAGCGGCTCGCAGAGGGTGTCGCACGCTCCTCGTAACTATGGATATGACCAAGTTCGCCTCGATGTCGTGCAACCCCGCAATAGGAGGCGTGGCAAAGGGGCAAATTGTACGAGAAATAGATGCACTCGGAGGCGAAACGGGTATCGTAACAGACCTTACAACCATCCAATTCAGGATGCTCAATCGCTCGAAGGGTGCGGCAATGTGGAGCCCACGCGCGCAGTGCGACAAGGCCGCCTTCTCTGCCGAATGGCGACACCGCCTCGAAAACCGCGAAAACCTCTTTATTTGGCAAGATTCGGTTACCGACATACTCTTTGACACCGAGGGCGAGAAACCGCGCGCAAAGGGCGTTAAAACGCAAATGGGCGTGGAGTTCGAGGCGACAGCCATAGTCCTCACAGCAGGAACCTTCCTAACGGGCCTGATGCACTGTGGTCGCAACAATGCAAGAGGCGGTCGCGCAGGCGATGCAGCGGCGTATGGAGTAACCGAAAGCCTTGTAAATCAAGGTGTTGAGGTCGGACGAATGAAAACAGGAACACCTGCGCGTCTCGATGCTCGCACCATCGACTTTACCATCTTGGAACAGCAACCAGGGGACGAGAATCCATCCAAGTTCTCCTTCTCGGACGAGACCGAGGCAGTACGCGAACAGTTGCCCTGCTATCTTGTCTATACCTCGCAGGAGGTACACGACACCCTCCGCACGGGCTTTGAGGACTCCCCTCTATTCAACGGCACAATCAAGGGCATAGGACCTCGTTACTGCCCAAGCATAGAGGATAAGCTGCGCACCTTCGCCGACAAGGAGCAGCACCAGCTCTTCCTCGAACCTGAGGGGCGAACCACAAACGAATACTACCTTAACGGCTTCTCGTCATCACTTCCTTACGAGGTGCAACTCGCTGCCCTTCACCAGATTAGAGGATTGGAGAAGGTTCACGCCTACCGTACAGGCTACGCTATCGAGTATGACTACTTCCCTCCAACACAGCTTAAGCACTCGTTGGAGAGCAAACTCATTGATAATCTGTACTTTGCGGGGCAGGTAAATGGCACTACAGGTTACGAGGAGGCTGCCGCACAGGGGTTGATGGCAGGAATCAACGCATCGCTGCGATGCGAAGGTGCCGAACCAATAGTGCTGCAACGCGATGAGGCTTATATTGGAGTGTTGATTGATGACCTTGTTGTAAAGGGTGTCGATGAACCCTATCGCATGTTTACTTCGCGTGCGGAATACCGAATCCTTCTCCGACAAGATAATGCTGATAGACGACTCACGCCACTTGGCTACAAATTGGGACTAATTTCGGAGGCGCGATACCAAAAATTCAACGAAAAAATTTCGCGCGTAGATTCGCTTATTTCGTACACTCGCCAACAAAGCGCGAAAATATGCGAAATTCAAAACTATTTGAAATCGCTCGGTTTGCCCGAAATTTCGCAAGGCAAAAAGATTTTCGACCTTGCACTTCGCAACGACTTAACCCTTGCAGGCTTGGTCGAGGCCTTACCAAAACTCGGCAAGTTTGTCCGCGAAAATGGCATCACAAGCCAGGATATAGAGGAGGCAGAGATAGAGATTAAATATAGCGGATATATCGAGCGCGAGCGACAAGTTGCGGAAAAACTCCACAGATTGGAGAATATTTCCATCCCCGAAGGGTTCGACTACAACTCAATGCAGTCGCTAACAATCGAGGCAAGGCAAAAGTTGAACAGGATTAGACCGGCGACAATAGGCCAAGCGTCGCGCATCCCGGGCGTTTCTCCGGCCGATGTAAACGTGCTGTTAGTTAAATTTGGGCGATAAATGTTCCACGTGGAACAAAGCAACAGAGAAAAAACAAGGATTGTTCCACGTGGAACAATCCTTTTCTAATCTACAACTACACACCAATTATGTATATCGGGCACTCGGCCATATTGGATATCCTGCAAAGATTTATATAAATCCAACAAGACAGGGCCAACCTCATCTCCATAATGTATTTTTTGGCAGTTGTCTGGGTCAAAAACATTGCCCAATGGGGTAATAATTGCACCCGTACCACACGCGCCGCACTCGTCAAATGAGGCTAATTCTGCTACATCCACAGGTCTCTGCTCTACAACAAAACCCTTATCCTCAGCAAGTTGCATCAACGAATCATTTGTAATCGACGGCAAAATCGACGGAGATTTAGGTGTAATATAGGTATTTCCTTTAATTGCAATAAAATTTGCTGCACCACACTCCTCGATATAGCGGTGTTCAACCGATTCTGTATAAAGCACTGCACTATAACCCATTTCGTGAGCCTCCTCATAGGAGAGCATACTCGATGCGTAGTTTCCTCCAACCTTCACGTCGCCTGTTCCAAGCGGAGCTGAACGGTCTTGATTTCGATTGACAATAGCGTCGATTGGCTTGATGCCATCCTTGAAATATGGGCCTACGGGCGTTGCAAAGACACAAAAACCCGCCTCTCCGGATGGTCGCACGGTCAAACGAGGGCGCGTACCAAAGAGAACGGGGCGGATATAGAGTGCAGCTTGCGACTCATAAGGCGGCAGAAACTCGAGATTTCGTCGCACAATATCCACACTCGCCTCCACAAAATCGTCTGCGGAAACCATTGGAAGACAGAGCTTTCGCGCTCCGGAGGCCATACGAGCTGCGTGCGCATAGGGCCTAAAGATTCGCACCCTACCATCCACACCTCGAAAAGCCTTAATACCCTCGAAGGCTTGCAATCCGTAGTTCAAGCAGGATGAACAGATATGGATAGGAATATACTCGCTATCAGTATATTCGGGTTCAGACCACTTGCCATCCTTAAAGTATCGACGGAGGTTTTCTCCCCCCGTCGAATTAAAATCGAAACTCAGTTCGTCCCAATCTTTTTCCATCTCCTTCTATTACAACACTTTATATTGTCGATGTTCTTCGTGGAACATTGGAAAATCGATGTTATCCAACCATTGCGCCCGCGTTTGTCGCCTCGTTTGGCTGCAACAATCGCAACGCTCCGGTAGCATCCTCTGCCATAAGAATCATACCCTGCGAGGTGATTCCCTTGAAGTCGCGTGGAGCGAGGTTTACAAGTACCAAAACCTGCTTGCCCACCAACTCCTCGGGCGAGAAATGCTCTGCAATTCCCGAGACAATAGTGCGATGGTCGATACCCGTATCAATGGTTAACTTGAGCAACTTCTTGGTTTTAGGTAACTTTTCGGCCGCGAGAATGGTCGAAACGCGGATATCCATCTTCTGAAAATCGTCGAACGAACACTCCTCTTTCTGTGGCTCGGCCTTTACCTCTGCTGCCTTGTTTTGCTTTGCTATCTCCTCGAGTCTATCGAGCTGCTTCTGGATTACGTCGTCCTCAATCTTCTCAAAAAGCAACGACGGCTCGCCAATATGGTGGCCTGCAGCAAGCAAATCCATAGCTCCGAGACGCTCCCAGCCAAACTTCTCACACGCTAACATTCCAAGAATTTTGGCCGCCGAGAATGGCATAAAAGGCTCGATAGCAATAGCTATATTTGCGGTTATTTGGAGAGCAATATTAAGTATGGTCTTAACTCGCTCGGCATCGGTTTTAATCAGCTTCCAAGGCTCCGAGTCGGCGAGATATTTGTTGCCGATACGCGCAAAATTCATTGCATCTTTCAACGCCTCGCGGAAGCGATAGTTCTCGATATTGGACTCTAACGAAGCCTTGATTGACGACAATTCGGCAATCGTATCGCGGTCATAATCAGAGAGTTCGCCACATGCAGGCACCACTCCGTCATAGTACTTCTTGGTGAGCACCAACGCACGGTTTACAAAGTTTCCGAGCACCGCAACCAACTCATTGTTGTTGCGAGCCTGATAATCCTTCCATGTGAAGTCGTTATCCTTGGTCTCGGGTGCGGTGGCGCAGAGAGCATAACGCAAAACATCCTCCTTACCCGGAAAATCTACGAGGTACTCGTGCAACCAAACCGCCCAATTCTTCGAGGTCGAAATCTTGTTGCCCTCCAAGTTCAAAAACTCGTTGCTTGGCACATTCTCCGGCAAGATATACTCGCCGTGCGCCTTCAACATCGAAGGGAACACGATGCAGTGGAATACGATATTATCCTTACCGATGAAGTGTACGAGCTTGGTGTCCTCACTCTTCCAATACTTCTCCCAATCGGGCGTAAGTTCCTTTGTAGCAGATATATAGCCGATTGGCGCGTCGAACCAAACATACAAAACCTTGCCCTCGGCACCCTCTACCGGAACGGGGATTCCCCAATCGAGGTCACGGCTTACGGCACGAGGCATCAAGCCGCCGTCGAGCCAGCTCTTGCACTGTCCATAGACATTGGATTTCCACTCCTTGTGTCCCTCCAAAATCCACTCGCGGAGCATCTGCTCGTACTTGTCGAGAGGCAGGTACCAGTGCTTTGTTTCGCGCTTTACAGGGGTTGCACCCGAGAGTGTCGAGCGTGGATTTACCAACTCGTCTGGCGAGAGGGTCGAGCCACACACCTCGCACTGGTCGCCATAGGCTCCGTCAGCTCCACATTTAGGGCAGGTACCAACGATGTAGCGGTCTGCGAGGAACGATTTAGCCTCTTCGTCGTAGAACTGCTCGGTGGTCTGCTCCACGAATTTACCCTCGTCGTAGAGCTTGCGGAAGAACGCCGAGGCGGTCTCTGCGTGTACGGGCGACGAGGTACGCGAATAGATATCGAACGATATGCCGAGCTTCTCGAACGAATCCTTTATTATGGCGTGGTAGCGATCCACCACCTGCTGTGGGGTTATACCCTCCTTTTTTGCCTTGATTGTGATAGGCACTCCGTGTTCGTCGCTTCCGCAGACCGAAATCACATCGCGACCACGCAAACGGAGGTAGCGGGTGTAGATGTCGGAGGGGATATATACGCCTGCAAGGTGACCGATATGGACCGGACCATTGGCATAAGGCAACGCCGAAGTGATAAGATATCTCTTAAATTCCTTTGACATAAAACTATGTTTTAATTGTTTCTTCTACTACTAATCGGCAAAGGTAACAAAAAATGCAAAATGCAGAGTGCAAAATGCAGAATTATTTATGGCTTTTAGCCATTAGTCGTTGATTGGGGGCTATTTTTGCGCTTTTGGATATATTTGTCATGATAAACAAGGCTTTGCGCAGATGATGCTACTCGATGTAGCATTAGGTTAAGAGAGGGCTCCTTTGGGTTTGCCACTCAATTGCTTTATCGGAGATTATACACTGCATCAAGTGACACCTTATGCACACGAAGGTCGTGCTCGTAGAGTCCTTCCGGATATGGTATTTCACCACGAATGATGCGTGCAAGCTCCGCAAGTTGTCCCGCATAACGGTCGGCAGGAGCCGAGAACATAATGCTGTTGAAGCCCTTCTTGTATCCTGCTGCCTCAGCCTCTTTATTCACCTTTTTGAGATAGAGACGCACTTCAAGGGTTTTCAGTGCCTCTGTCTTTCCACTCACACCGGTAGTATGCTTAACCTTGGTAAAATCCTCTATAGGAGCCAACTCCATTGAGCCGCAACTGCCGTCTATTCGTATGTGTCTGCGCGATTGAGTGCCCTGAGAACAGACTCGCATCACAACATTTGCCGAAGGGTACTCCATTACGGTAAGAGAGTGTGTTTTTGCCCACTCAGGATCCCCGGGTGCCGGCTTGATGATAGACCATGTTTTCTTTGGAAGAGCATCGTTAAAAATAGGCATAGCCCACTCGATAGTGTGGCAGGTGAGGAGATAGGCCGTGCCACCAGGATAATGTGAAGCATACTCGGGATACTTTGGATAACCGTAACTGTGATCCAAATCCGCCTCTACGGAATAGACCTCTCCGATGATACCGCTTTTGGCAATCTCTACCATCTTGTTTATTGCCTCATTCGCTCGGAACATATATCCGATTTGAAGTGGTATATTGCGGTCGCTACACATCTTGCTTATACGGGCAAAGCCCTTTGGAGAGGTTCCGAGAGGCTTATCCATATGCATTGCTATTCCGTGTTTTGCAATCTGCGTTGCTACACCCACCAAGTCATCGTTGGCAGTCTCAATTACGATAAGGTCAGGCTTTATTTCATTAAAAACCTGCTCCGGAGTGAAACAAGGGTAGCTTGCATATCTCTTCTTATTAGGCTCTTTCATTCTCATAGCCTTCGAGTCGGTGTCATCAACCCAACCGAGCAACTCATAGTCATCGCTAAGACTCTTTACAGCCTCCCATTTTCCTTTGGAGTGGTTGTGAATGATTCCCCAATGAACAACGCGGATTTTACGGTTGCCCACAGGCTTCCATTTGCCATCATTCGATTGTGCTGAGAGCCCGGTTGCTACGAGCAGAGCCAGCGTATAAAGAATAATTTTTTTCATATTATAGTTTTATTTAGGTTTTATTCTCAAAGATTTAATACATCACAATTGCAAATATATGATGAATTGACGAGAATACAAAACATCAGAACTTTCATATTCTAATTTTGCCATAATAGGATTTTTGATAATATATCACAGGTGTGCAATAAAGCGGTGTGGCAATTTGCGGTGGGGAAATCTCGGAGCTTGAGGCAGAGCCGGCAGAATAAAAAGCGCAAAATAGAACTTTGGTTTTTCGGTTGGTTTTACTATTTTTGCCACGACAAAAAATGGGCAAAAAGATGAAGGAGACGATTAAAAAACTGATTTATATTCCCACCTTCGGCGAGGAGGTTGCCAACGCTGTTTCGCACGGAGTAATGGCCGTTTTGATGCTGTTGGCACTACCATTCTCGGCGGTTTGGGCATATACGCACGAAGCACACAACCCCGTTCTGGCATCGGCGGGCGTGTCTGTCTTTGTGATAAGCATCTTTCTGATGTTTCTATGCTCCACCCTCTACCACTCGATGCAACCAGAGTCAAAACATAAGGCCATCTTTAAGATTCTCGACCACATAATGATATACTTCGCCATTGCCGGCTCGTACACCCCTATTGCCCTCTCGGTAATTGGAGGCTGGCAGGGCATACTAATCGTTATTATTCAGTGGGTTATGGTGCTTTTCGGCATCTTCTACAAGTCGCTATCGAAGCGCTCCATTCCCTCGATAAGCCTTACCATATATCTGATTATGGGTTGGATGATTGTTCTCTTCTTCCCTCTCTTTTGGAAGAGTGCCTCCACCCCACTCCTTGCCCTTATCGGCGCAGGCGGAATATTCTACACCATAGGCGCGTGGTTCTATGCCAAAAAGGGCTTTAAGTACCACCACCTCGTGTGGCATCTGCTGATTAACCTCGCTGTCGTCTGCCACTTTGTGGGCATAGTATTCTACCTCTATTAGGGCACTAAAAGAGGGCATCCGACATTGCGGACACCCTCCCCCTCCTAAACTAAATCCTTAAAGCGGATTACTCTTTTACGACGGTTATATCGTCGAGAGCAAAGTAGGCAGGGTGCATAAACTTGTCGGCACCTCCTTCGCCATTCCATTGCACATCGAACTTAACCCTCTTAACCTTTCCGAGAGGGGACAAATCCCACTCTTTCCACCCCTCGAACGAGGCCTTGCCGTTCTCGTAGAGATAGAGCGTAATAGTCTCTCCCTCAACCTCATTGCCCTCTGCATCAAGGGTGTAACCCTTTGCCTCAATCCAAATAGATTGCTCGGCTGTCAATGGCTCTGCCATATCGTTGCCCTGCATAGCCGACGAATAGGAATAGGCAGAATGGGCCACCCACGCACTCTCGATATACCCCTCCGACTCCTTGAACTGAAGTACCGAACGGGCATCGCCCATCATATCGCATTTGTAGCCATTGTGAACAATGCAGTTTTTGCCCGAATGGGCCCCCTCTGCATAGACCGTTAGCTGCTGCATAAAGGATGTGGCGGTGGTGTAGTCTGTTGTGTAGTAGTTAGATACGGCAAGGCCACCATTCCAATAGGCTGCGGTGTACCACAACTCGTTTACGATGCTGTAGAGGTCGGTCGCCTCGTCGTGCCACGAGTAGCCCTCCTGCTTGTAGAGCAGCTCGCCGTTGTACTGCGGATTGTCGATAAGCGAGTCCCAATACTCCCCCTCAAAGTCGAGAACGATCCGTTTTTTTCCATCGTCGAGGCATCCTCCTCGGTCATCATTTGGCGAACAGGCCGCCACCATTGCGCCAAGCGCAAGAATCCAAAAAATTCTCTTCATAGTGCTTTAATTTTAGCTGTTAGACATTAAGTGTTAAGTACATCCGTCGCATACCGATTTTCGGCACATACACAGATGCGTACAACAACTAAAAGGCACCCTTTGCCCAATAGAAAATGAATCAACGAGGACTACCCTACCCCTTTTTCGTCACACGAAAAAAACTTGAGTGGAAAAGTTCCGCGATTTTGCCCATCCGTCGCAGGTCGAAAATCTAAAAAATCGCAGAGGCAGGTCTTCTGACTTGTTTCGTTCGTGCGGCCTTCCCACCAACTTCTTAAGGCAGTGACCATTCGATTGCACGAACATTTATAAACTTACAGCAGCGAGGACTGTCCGGGATTCACACCCGATTCCCTTTTCATCGAAACCCCCAAAACGGGTAGCCTCGAACCTTTGCTGGTGCAAATATAGTAATTTTTGATTACACAACAAAAAAAGAGGGAGAAAATCTTTCGATATCTCCCCCTCTACCCTACTTTTTATTCTACTCTATCGCCCGACGAACTCGCTTGGCATGCTCCTCGAACGCCCTCTCTATCTTTGAGTTGAAAACCTCGATATCGGAGGGATAGCTACTCGGCATTTCGCATACGGTTTTGACGCTCAACACCTTGCTCATTGTAGATTTGTCGAGTACAGCCACCTTCTTGGTGCGGGCTTTGTATGTCTTCTCTCTCACCTCGTTGCACAAGGCCAGCATTGCTCCCTCGCTAACGCACTTCGGAATGGCATTTTTCGCCTTAACATAGACCGGAACACCCATACCCGCCTGCGGAAGTCCCACGGCCACCAACATACGGGGATTCTTGGCGTCGCACACCATCACCGCCGATGCCGATGCAATATAGCGGGCAATAGAGCTATTATCCTTCACTCTCCTTTCCGACAAATCGAGAATGGAGCCTCCGTCGGTGTTTTGATAGTTGCGCGACATCTCCAAAAAGTCGTAGGGAGAAAAGGAGGCTTTACCGCGCATTTGGTTCATCGCGATATCGTAACGAGGAACACTATCTCCTATCTTGACCATATCGCCCGAAAAAGAGAAGTTTGCCCTTACATCGAAGCCCTCTGCCCGCGTTGCCAAATCGTATTTTACGTAGCCATCCTGACTAACCTCGAAATAGGCCGCCTTGCCCGAAGGGTCGCTCACAGCATAGTTTGTAACATATCGACGCTTTCCGTTCGACTTTTTCAACCACGCCTCGAACTCCTCCACCGTCGCACACTCTCCGAGAATTACCCCCATAAGAGAGATTGCGATGCCCTTCTCTCCACCTTTTCGAGTCAGGGCAATATTCTGAGAGACAGTGTTTAGCACAGCAAACCCCCTTTCATTGATACCGCAATAGGTGTACTTATTATCGAGCGAAAGAAGTGCTGTATAACCATACTTTTCGCCCTCTACGTAGGCCACACGACAGTTCCATGTTGGAGCGTCGCGGTGTTTCCACAACAAAGGGACTCCTTCGCTCGATTTCGATGCCGCCACTATCGCAGAGGTGCAGGCCAACACCTCTCCACAATAGAGCAATGCCGCCAAAAGTGCCACAACAATTCTAAACTTTCTCATACTATTTCTCTCTTATTTCAGTTCTTTATTGTACAAATATAATTCTTTTTCTCTATATTTGTATTCGGAAAAATGGTTTTAATACTTTAACACTTTTTGTTATGAAATTTTCTAAAGTCTTTCTTGCTACGCTGCTTGCAATACTTGTTAGCGGTATTATCTCCTGGATTTTTGGACTTATCTTTCTGTTTGGTATTATAGGCTCGATGGAGCCCACAACAACTGCCACCCTCACTCCGCAGACCATCGTAAAGATAGATTTGGCGGAGAATATCTCGGAGGCCCCAACCAAGAATCCTATGGCCGGCTTCGACTACAACACAATGACAATGTCCAAGACAACCCACTTGTTGAAGGTGTTGCAGGCTATCGAGGCAGCCAAGAACGATGCCCGCGTGAAGGGCCTCTACCTCAACTTTACAGGTTTGGGAAACATTACTACGGGAGCCTTGGAGGAGTTTCGTGCTGCTCTTATCGACTTTAAGCAGAGTGGAAAATTTGTGGTTGCCTACAACGAAGGCTATTCGCAGGGAAGCTACTACCTCGCATCGGTAGCCGACAAGATTTACCTCCATCCTGAAGGGGGTTTTGCTTGGACCGGAATGGCACAGACATCCCTCTTTATGAAGGGTGCGCTCGACAAACTCGGTCTCAATGTGGAGGCATTCCGCCCTACAGCTTGTAAGTATAAGAGTGCTGTAGAGCCATATATCCGCCACGATATGTCGCCCGAGAATCGCGCACAGATGCAGATGATGGTCGATGATATATGGGGAACTCTTGTGGGTTCTATTGCCGAGAGTCGCAATCTCGATGCTCAGAAATTGAAGGTTTTGGCCGATAAGTTGGCGGTTACACAACCCGAGGATGCTCTGAAGGAGGGTTTTGTCGATGGCCTTATCTACGAGGATGAGATGGAGGCCAAATTTGCCGAGTATGGCGTTGAGAAGGGCAAGGATAACAAATACAATATAGTATCTCTTGGCGAGTATATGACTTTGAATCCTGCCGTTGCGCAGTTTGGAGTCCCTTCGGTGGGAATTATCTATGCCGAGGGACAAATTTTCGATGGAGCAGGCGAGGACGACAATGTATATAGCGCAAACCTTGTTAAGGTGCTGAAGAAGGCTCGCGAGGATAAGAATCTCAAGGCTGTTGTCTTTCGCGTGAACTCGCCCGGCGGAAGTGCTTTGGCAAGCGACGTTATATGGCGCGAGGTGGAGCTGTTGCGCAAGGAGAAGCCTGTAATTGTATCGATGGGTTCATATGCTGCAAGTGGCGGCTACTACATCTCGACAGGGGCCGACGCTATTATTGCCGACCGCCTCACCTTGACGGGCTCTATAGGAGTCTTTGGAATGTTGATTGAGGGCGAGAATATGCTCAACAATAAGCTCGGCATCACAACCGACGTGGTAAAGACCGGCTCGTCGGCAGACTTTGGCTCGAATGTTTTGGGCGTAGGTGTTCGCAAGATTACCGACTTGGAGCGCAAGACACTGCTTCGCTCGGTGGATAAGGTTTACGACAATTTCACATCGAAAGTCTCTGCCGGACGCAACCTTCCAAAGGAGAAGGTCATGGAGTTGGCACAGGGCCGCGTATGGTCGGGAACACGCGCTGTGGAGCTTGGCTTGGCCGATGCGAATGGTGGCTTGCGCGAGGCTATTGCCATTGCAGTGGATAAGGCGGGTATAACCCAGAATTACCGCGTTACCGAGGTTTTGGAGGAGCTCTCTCCAATGGCGCAGGTTATGCAGGCTATGAGTATGAAGGTTAAGTCCTACATCTACGATGCCGAGACATTGGAGGCCGTAGAGTACTACAACTCGTTAAAGCGCGAAGTTGCTCGCGAGGGCGTACAGGCCTACTGCCCGTATAGCTTCGCTATAAACTGAAAACTGAAAGCGGAAAGCGGAAAACTGAAAACTGAAAACTAATAGGCTTTAGCTATTAGCTTTTAATACAATCCCCGAGCAGAGTGATTTGCTTGGGGATTTTTTTGGCAAAGTTGCGCTAATAAATAGTGGTTATTAGCGGTGGTTAGGGGTTGTTAAGGGGAGTTAGGGTAGCGCAACTCTAAAATCTCTAAATACCTCTAATATCCTCTAACAACCTCTTATAAAATTGCGCCACAAAAAGTTTTCCGTTTTACGCTTTTTTGCTAAATTTGCAGTAGGAAAACAATCTGTCATTGCGAGAGCCGTTGGCTCGTGGCAATCTCCCGCTTTTTCTTTAATATCAATAAGGGAGATTCCCACAGTCGCTACGCTCCTTCGGAATGACGATTTAATAAAAGCCAATGGCTAAAAGCTGAAAATTATGAGAAATCGCATTAAAGAGCTTCTTCACGGTGTTTTTCATCCCGAATTGGAGCAGGATATTGTAACGGCGGGCATTTTCGAGGGTGCCGAGATTGAGGGGGAGAAGGTGGTTGTGTCGCTTATCTTCCGCAAGGCTCGCGACCCGTTTGCCACAAAGATTAAGAGTAGGGTAGAGGAGACTATCTCCTCTGCCTTTCCTTCGTATAAGGTTACGGTGATTATCAAGGAGGGAGAAAAGAGTGCCGAGCGTGCCGCTAAAAATGCCGCTATCGAGGAGATGCACAACTTCTCGACCACCGCAAATATCAAACATATTGTGGCCGTTGCTTCGGGCAAGGGCGGAGTGGGCAAATCGACCGTTACCGCCAACCTCGCCGTAGCCTTGGCAAAAGAGGGTTATAAGGTGGGTGTTCTCGATGCCGATATATATGGCCCTTCGCAGTCGAAGATGTTCGGAGTGGAGGATTATCTGCCCGATGCAATACAGGTGGATGGTCGCGACTATATCGTACCTGCCGAGGTGGGTGGAATAAAGCTTATTTCGATAGCGATGTTTATCCGCAAGACCGACGCTCTGTTGTGGCGTGGCACGATGGCAAACAGCGCATTGCGCCAACTTATTCACCAAACCGAGTGGGGAAATTTAGATTTTTTACTAATTGACCTTCCCCCGGGTACGGGCGACATACATTTGTCAATAATTAACGAGTTGCGCATTGGTGGAGCCATTATCGTTTCGACTCCTCAGCAAGTTGCTGTGGCAGATGTAGTTCGTGGTGTTGAGATGTTCCGAAATCCGAATGTAAACATACCGGTTTTGGGTGTTGTGGAGAATATGGCGTGGTTTACTCCGGCCGAATTGCCTAACAACCGCTACTATATTTTCGGCAAGGGCGGAGCGGCCCGATATGCCGAGGAGGTAGGCGTTGATTTATTGGGCGAAGTACCTATAATTCAAGGCATTATGCAGGGTAGCGACGATGGAGTACCAGCCGTAAACACCATCTCGGAGGTAGCCGAGGTTTATCGACAGGTGGCGCAGAAAGTTGTTGATAAGATGGAGAAAATGTGTTGAAAAGGGGTGGAAAACTTTTGATAAGTTATAACAACTTTCTCTCTCTAGACAAAAGCACCGACTTATTAAAAATTGTTGTTGTTTTTATTGAGATTATTTTAATAGAAATTGTTAAAAATAATCAATGTTAATTTGTCAATATCAATTGTAAACATTTGTTGAAAAAGGTATCAGAAATTGGCTCTATCAGCGAGTTAGCACGACCATTTCTAAAATTTTTCAAAAATAGGAGTTAGCAACTTTTTTCCTAAAAAAGATATCAACACTTTCAACAGCCATTATTGTTGTTATTCTCTATTTATATAAATATTATTTTAATTAAATATATAGTAATAAATAACAATTAACAGGTGTTGAAAGGGGCAAAAAAAGCAGGAGTCAATCAATGGCTCCTGCTTCATTTTGGGGTTATCTCCCTTTACATAGAATCCAATTTTGTTGCCGCGCTGCTGTGACCCAATTCGGCAGCCTTTTTGAGGTAGTTGCGAGCCTGGGAGAGGTCCTTTTCTACTCCTATGCCCTTTTCGTAGCAGAGGCCGAGGTAGTAGAATGCAGCCTTGTTATTCTTTTCTGCCGCCTTTTTGTAGAGATCGATTGCTATGGCCGGATTTTTCTCTACTCCCTGTCCCTTTTGGTAGCAGAGGCCCAAAGTGCAGAGTGCCTTTGCGTTACCAAGTTGTGCTGCCTGCTTGAGAAATACTACAGCTCTATCGTAGTTTCCTGCCTTGTAGAGAATTACTCCGTTTGAGCACAACTCCTTAGGATCGGCATTAGGCTCCACCTCGGGAGCATCCAACGTCGAGGCAACAGATGGAGCCCCTGTGTTGGCAGATGTCTCTTCCGAATCATCTCCATCCTTGCTTTCCTGCAAAAGTGCTACCAAAATCAAAATACCTCCGACGATTGGAACGAAAGCCCAAAGAAGATAGAAGCCACTGTGGCCGCTATCGTGCAATCTTCTTACGCTAACAGCAAGAGACGGGAGAAGTGTACCTAACGCGGCTACGTAGTATAAAATAAGACCGAGATCTTCATCTATAATGGAGCCGACAATAAGAAGTCCCCACATGGCAAGAACTGTGAAGAGATACCACCACCAATACTCTGCGCGAGTTGCGCGACCCGAAAAATCTGCATACTTTGAAAAGCCTAAACGTACGGCTTCGGAAAAAGATACCATAATTAACGCTGTTTTTATTAAGTTTAGAATTAGAAAAATCTCCTTCACTACAAAAATAGAAATTATTTTTAAGAGTTGCGACTTTCTCTGCAAAAAATTCCTAATTTTGCGAAAGAAAAGAAGCGATAAGTGGTTATTAGGGGATATTAGAGGATATTAGGGGTTATTAGTGTTACGATGGAAGATATTATTGTAAAACGCATGGGTAACTATCGAGATTTGCTTTGTTATCGCAAAGCGGAGACGATATACGATATTACCTACCTCTTTGCTAATAAATTTTTCAAATCTTCTGATAGAACTATCGACCAAATGGTGCAAGCTGCTCGTTCTGGTAAGCAGAATATTATAGAAGGTTATGCGGCTTCTATTACCTCTATTGAAACAGAATTAAAACTTATAAATGTAGCAAAAAGCAGTTTGAAAGAGTTGTTGGCTGACTATGAAGACTATTTGCGTACGCGAAACTTGGAGCAATGGAGTAGTGACTCCGAGAAGTTTAAGGTGGCGCAACAACTCGGCAAAGAACATGACGATTCGGAGTTTTGGATGGATATAGTGGCAACTCGTAGCGATGAAACGATAGCAAACATAGTTATAATACTTATTCATCAAACCGATTATCTACTATATAGGTTTATGGAAAAAGTGGTAGAGAAGTTTGAAAAGGAGGGCGGTATTAGAGAGAAATTATATAATCTACGCCTTGGCAAAAGGGTAAAAGATGAAAAATAAACACTAATATCCTCTAATATCCCTTAATAACCTCTAATGGATACTATTATGAAAGAAAAACTTGTAAGAATAGAAGAGTTGAAGCGCGAGAAGGGTGTAGTTATCCTTGCGCACTACTACACTCGCCCCGAGGTGCAGAGGGTGGCCGATTTTCTGGGAGACTCGTTGGCACTATCGGTAAAGGCGCGAGATATAGAGGCTAAAACAATACTCTTTGCCGGAGTTCACTTTATGGGCGAAACAGCAAAGGTGCTCTCGCCCGAGAAAAGGGTTTTGATTCCCAATCCCGAGGCCACCTGCTCACTCGCCGAGTCGTGCAATGCCGAGGAGTTTGCAAAGTTTAAGGCGCAACACCCCGAAGCCCTTGTAGTGGCGTATGTAAATACCACCGTAGGGGTGAAGGCTCTCACCGATATCTGTTGCACTTCGTCGAATGCCCTGCAGGTGGTGGAGTCCATTCCGCGCGAGCAACCTATCATCTTTGCCCCCGACAAAAACCTCGGCTCATATATTAAAAAGATTACGGGCCGCGACAATATGATTTTGTGGAGTGGAGCCTGCCACGTCCACGAGAAGTTCTCAAAAGAGGGTATTTTAGAGCTTAAAAAAGTCCATCCCGAGGCGAAGGTGGTTGTCCACCCCGAGTGTAGGGGAGAAGTGGCCGATTTGGCCGATTATTGCGGTTCTACGGCGGGTATTCTATCCTATTGCGGAGAGAGTGACTGCGACACATTTATAGTGGTTACCGAGCCGGGCATTTTGGCCGAGATGGAGAGGCGTTATCCTCAGAAGAGTTTTATTCCTGCACCATCCATCGAGGGTAGGACATGTAATGAGTGTGAGTATATGAAGATGATAACCCTCGATTCCATTATAGAGTGCCTCGAAAAGGAGTCTCCGACAATCGAACTCGACGAGGATACCCGACAGAAGGCCTCCCGTTCCATCGAGGCGATGGTAAAGATTAAGGGATAGCATTTGTAATTTCCCCTGACAATCTCTAACAAAAAAATAACTATGAAAAAACTTTTTACCCTTTTAGCTTTCGTGGCACTTTTTTGTAGTGATGTTGCTGCGCAAAAACTCCCCGACGAAGATGGTAAAACGCCGGCCTTGGAGTTCTCCTACTTCCCACACCGTCAATACACCTTTGTTTGGCGTAATTGGAGCGTAGTAGAGAAGGAGAAGTTGGCCGCTATTCTCGGTACAACAGTGGAGAATGTGGAGTCTTTGGCTGTGTCGATGGGGTTACCCAAGAAGCAGACCATCGAGAAGGAGTGGAGCACCCCTCGCGGATATATCACCGTAATTCGTAGAAATTGGCACTTGCTGACCTACGACCAGATTTTGCAAATTCTCGGAATGAGTCGCGAGGAGTTGAAGTTCCGCCTTGTCGAGGATGATTTCCTCTATGTAAAACTCGGCAATGTAAAGCCGCAGTGTGAAGCTCTTCGCTACGAGGAGCCTACCCCCGAGATGAAGGCGCGAGCAAAGGAGATTGCCCGCGAGTTGAAGGTGTTGGGAAAGAGGGCCTTTGTTCCGGAGGAGCCACGCTTCGAGTTTATGCGCCGTTTCGAGGTGATAGAGCCCGTTGATATTGCTAAAGATGTGGAGAAGAGGGATAATTTCGATTTGAAGATAGCCTTCCCGTACTTCTCCGATTTTGGAGAGCCTTTGCTCGATAAGGATATGGCATCCTATCCCGAGGGAATGTTCCGTCGCCTCTCGGAGGTGGGAGTAAATGGAATCTGGTTGCACGTGGTGTTGCGTACGCTGGTAGCTCCCGACGAGAAGGGTTTCCCGGGTGATGAACGTGCCGCAGAGCGCATAAAGGGGTTGCAAAATCTTGTTAATAGAGCTGCAAAATATGGAGTAAAAATATATCTCTATATGAATGAGCCTCGCTCTATGGAGCCGGAATGGTTTGCTGCCTCGCCACAGAGGGCAGCCTATGCAGGCGTTAAGGTTGGCGGAAAGGTGGGTTTCTGCTCCTCCAATCCCGAGGTTCTAAATTGGGTAAAACGCTCGTTAAACAGCGTATTTACGCAGGTCAAGGGGCTTGGCGGAATCTTTACTATCACCGCATCGGAGAACTATACCATTTGCGCTTCGCGCTACAAGCACTATAAGAAGTGCCCTCATTGCGGCAAGGAGTCCTACGCAAAGCTCATTGCCGGACTAAATAGAGCAATGGAGGAGGGAGTGCATAGTGCAAATCCGAATGCCGAGGTTATAGTATGGGACTGGAAGTGGCCGGAAAACGAGTGTAAGGAGATTATAGAGAACCTCCCTAAGAGTTGCCGCTATATGTCTGTTAGTGAGTGGCATAAACCTATAAATAGAGGAGGAGTAGAGTCGAAGATTAGAGAGTATTCGATGTCGGCGGTAGGCCCGGGCCCTTATGCAAAGCAAAATTGGGCATATGCTCGTGAGGCCGGATTGAAGTGTATGGCCAAGGTGCAGATAAACTCTACATGGGAGATGTCTATCGCTCCTTCGATACCGGCTCTCGATTTGGTGGCACAACATGCCGAAAACCTCTCGAAAGAGGGTGTAGAGAGCGTTTTCTTAAGTTGGAGTTTGGGCGGATATCCATCCGAAAATCTCAAATATTTCCTCTCCTACGACGGAAAGATGGGAGTGGATGAGGCTCTCGAAAAGTTTGCCTGCAAGGAGTATGGCAAGGAGGCAGGAGCATTGGTGCGTAAGGCTTGGAAGGAGTGTTCCAAGGGCTTCGAGGAGTACCCATACCATATTGGAGTCTTGTATAATGGTCCTCACCACGTAGGTCCATCGAATATATTCTATACCAAACCTACAAAGTATGTAGCAACAATGGTGGGAATCCCTTACGACCACTACAATCGTTGGCGACAGATATACCCTGTGGATGTGTGGTGTTCGCAGATGGACAAAAGTGCCGATGGTTTTGAGAAGGGAGTAAAGTTTCTCGAGGAGGCTCTGAAGGTGGCAAAGGGTGAGTATCGCGATAGGGTAGCGGTGCAGTTGAGTCGTGCCAAGGCGGTGCAGATTCACCTCCGTTCTTCGGCTGTGCAGGCTCGATTCTTCGAGGCTCGCAACCTCTTTTTGAAGGAGAAGAGTGCAGCAAAGCGCGAGGAGTTGAAAGCTGTGATGCGCAAGGCTTGCGAGGAGGAGAAGGAGTTGATAAAGGCTATGTTGCCTGTGGTCTCGGCCGATTCGGAGATAGCCTACGAATCCTCCAACCACTACTTCTATATCCCGTCCGACCTCGGCGAGGCCTACCTAAGTGTAAACTATGCCCTCCGCTGGTTAGAGAAGCAGAGGTAGAATCCCCTACATGTAGAATAAGAGCCGCATTGAAAAATGCGGCTCTCTCTTTTTTGTATGGTTGCTACAACTTAAAAGTCGTATCCTACAATGGCATCGGCATAGTCGTTCCAACTATTTTTATATGCCTCAACCGATGCTCTTGGCACATAAATTTTACGACCGGAAACCTCCTCACCAAAACTCCAATTATATATGGTTGGTGGGGTTGATGGCTTACAATATATGGTTGTAAGTGCCGAGCAATAATCAAAAGCAAGCATTCCTATCTCCGTAACGCCTTCAGGAATAGTAATAGTTTTCAGCACCGAGCAATTTACAAACGCGGACTCTCCAATTTTTGTAATGGATTCCGGCAGGATGATACCCTTTAACGAGGTGCAATTCTTAAAAGCGAGACGACCTATTTTCTTAATACTTTTAGGCAGTGTGATATTTTGCAATGTGGTAGCGTTATAGAAACAGTAGTCGTCAATTTTCGATATAGGCTTGCTGAATTTCATTATACCGACACCCCCTTTGTATCTATTTGACTCTACAGAGATACCATCAATTCTGGAAATATTGATAGGTTCTCCGTCGGTAGTAGCATAAATTATAGTAAGCGACGAATCCACCGCACCGATAAAATTAAAGCTTTTATCACAACCCCCGAGGAGAGGAGCAAATAGTATAAATATGTATAATACAAACCTTCTCATCGACGCTATATTTTACAATCCGTCATAGACAGAGACGGTCTTTTCGATCATATCCTCCGCAGTGTAGAATACGTCGCGCTCCTGATGCCATACACGTACTCGAACAAGAGGGTGAATATCGTTTCTCATATCGATAGCAAGGGTCAAAATACCATCGTCGGCATAGTTGTTAGAGTAGTACAACTGACGAACCTGTACCGCATAAACGCCCTCTTTGGCCTCGTGGCCTCGTGCAACTTTACACTCCTCGAAGCGGATATTCACAAACTCCTTGCTCTTGAAACATTGGCGAAGGTGAGCAATATACTCTCGCTTGGATTGTTGGGTATATGTGGTCTTTGTACCCGGGATAGAGTATGGATTATCGCTGAATTTGCGGGTACTCTGCTTCAAAACACGTCCCACAATGATATAGGCATCCTCGGCAAACACCTTGTTGATATACTCCAAATTCTTAAGACAGTAGGCGGTTCTGTAATCCTCGAGGAAAGCAATCAGCGTCAATCGCGCAGCATCCTCCCAATCCATCGACATAATGCTCTTCTCGGTTTTTGCACCGAGCTTGTATGCTACCGACTCAACCTTGTGGGTGCGGTTGTTCACGCGAAGTACCACATCCTCCACGAAGGAGTGGTTTCCGTTGAAGCGCAGCTTCAGTGGCAACGAATTGCAGATTGTAAGGGTGTCGTGGCGGACAAAGCTGAAAGAGGGAGTTCTGACGAGGGTTGGATTGCCCGAAGCTACAATCTTCTGATATTGATCCCACGCCTCCGGAGTAAAGTGTGGTCTGATATCCACCTCCGCGCGTCTGGAGAAGGAGGCCACAACATCCTTCATAATTTGGGTGTATTTGTCGGTTGAATCGACACTATCCTTGATAGCGACATAGCTCTCCTTGGCCTCTGCAAGCTTCTGATCCACAACCGATGCGGTGACCTTCACCGGCACCTCGTCCTGCTTGTTCGATACCACGCTTTTCGGGTTGGTCGCAACACTCTTTTTAGCCTCATCAAAGATTGCTCCGCTTCGGCCCTGTGTCAATACGAATACCGTAGGCTCAATTTGGCGTGCTAACTCTTGATTTACGCAGTTTATCTCTACCTTCAACTCCTCCGAGAGTTGCGACATCTGAACAACGCCACGACCATCTTTAACAGATTCGTTCTCCGTAAAACCTCGGCCGTCGAAGTAGCCGAATCGCAAGTAGCCGATAGGCTCACTATTGTAGGTGAAGTCCAAGAACACCTTGTATGGAAAGTTTCGATTCGTCTTATCCTTTTCGATATTGACAACACTTACCTTAATATTTGACAAAATATCTCGCAACTGCGCCGAGAGCCACGCCTTTGCCGCCTTACCCTCCACATTTATAGGGGATTGGTTGTTCGGATAGGTCTGTAAAAGGACATTTGCCCAAGTGTAGTAGCGCAACTTATCCTCAATCAGCGAGGCATATTGTCCCGATTCGATATACTCCTCGATTTTACTCTTCAACGCTCCGTATCGAGCCTCCCAATCCTCTCGTGAAATGTAGCGGAGAACACGTTTCATACCATCGTGGTCGGTCAAAATCTCCCTACGAACATTCTCCAAGTACATATTGGATACGGTTGAGGTCTCCTGCTTGAAGGTGATTTCGGTATTGGCACTGGTGTTCTTTGTTTGATTAACAATCGAAGAGCTACCCTTAGAGGTTAGGTTTACATCGTACGATGCAAGTGTGTTTATTGCCGATTTGTCGGCATCTTCTAAAGTGACACCCTGACCAATAGCCCAAACATAATCCTTCATATCCACATCGCTCATAACACGCTGAATGGAGACGGCCTGAGCGTACAGAGAGTTTACCGACAGTGTTAAGCAGGCAAGAAGGCTGATAAATTTCTTCATATTGTGGTACACAAGTAGAGTTGTTAGTTGCGAAAATATAATAGTTGAAGGTTACTCTTTATAAAAGCCTATGGCTGTCTGCACACGGCAGACAGCCCATTGGCGAAATATGAGAGGTTACAAATATTGTAACTTATACCCCTTTTATTTGAGGCCCATAATCTTATCGAGCTTGCCGTGCAAGTCCTGGCCCTTCTTTGCCAACTCGTCACGAAGAGCTCTCTTAACAGCACCCTTTGCAGCCTCCGAGTTGTAGAAAATCACAACACGAACCTCCTTGTTCTTGTGCGATACGGTTCTGTAGCACTCTACAACAGGGATTGTACGGCCGATGCTCTGCGAGATGATATCCTTGCTTGCAGTGATTGTCTCAACGATTGATGCAGCATCCTCTGCGGCCAACTGCTTGTTGGCAACGCTATTCTCAACCAAAGCAGTAACCTCCTTCTGGATATTGCCGGCCAAGTTCAAGACTGCCAACGAGAGAGCCTGGCTCTTAGCAGCATCATAAACCTCACCGATAGACATCGCGTCGCCGATGATGTATTTAGGGAACAACTGCTCATCAACCTCATACTGCAACTTGTAAGAGCGATCCAACTGCTTCTCCAATGGAAGGTGTCCGGGAGCAACAGTCCATCCTGCCTTCTTCAACTTCTTAGCCTCTTTCTGTGCGCTCTTGCTGGCCTTGTCGTTCAACTCATTCTCTGTCATCTTCAAGACCTGCTTTCTCTCTTTGATAATCTCCTTCTGAGACTGTGCGCTAAGTGGTGCAACAGCAATCAAAGCTGCGCCCAACAATAAAAATAATCTCTTCATAACCGTTTTGTTTAGTTGTTATAAAAAATTTGAATAGTTTATTAAGATATCTTTGCTCATCCCGACTCATCCCGACTCATCCCGTCCATATATTCTCTCCAAAAGGCTTTAATTTTTGGCTCAGAACCTTATGAACAACGCAAAATTAGAAAAGAATTGTCGAAAAAACAAGAAAAAAAGATATTTATATGGATAAATATACTCCGGTTTACAGATGTTTTATGCAGAGTATATTGCAAACAAGGGCCGCATCGAAAAGTGCAGCCCTTGTTTTGAATTGTCATCATAACCTATTTTTCGTTCTCCTTTTTGAGGCGGAGGAGGAAGATAGGGGTCATCTCGCGGTACTTCGCATTCTGGAAGCGACGACGGCCTCGCTGTATAATCTCGCCCTTGACAGTTCCTACAATATACATCTGCCAAGTTGGACGCCACTTGCGGGTTTTGAATCGCTCCATAGACTTTGGATTCAGCTTGATGTGGATGGTCTTTTCGGTCTCGCCGGGAGCGATAGATATTGGCTGAAGCTCGAACATTCTGTTCTTATTGCCCAGAACAAGCTCGATAGAGTCCGTGAAGTTGGCATCCTTCTCAACCTTGACCGTGATAGGAATCTCCGTATCATCCATCGAGAAGAGAATCTCCTTTTCGAGGTTCACCTCCACCGACATTCTGTATGGCGACGGCTCGGTAACATCGAGAGCCAACTCCGCAGCCTGGATGTGGTGGGTGTAGTAGAACGCCTGCATCATCTTATCTACAGGAACGACATTTGCCTGCTCGCGAGTTCCGTCAGCTCCCGGGTACTCCATCTTCACCTCGATAGGGAATCGCTTAACCTCTGCCCCCTTAGGTGCGGTGATAGAGACATCCCACTTGCGGCCGCGCAACTTCATACTACTTGTTGTATAACCCTTTGGCAACCCCTTAATTTCGAGGTTTGCAGGTCGCTTATACTTGCCCGAGACATCCACACGGAACATCGAAGTACCTCCCGAAGGAATGGTGATGTTTGCCGGCGAGACGAAGGCTGTGAAGGATGGCAGCTGGCGATGACGGCGTAGTAAGAAGTGGTAGTCCTTGCCATAACCACGATGCAAATCCTCCACCTCGAGGTAGTAGTCTCCCGCCTGCTTTGCCGTGAACTTCAAAATAGGGTCTGCGTGGAAGGTTACGAGTCCCTGCAATGGGTCTTCGGTGTCATCCACCTCCGCAACCACCTTTCCGAATTGGTCGCGTAAGCGCATCAAAGCGTCTATTCTCGAGCCATTTCTACGGCCTATGAGCTCTACGATAATCTCCTCGCGTCGCTCGGCATAGATGCGATACCTCTTAACCTTGGAGGAGGCTGTTAGCGAGTCGGCAAAGGCGTTATAGAGGGTTAGTTCGGCCCCATCCTTTGGCGCGTGAATCAAGCGTGTTCCCTTTGGCAGGGCGTAGAACGGTACAGCATTGGATGTTCCCGTCTTGTTGGTGAAGGAGAGCTGATGATATCCCTCCTTTTTTACCTTTGTGACAACCCTCTCCTCGCCGAGATTTACACCCTCCAACTGCTGTTTAACCTTCTTGCCAACCACACCATAGGCAGGGTAGCGGCCCGTAACAAACGGAATTTCGCCGAGCTGGATGCGGTAGTTGAAGTCCTGACGACCACGGAAAATTGCATCGTGAATCATCAGTGTATATTTGCCATCCTTTGGCAGGGTGGTGATGATTACAGGATCGACGTAGTGGTGATAGTCATCCGAATAGGCAATCTCCCTTCCTCTCGAATCCACAATCTTAATTACCGGCTGGAACCAACCGGGCACAGCATCGGCGATGTATGGTACAAGCAGACGACCCTTTACCGAGGCCACAATGGTTTGGCCCCTCTTTCCCTCGAAGCGGAAATAGTCGATGCCTCCCGGGGCAACATATCCGCACAATACCGCAGGGAGTTCGTAAACTTCGTTTGGCTTATCTTTTCGGGAGCGATTGCTCTCGAGGAAATTAGGGTAGGACGATACCTCGAATGGGAGCATATTCGACACTCCCTTAGGGCCTTGCAGGCGCAAATCGTAGAGTCCGCACGGAACACCTGCGGCGATATCGATCTTAATCTTAACCCTGTCGGCGAGCTGTGGGCTACTCTGGTCGTTCAAACGTCTGCGGCGACGCTTAGCCTTTTGCGACTCCTTGATAGGGGAGACCTCACCCGTTATTCCTGGGTGGTTGAAGAGAACTTTTGTTGCTCGGTTGATATTTAGACCTCCGGCCTCTATTTCGACGGTAGTACCAACTTGTCCACCTGCCGGATAGAGATATCCCATGGAGAGTTTCTGTGCATAGAGCGTAGTGGCAAAGAGCGAGCACAGAACAGCGAGTATAAACCTTTTACTTCTTTTCATAATCCGGCTTTTTAATGTCAATAATTTCATAGAGAAGACCTCCACTCTGCTTATTCTTTATCAGAGAAGGGAGAATTGGCAAATCGCCCTCCGAAACGTGAGGCAGTGTGCCGTAAGGGTCGATGCCCATAAGGAGATATACCGTGCCGATAAGGTCGCAAGGTCGTACGGGACGCTCGGCAACATTTTCGCCTGTCTTGTCGGTCTTGCCTACTACCTTACCACCATGAAAACCTCCTCCTGCAACCAGGTAGCTAAATGTCCTTCCGTAGTGGCCACGACCACCATTCCACGGAGCCTCCCACTGCACCTTTGGAGTTCGGCCAAACTCGCCACCGCATAGTACGATGGTGCTCTCGAGCAGGCCGCGCCTATCCAAGTCCTCGAGAAGTGCCGAGAGGGCCTTGTCGAGATTAGGCAACATGGAGTTCATCTTCTGGAAGTGCTTTTTGTGGGTATCCCATCCCGTCATACGAACATTTACGAATGGTACGCCCGCCTCAACCAAACGACGCGCCACGAGGCACGACTGGCCAAGTCGCGACTTGCCATATCGCTGGCGTACGGAGTCGGGTTCGTTGTTGAGGTTGAATACTTCGCGACTATCTCCCCAAATAAACTCCATATTTACATCGCGCAAAGAGTCGATTTTCCTCTTCTCCATATCTCCTGTCTCGAAGCCTTTGAGCAGATCCATTCGGGCCTCCATTCTACTGCGATTTACATACTTGTTTACGATGCCCTCAACCTCAAACTCTGCCGACTCGGGTCTGCCACCCGTATCGAACGACTTGTATTGATTGCCAAGGAAACCACCCTCGTTGAATCGACTGTTGGCGCTTGTTACCGATATGTAGCAAGGCAACACGCCCTTGTAGGTGTCGCGTTTCATATAGGAGATAACGGCTCCAAACGACGGATATACTACAGCTCCGCCCGAAGTGTCGCCGGTAATCATTGCGTAGTGGCCCGTCTCGTGAGCATTACTGCCGTGAGTCATACTGCGAATAAGGGTATATTTGTCGGCCATAGTGGCAAGGAGTTTCATCTTCTCGCCAAGCTCTATGCCCTCTACATTCGTCTTGCACACCCCTTTGTAATTTCCGTAGTAGTTTCGGCCTGCATTAGGCTTTGGATCGAAGGTCTCGGTCTGTGCCGGACCACCGTCCAAATATATCAAAATCACCGATTTTGCCATTTGTGCCGAGGCGCAAAGGGCTACAGACAGCACTAAAATTAAAGTCAGATATAGCTTTCTCATAATCTTCGTGATTAGTGGTTATAAAGAAACTCGTTGCTATTTAGCTGCATCCACATAATGTCGATGGCAACCTCCATCATCGGAAGTCCGGTTTTATCCATATATGCCTGATACAAAGCCACCTCTTTTTCGGTTGAGCGTCTCGACAATACCCTGAGAGTGATGGCATCGGCAATCTGTTTGAGGTCGGCGTTGCTGTTGAGATAGATTTGCTGCAAAGCATTACACTTTCGGATGCGACGCTCGAGCACCGAGGAGTTCATCAGATAGAGTAGCTGACGCGATGTTATGGAGTTGTTGCGCTGGCTCTCCAACGACACATCGCGCGATACCTTTCCAAAGAGCTCCAACTCCGACGAGGAGACAGTGGCATCGCCCAAGTGGGTTGCGCGAGTGCGTGGCGGATAGAATGTAAACGGCTCGGGAACTCGACTGCTGTATGTTGTCCAAGCCCCTGTAACAGTGGATAGCGCGTCGATAATAACCTCCGCAGGGAGTCGCTGTGGCTGGTATGTTCCCTCCGGCGCAGCCTTTGCGTTAAACTGCTTCGACATGAGAATCTTCTTCATCAACGCCTTCATATCGTAGTTACTCTTTACGAAGTAGTCTGTCAGCTCCTTCAAAAGCGCAGGGTCGGATGGCTGATTATCCTCTCGCCAATCATCCGGCTCGTGAACAATGCCTTTGCCAAAGACCCAAAACCACATTCTGTTCACCATAACCTCCGCAAAACGACGGTTCTTTGGCGAGGTGAGCCAATTCACATACTCCTCTCTCCAGTCGGTGTCGTGGCGAGGACGGAGAATGGTGCCATCGGTGAGTTTAATCTGCTGCCATGGCAACTCCTTGCGGTAGTCGATGTAGATAATCTCCTCTTTCCACTCCTTCGTCGATTTGAACTTAACCTGCGAGAAGCACAAATAGCCATTATCTGTGCAGTTGCGGTTGCCGAGGAAGAGCAGATTTATGTTGCCATAGAAGTTCTTTGGCGACCTTTTTTGAAAACCTCGGTAGAAGTTTGCCGCAGGGTCGCGGAAGTTACTTCCGGTCGAGAGCAACAGTTCGCGCACCATCTTGTCGTATGGCACATTCTGCATCAACTTCTCATATATCCATCTGTTGTAGGCCTGTACTCCATTTGGCCACAAGTTACTCGGGAACTCCGACTTGATGCGAAGGATGTCGCCCCAATGCATTAGCATATACTTGAGACCAAGCTCGCTATTGACAAGCCTATTAACCAAAGCATTACGCTTGTTGGGGTTCTTGTCATCCAAAAATCTTGCGCTCTCTTGTGCCGATGGAAGAGCTCCCGTAACGGTGAGGTATGCCCTCCTCAAAAACACTTCGTCTCCGCACCGATCCGAAGCCATCGCCTGAATCATTGGGAATAGGAGACAGACAACAATTATCAGAAATTTTTTCATAATATCACGATATTAAAATACCCTCTATTTCAACCAGGAGCTCACTCCTGCACACATCTGCAATAGTATAAATCACAGGCAGTTGTGGGAATCGTTCCTCCACAACGGCCTTTACCTCGTCGTAGTCCTCCTCGTTTTTGATATAGACGAGTAGTTTTGCATAGTTCAACTCGTATGGCTTGCAGCCGAAGCGAACCAAATTCTCCTTGGATACGAGGTACTCGATGTTTTCGATAGTCTTAATGGTCTGCAACCTCGCCGACGAGGCATCCATACTCTCCTCGCCACGAATTGCCGCCGTTCCCGAGACGAAGCAGCAAGCTCCGCGTTGAGTCTCAATCAACTTTGCGCGCTCGAATTTAGGCGTACTCTTCATCGCACCCTCGGCATTATCCACCAACACCCTCTTCGAGTAGATGTGCGCTGCAATCTGCAATGGATTGTCGATAGGATAGATGCCCTTTGCCTCCGCGTTGGCCTTTTTGAAGGCTATGCCACCAACGATTATGCAGTCGCCCGAGGCTCCAATACCCGTTGCTGCGGGGTAACCATTCTTCCACTCTCCCTGAGCATAGTAGCGGGTGCGGGCATCGTTGAACTCTTGGTAATTCTGCTTGCCGTCGCGGTAGGAGACGATGCTGCCTATAAAGTTCCATTGGCGCACAATATCATCCACCTCAAATCCATATGTCGAGAGCAAATCCTCCAGCTTGTCAAAGACCTCCTTGCTCTGCTTGCTTACGCTATCCGAGAAGTCGGTTGCAGGTATCCCCTCAAAGAGGAGCATCTTCTCCTCGTTGTTCTCGATAATGCCGTAGCAGACGCCTCCGCGCACATCGAAAGATATATCGGCCCCCTCGAGGGTGTATATTTCGAGTGCAAGTCCCCCTTTGGGGAGTAGGAATTGAGGAATAAGGGTAGTGGGAACATTGTGTCCGAGCTGTTGCGAGACTGTGGACTTGATGTTGGCGAGAAGCCGGTGATACTCCACCTCATCGCTTGTGCCATAGAGAACAAGTCCGCATATAGAGTTGGCAGGAACGCCCTGCAACGCCCTCTTGATAGATGTTGCAAGCTCCCCGCCCAGATTGAGAGTTGAAGAATAAATCTTTAATCCCATAATCCGCAAAGGTTAGTTTTGTAGGTTCATCTTATATATAAGACAAAGATAGTGATAAAAAGTTAAATTCCAAACTTAAAAATTTATCAACCACCCCGGCGTTTATTAAAAGATTAAGAAATATAGTGAGAAACAAGCCGGTCTCCACTAAACACTCTAAATACCCTTACAACCCATAATTTTGTTGCCCCCGCCCCGAATAATCTTTGAGTGGGTCGAAGGTCCTCAGCAGGCGAGAGTAGACCGAGCAGATGAAATGTGCAGAAAACCGAAGGTTTAGAAGCTTGATTGAAAAGACGATGTCAAATTTATTTGAACAGAAGATTTTCAATTAAGATTCTAATGTTGCGTAGCAACACTGCACATTTATAGAGCGAAGATAAGTCTGCCGAGCCGCTACAGGAGCAACGAGCTCGGCGAAGGGTAACGAAAAAAGAGGAAGACTCTCATCTTCCTCTTTTCGTACTCCGTGGCGTTCTGTTTTCGAACTCTTTCTTGGAGGATTTGGCAAAAATTTGGGCGTTAAGATACATTATTCCCGATCCAGAAACTCCCACTTCATATTCCAAGTTTATAATTAAAAAATGTTGAGGTTTATACGCTCGTAGGGGACTCCCTATCAGGCGATTACGAGAGCGGTTTTCTGCCTTAAATTAGGAGGCGTAATAGCAAGATAAGTAGGCGTGGTGTTGTCTTTCACAAATGTCCTAATGGAGAAAAAATCAAAAATTTTTCTACTAAACTTGACTTTTTTACTATGCTTTCCATATTTACTTATAGACGGGACACAAAAACACCCGTGAGTAAAAATATGAGCGAATATAAAAGACAATGGAGGGAGTTGGAAGACACCACAAAAGAGAAAATCAGTAAGGCATTAAGGGGAAAGTCAAAATCAAGTTTTCACAAGGAGCATATCAGACGGTCAATGCTCGACTATTGGCGTACAGTGGAGCACAAACCTCAACCCACACCCCAAAACGATGAGGAGTACGAGCAAGATGAATAACCACTTATCAAGGTTAAGACGACATCATTTTGGGTAAAAATAATTTAGCAAAAATGAAAAATCAAAGTGTTAACATTTGATAAATTAAAAATAGTAACAAACATTGATTATATACAAATTGATGATATAGACAGATTTCAACAAACAATAAAAAATAATACTCTAACAGAGTTAAAATACAACATTACATCTCCATATTTGCTATATATTGAAATAGACTATTTAGAGAAAGAATTGGTAATCGAATTTTCAGGAAAGATATTAGGTTCAGACTATAAAAAACTAATTTCAACTGAAACCATTAGACAATGTTTTGAAAATATAAATTCTCTCGGAGTATGCTCCCTCGATGTTGAGGCGATTTTGGCAGATGCTATCGTTGTGAAGTGTGATGTTACCCAAGATGTGTACTGTGCGGATATTCCGAGTGTAACGAACTATATACGAAGCAACATATCCAACTACCAATCTTACGCTGCAAAATTACTCCGAAATGGAAATTTCGTGGTGGATAAAAATGTTACCACTCGCCAAGCAAAAAAGCGACTAACTATTTATGATAAAGGAAAAGAGATGAACAAAATGGAAAATAGACGATTTTTGGAGAAATACGATGTTTCGGCGGAAGATTTTAGAGATGTATGCCGATTTGAAATGAACCTCAACAGCATTGCGCAGATAAAGTCTTCGTTAGGGATTACGGACACTCGGTTGATGTCGGTGCTAACCTCAACAAAGAATCCAATTTTAGACTTTTTGGACGATGTTGTCGCCGACACCGATAATGTAATTCCTCTTACCGACAAACAGTCCTATTTGACTGCGTTGGTACTACGGGACTGCCACGATAACTTGGCGGAGGTTGAGGCGAAGATGAGGCAAATTTACTCCAAAGGCACAAACCTTTCAAAGGTAATGAAACCTTACCGTGATGCACTTGCCAAGAAGAACGAGTCCAAATTCACCAAGACGGATTTACTCCAAATGCTCCGATAGGTGTATCAACTTAATTCTGTTACTTTTTAATCAATAGAGGGAGGCGAAAACCTCCCTCTGTCTGTGCTATTTTAACTTAAAAGATTAAATCATCAAAATAAGTAGTTGTTAGATACATTATAGAGTAAATTTAGATTTTTTCTTTTTGTCCTTTCTGCTGCGTTCTATAATGTTCAGAACTTTCTCCGCTTTTTCTTTATAGCGTTCTTGCTTTGTTGCCTTTGCATAGTCTATCATCTTTTGGCATAATGCTCTTGCTTGTTCAATCTCCTTTTGTTGAATGAGTTTTGAGATATTGTTATCGAAATCCCATACCGAAAAACCAAGTAGCGGATTCTTTTCAATCGATTTTTTCTTTTTTATTGGCCGAGTCGGAGATGTTCTATTTATTTTTGTTTTTGAGGAAGAAACACTATCTATTTTTATGGTTGGTTTACCAATTAATTCATTTATTTGATTTAGTCTACACTGCCAATAGATAACGGATAGTCCATTTTTTGCACACCATTTTATCGCATTTATGCAAAAACTTCTTTCCTCTGTTAATTTGCCCTGATTACGCAAACAGTCTACCTCTTCTATCAATTTGGCAAATTGTTTAGCCAGCTCATACTGTTCTTCTACTGACAATCTTTCGTACTTCTCATACTGCTTTGTTTCAATCGGCGTATCATTACCCAAAATACTCTTTCTCTTCTTTGGTACAAGTTGCATTATACGCCTTACCTCTCTTAACTCGTCTGTCCATTCAATGTTGTTCGGAGTTACTGCGTGCCTTATATTTGACACCTCTCTTTCTATTTGTTTGCAAGAGGAGTTGTCTTCTTCGTCAAAATTCGGAAGAATACTTGTAACCTCCTCAATGTCTATTAGAGGTAATGACTCCTCGTTGTTTTGCGTATTAGTTTCAAGTTGATGTTCTTCTTGCACATTGTTCACTGAATTATTTCTTCGTTTGTAAACAAGAAATAGCACCAGTGCAACAATGATTATACAAAGTATCCACCATATCATAACTACTCCTCCTTACTCCAGAAATTCATAAATCTATAATATGACTGCTGATCACCGAACCTTCCTAAATTGTCTGTAAAGTCGATAATATCACAGTATTCTGTTCCTCCGAACTTAATTCCTCTCAATCCTCTTCCGACAATTTGTTCATAAAGCACATCGCTAAAAATAGGCCTGCATATCACAATACAATCTGTTTTTGGCGCATCAAAGCCAGTCGTTAGCACACTATGATTAACTATGAATTGCAACTCCCCATTGCGGAATTGTTCTATATATTGCAGTCTCCTATATCTTGGTGTTTTTGCTGTTATAGCAGCGGCACTTTTGCCTTTTGCGAGCAATGTAGAAGTTATTATTTCTGCGTGTTCCACATTACAAGCATACACGATAACTTGTTTTTTGTTTAGCGATAAAAGCGTATCTATGATGAGTCGATTTCGTGCAGTGTTTTCTGCAAGTGCTTTACAACATTTGCCCACTAATTCGCTCTCAAATACTATATCTCCGATACCAACCGTATAGTCGTGTTCAGAAGAGAAGATATATTCAGTATTGGTTGTAATAATCTTGTGTATAGGCCTTGCCAGGAATTTGTGATGACGGAAATACTCTAATGGGTTGTCTTCATATATCTTTGGCAAGTTGGGTGTTTCTAATTGATAGCGAAAGAACGAAGGTAACTTTGTGCTATCATCACCTCTACCAGGAGTTGCAGTCAAACCACATATTGGAAACATCTCGTCTCCTCGAATTGATTTTCCGAAGTCATAGATACGATTATACATCGTAGTAACCGCTCTGTGCGCTTCATCAATAATGCAAGCACCGCAATTTTTGATTAACTCCACCGCAACATCGCTTGGTTCAGTTCCAATAGCGTTGTATAACTTATTTATACTACACACCGCCACGCCTCCAATCATATTTTCAATATCGAGGTTGTGATTACCAAATACTCTGTATATTCTTAAAGATTCAGTAAATTCTTTGTCTTTCCATATATGATGAAAAGTCGAAACTGCTTGCTCGCACAACTCCTCGCTTTGAGCAATCCAAATAAGATATTTGTGCTCCGAGAATCGAGGCCTTAAAAATTCTACATACGCTTCAACTGCAATGCGTGTTTTTCCTGCACCAGTAGGCAGACTGATAATGCTCTTGGCACTATCGCCTTTCTCTCTTAACTTGTCAAGTATTCTATCTTTGATGTCTTTTTGAAATGTAACAAGTTCAGGTAGTCGTCTGTATGGTTCGATGTCTTCAAAATCAGGGGTATTGATAGAATTTCCTTCACCAGCATAATATGCATTTATGCCCGAAAATCCCATAAATAGTTTTGGCCAGCTTTTACCTCTTACCCATCTTAGTTCAGATAGTTTTGTTATTTTATGCCCGTCAGATGTGCCCCTTGAAGAACAATATCTATCAAAGGCATAATCCAAGTTTTCGGGTTGCCAATTTTTAATTATTCTCTTGCGTAGTTCTTTCTTTTCTCCTCCTGCAAAGAATTCAGGGCCTTCAATTTGTATCATCAATGCCAATTTTTGACAAGGCGACAATTCACCTCCTATAATTGACATCACCCTCTGCATACTTCTGCTATTTGCCATTTTGTTAATAAAGCGAGAAGATATGCCTAAATTATATATTAGGTGTTCTGCGGTTGCAATGTGTAGGTTCTTCATATATTTTAGGGTTGTTGTGTGTATTGTTTCTCATTCAGTATTTGCAGCCGGAGGCGCAAATCTGAATTTATCGTCTTGTAGGAAGGGGTATTTTCGCCTCCTCGTATGCTTTCTCGACTTCTGCGGTAAGTCGATAGATGTCTTCCAAATTGTCAATATGTCTTACCTTGCCCTGCACCTCAACAGTGCCTCGCACTATGCTCTTTATGGGTTCTCCACCCTCCACGAACAAATCTCGCACCGACACTCCCAACGCATCAGCAATAGACTTCAATGTGCTGTACTGTGGATTACGCTGTAACGCACGAGTGAGTGATTCGGGGGTAATACCCATCAATTCGGCAAGTTGATACATCTTCAATCCCCTTGCTCGAAGAATATCCTTAACCTTGATTTCCCCCTCAATAATGATTTTATCTGACTTCTCCTTCATAGTATATCTTGATTTTTATTATCAATAATAGTATATTTTAGTACAAAGATAGTGTAAAATTGTCTAAAAAATCAAGAAATTTTATAAAAAATTAGTAAAAAATAACTTTAATATCAATTTTAGTATCAAAAAATTTGATTTATATTGATTTTTGTTGTATATTTGCAAAAGAAATAAATAACACATATATCAATTATGAACACAGCAGTAGTATTAAGCAACAAGGATTTGTACCGAGCAATGGTAATTAGTCAGCGTGTAGAGAGTGATTTTGTAACAGGTTTACAGGTGGCAAAACTAAACGAGTTAAAGAGTCGTATGTGCCGAGAGGTAGTCAAATTTGCATATCTCAAAAAGGATAATAGTGTACGCATTGCCTATGGAACATTGATGTCGGCATTGGTTGGTAGTCATATCAACGGGCGTGGCGTATGTGGCGATGCTCGTAAGGTTTGCACCTATTTTGATGTGGAGTGCGGAGAGTTTAGATGTTTTCAGATGCAGTCTTTAATTAAAATTTGGTAGTGGTATGAAGGTAGTGATATATGCTCGTGTTTCAACAAAGACACAAGAGTTTGATAGACAAGTGGTAGAACTCCGAGAGTATGCACAGAAGATGGAGTATGAGGTGGTGGCGGAGTTTACCGAAAAGATAAGCGGCGCCAAGAAGGTGGAGGAGCGTGAAGCGCTCACAGAACTACTTGCCTTTACCGAAAATCACAAAGTCGATAAAGTCTTAATTTATGAGTGTTCACGCCTTTCAAGAAGGGCGGTGGATTTCCTTACTGTAATAGAAAATCTTACAGCGAAGAAGATTAGTGTTTTCATCTTGCAGAATGGGTTGGAGACGCTTTTGGACAATGGCACTCCGAATCCGATAGCACAGCTGGTGCTTGGGATTTTGGCACAGTTCAATAGTATGGAAAGAAGTCTAATCCGCAGTCGTATGGAAAGCGGGTATAACCACTTCCGTTTGAACGGTGGAAAGGTTGGAAGAAAAGAGGGATACCGAAAGACAGACGAGCAGATGAAACAACAATATACAAAAGAAATTCAACTGTTGAGGAAGGGTTTGAGTCTTCGTAACATTCGAGCGATAACCACAACAAGTATCAATACACTACGAAAATTAAAAATGATTATGGCAAGTTAGAATATAGACACGAGTGTGATCCAGCCACACAAGGGTTGAAACCTACCCTGCCGAGCAGAAGTCCTTGTCGAAGACGAAGGAGGCGAAAGGTGTATAACCCCAATGTCCCCAAACACAACGAGCGGGCGACATAAAGGGAGTGCGAAAGCACGAAATGTCAAATAAATAATGTTAAGTATCGAAAGATGTAACGAAATACTAAAAACTTATAATTATCAATTAAATAACGAAGATATAAAAAAGGTAAGAGAGTATCTATATCTGCTTGCCGAAGTTCAAATAAACGCTGAAAAACAATTGCTTGAAGATGAAAAATGTGATATTATATTGCAGAGTTAGTTCTGATGAACAGAAGACAAATACCTCCCTTGAATTTCAAGAGAAAAAATTGAGGAAGTATTGCGATGATAATGGGTACAATGTCATTGCTTGTTATCACGAGGATTTCTCGGCAAAGCACCACGACTTTCAGCGTCCCGAAATGAGAAAAATACGAGATTACTGCAAGAAGCATAAGCGAGAGGTTGATTTGATTCTATTCCTCCGATGGGATAGATTTAGTCGTAACACTGAATTTGCGCTAATGTTCAAACGAATCTTCCTTGATGATTGGGGTATTCAATTCAATGCCATTGAAAGTCCCGTTGATTTTGATGCTACCGAGTGGGCGAGTGCGTTAAGTCAATACTGTTCCTCGGCACACACGGAAAACAACAAAATCAGTCGCCGAACTCGTGATGGTGTGCGAGAAACTATGTTGTCGGGAAGATGGGCAAATAAAGCACCGAGAGGGTACAAGAATAAGCATATCAACGATGAGAACGGAATCACTATTACCAAGACAGTAGAGATAGATCCAGCAACTGCTCCTACCATTAAAAGGATTTTTCAAGAGATTGCAAAGGGTGTTGAGGCACCGTGTGCTATCCGCCGTAGAATTGCCCCTGAAATCCCCGAAAGTACCTTTCTTGATATGCTCCGCAATGTGTTCTATGCGGGTAAAATACGAGTACCCGCCACCAAAACAGATCCAGAGATTATTGTTGATGGATTGCACGAACCATTGATTACCAAGTCAATGTTTGACACCGTACAAGATATTTTGGACGGAAAGCGTAAGAAACACCCAAAATTGACAAAAGCGGTTAAACCTGAATTTTATCTACGCAAGTTCTTGGTGTGTCCTCACTGTGGCAGAGCGATAACAGGTGCTACCTCAACGGGCGGAAGAGGAGGTAAATACCACTACTATTTTTGTCCTACCACGGGCAAACATCTCCGAATGTCTGCTGACGAGGTTAATCGTAAATTCGTAAACTATATTAGTTCACTGCGTCCCAATAATGCCATAATGCACCTATACCTCGAAATTCTCAATGATTTGCGTAAAGATGGTGTAAGGGAAATTGAATTTGAAATCTCCAAATTGAGAACCGATATGCGTGAGGTTGAGGATAAAATGGACAAAATTGAAGATAAATTCATTGATGGCGAAATCGACAAAGATATGTATAACAGAATGATTGATAGGCATATAGCAAAGAAAAAGGCACTTCAAGATAGAATAGAGATAATGCAAACACCGAACCGTGCTAAAATCGAACCACAATTGAGATATGCTATCTCGCTGATAGACAATATAGATACATTCTTTCAGGTTGCCCCTGCGGAGGCGAAAATTAAGGTGTTGAGTTCGATTTTTTCAGGAAAAATGGAATTTGATGGAGAAATTTTTCGAACCGAAAGTTTCAATAGTGTGCTTGCTCTAATATATCAGCAAACCAATGAGTTACGAGGATTAAAAAATAAAAACGAGGAAAGTTTTTCAACTTTCCCCGCTTCTGTACCCAGAGCCGGGGTCGAACCGGCACAGGGGTGAACCTACTGGTGTTTGAGACCAGCGCGTCTACCGATTCCGCCATCTGGGCTTCTGCGAACACCTTTTCAGGTGGTTTGCGGTGCAAAGGTATAAATAATTTTTGGATTTCCAACCTCCAACCCAAAAAATTCACAAATTTTTACTCTTTTGGCAATAAATTCCTCCATTTTCCATATTTTTCTACCTTTTTCGTCCGTAAAGGCGTATTTTCATAGAAAATAGTTATCTTTGCAAGATAATAGCCGTAATGGCCCCAAAGGGATAAGTGAGAATTAGTTTTTTTATCATGAAGAGATATTTACTACCACTTTTGGCACTTTTGCTGTTGCCGCTCGTGTCGATGGCGCAGGAGCGAACATATAGCATCGAGATAGATGCGCGGAGTCTGTCGGCCGTGCAGACCGACCCTATTTCGGGCGTGATGATTGACAAAATCAACCCCGACCGTTCGCAGAGACCTTGTGCGCGAATAAAGATGCACATCAACCGTATGAGCCGCGAGGAGATTGCCGAACTCTCGGTAAAGGCCATAGGTGGTAATGTCGAGGTTATGAGGCAGATAGTAGCCCGACAGGGCAATGGCCTTATTATCGAGCTTACCGCAAAAGACCCTACACGTTTCTATCTCCACCACCCCAAGTATGGCGATTCGAACGAGGTGTCGCTCGCACTCGAGGGCAACAAGGAGTACCGACTAGAGGCGCAACTCAACTACCTGCACACTATCGTTGTAAGTTCCAATATTGTCAATGCCGAGGTCTATGTGGATGATGTATATAGGGGGCGTACGGGGGAGGAATTTACCCTTACGGTAAATGATGTTCTACCCGGAGCGCACAAAATCCGCGTGCAGGAGGGCAGCCTCAAGAGCGAGAAGATGGTAGAGGTGAGCAGTGCCAATGTATCGTTCCGCATCGAACTCGACCGCGTTTTGGCCCGCCCTCAGTATGTGGTATTCCAAGTCTCACCCAAGGAGGCCTCCATCACAATAGGCGACAAAACCGTTATGCCCGATGCTACGGGTGTCGCAACCACACTGCTGAGCAACGGCTCCTACAACTACACGGTTTCGGCAAATGAGTACCACCCCGATAGTGGCACTTTTATTGTGAATGGAGCCAAGGTTGTAAAAACCATCAATCTGCGCCCCGCTTTCGGCTATCTGAGTGTGCCAGCAAGCGGCGATTTGGCAAATGCGGGAGTCTATATCGACAACTCGCTAATCGGCAAAACGCCAATCACAGATTATAAGGTGAAGAGTGGAACGCACAAGGTTAAGATAGTAAAGGATCTGTACAAGGTTTTGGAGGCGCAGGTAGTCATCACCGATGCCAAGACTACGGTCTATGCACCATCGTTGGTTGCCGACTTTGCAAATGTAACCCTGACCACCGAGAATGGCTGCGAGATATATGTAAACAACGAGCCCAAGGGCATAACATCGTGGGCAGGCAACCTTGGAACGGGAACCTATATCTTCGAGGCACGCAAGGCGGGCCATCGTCCGTCCACAATCACCAAGAGTATCTCTGTCACCCAGCAGACACTGAGCTACACGATTCCGTCACCGACACCCATCCTGGGCTCGCTCAATGTGACGAGTTCGCCACAGATGGCACAGGTCTATATTGATGGCCGATTGGTTGGCGAGACGCCATTGATGATGGAGTTGGTAATAGGCCAGCACGAAATCGCGCTCCGCAAGGGCGAACTATCCACCAAGCCGCAGAGTATCACTCTCGAGGAGGGCAAGACCACGAATCTGAACTTAACATTGACCGATGCGGAATCTCCTCAATCGCTCAATAAGAAGGGAGAAGAACTATACAGCCAAAAACTCTATAGCGAAGCGATAAAATATTATCGCAAAGCTGCCGAGCAGGGGTATGCCGAGGCGCAAAACAACATGGGTTATTGTTACAAGAATGGTCGCGGAGTAACCCAAAATTATTACGAAGCCGTAAAATGGTTTCAGAAGGCTGCCGAGCAGGGACATGCCAATGCGCAAAACAATTTAGGTTATTGTTACGAGAAAGGCCAAGGCGTAACCCAAGATTACTACGCAGCCGTAAAATGGTATCGTAAGGCCGCCGAGCAGGGATCTGCCAGAGCGCAAACCAATTTAGGTGTTTGTTACCATTTGGGCCACGGAGTAACCAAGGATTACTACGAGGCCGTAAAATGGTATCGCAAAGCAGCTGAGCAGAATTATCTCTCCGCGCAATTCAATTTAGGTCTTTGTTACGAATACGGCCGAGGAGTCTCCAAGGATATAACGGAGGCAAGAAGGTGGTATCAGAAGGCTGCCGACCAGGGCCATGCTAAGGCTAAAGAGAAGTTGAAGACCACCCTTTCGCAGATTACGAGCAGCAGCACCTCCTCCTCGAGTAGTAGCACCACCTCGCGACCTTCGAGCACGTCGTCCTACTCCTCGAGTAGCACAAAGGGAGGCTATAAGGGTAGCTACGGAAGCAATTATAAGAGCAGTTATAGCAAGAAAAACTACAAGAAGTCGAAGTCGTGGGATAGCTTTAATCTGGGATTGTCTCTTGGTTTGGGAGCCGATCTTATCGGTGAGAGTTTCGAGTTTAATGCCGGTCTCCTCTTTAGAATGTGGCGTTACAACTCTAGATTTAATGTTATGACCGGAGCTTCATACATGAGGTCCAGCGGCTGTAACTTCTTGAGCGTCCCTCTTGTGGTGAATTGGAATATGCTTAGGTCGAAGACGGGTGCTATGTATATGGGTTTTGGAACCGAGTTCGCAATATGTTTCGATACCTACAACATGAACTATTCGGATTCTAACGGTATATATTACGAAAAATCTGCCTCCGCCGACTTCCCATTGGTGTTCCAGTGTGGTTACGGTTGGCGACACTCCGACTTCAATTTCTATATGAAGTACTATACCGAGTTTGAAATGTGCACAATCGGTATAAGGTATGCGTATATGTTCTAACCGTTTTTGATGGATATATACAACTTGAGGGAGGCCACGCAGCCTCCCTCTATCCTTTATATTATTGTACCCGCTTAGCGCGAAAGAAGTCGTTGCAGCTCCACGTAGAGGCGTTGTACGGGCAATCCCATAACATTGTAGAATGAGCCCTCAATACGCTCTATGGCGACATAGCCAATCCACTCCTGGATGCCGTATGCGCCGGCTTTGTCGAGAGGACGATACCTCTCTGTGTAGTAACAAATCTCCTCCTCCGTGAGTGTGCGGAAGGTCACAAGACTCTCCGCCGAAAAGGATATGCTCTGCGCTGTGGTGCGAAGCGTAACACCCGTTACAACCTTGTGTGTGGCCCCCGAGAGCCACTTCAACATCCTCTCCGCATCGGCCTTATCCTTTGGCTTTCCGAGAATCTCACTGCCGGCAATAACCACAGTATCAGCAGTTAAGAGAATGTCGCCCTCGACAAGTGGGTGGGGGTAGGCGTTGCTTTTGAGTTGCGAGAGGTATTCGGCAACGCGGTCAGCCTCCAACTCGGCAGGGTAGTGCTCCTCGCACTCGAACCTCTCGGCCAATACAAAGTCGAGGTCACAGGCGGCGAGTAATTCGCGACGACGTGGTGATGCCGAGGCGAGAATAAGACGATAATTTTTAAGTCTATCTTGCAGCAACATAGTTCTTTTCTAATTCTAATTTTGCATTTTGCATTTTGCATTTTGCATTCTGCATTAACCCCTCTTCGAGGGCTTTTCCGAACTCCGACGGTGGTCAAGGCGCAAGCATTAATAACGGCTAGTAACGGCTATTAAGGGCTATTAACGGCTAGTAAAGAGTGCGCGCACCCTTACTCGCCCTTACTGACCTTTACTTGCCCTTACTCTCCTTTACATTGCATTTTGCATTTTGCATTCTGCATTTTGCATTAACCCCTCTTCGAGGGCTTTTCCTCCTCGCGGCTCGGCAAAGTGTGCAAGCACCCTCTGCTCTCGCTCCGCAGCGTCGGTTTTGCATTTTATCTCTATCTCCTCCTAAATTCTGAACATATAACAGCTGTTGCCACTGCCACATTCAGCGATTCCGAGCCACAGCGGTCGGCAGGGTAGGGAGGGATAAGCAGCTTGTGTGACACCCTTTCGGCAACCTCGGCCGAGATGCCCTGCCCCTCGTTGCCCATCACTATTACTCCCGCTTTGCTAAGCTCGGCGGAGTAGATGTTTTCGCCCTCGAGGAATGTTCCATAAATTTTCGTATTCTTTTGATTAGTAAGCCATTGCGAGAGGTTTGTGTAGTGAACGCGAACGCGCAGTATGGCCCCCATTGTGGCCTGCACAACCTTTGGGTTGAAGCAGTCGGCCGTATCCTCCGAGCAGACAATATCCGAGATTCCGAACCAATCGGCAAGGCGAATTATTGTGCCGAGGTTGCCGGGGTTCTGCACGCGGTCGAGAGCCAAAACAAGGCTCTTTTCGGGCTTGACCTTCGCGAGCGAATGGTGCGGAAGTTCCACCACCGCCAAGACCGAATTTGCCGTTTTGAGTTGCGAAATTCGCTCCATCTCCTTCGTGGAAATGACCTCCCCCTCGTCGAATATGGGCTTGGTCTGAAGGATGCGACGGATGCGTAGCGATGAGTTGCGAATCTCTCCTACAAGCTTCTCGCCCTCGGCAATAAAAGCCCCCAACTCCTCGCGGCCCTGTTTGGTCGCAAGTGATTTAATATCAAGTATTTCTGCGCGTGTTATCATACTCTGAAAGTTTCGCCTTCGCAGGCAATATCGGTGTTTTCAAAGATTGCTCGTGCCTCGGCCAAAAGCGGCTCCTTATCCTTGTAGCGCGATGAGAAGTGGCCTATCAGCAACCTCTTTACCCCTGCAGCGAGAGCCGTTTTTGCGGCATCCTCGGTTGTGGAGTGTCCGCGCTCTTTGGCATCGCGCTTAAACTCCGCACCGTAGGTCGCCTCGTGGTAGAGCATATCCACCCCTGCAACATATTTTGCTACTGCCCCCGAACGGTTGGTGTCGGAGCAATATGCGTACGACTGAGGTGGGTGAGCCACAAATGTTATACGCTCGTTAGGGAGAATTGTACCATCTTCCAACTCTATGTCGGCCCCCTCTTTGGCCGCAACTATCTGCTTGACAGATAGGTTGTAACGCTCTATGGCAAACTTATTGACATTGCGTGGCAGTGGCTTCTCGCGGAAGAGGTATCCCGATGTCGGCACACGGTGGCGTAGCGGAATACTCCACACCTCCAGCGTGCGATTTTCAAAAATAAGTTGATGCTTCGTGGTATCGACCTCCACCCATTGTACCTCGTAGGGGAGCTCCTTGTCGAAGTAGCGGAGATGATACTCCAAAATCTCGCCAAAGGGGCGTGGTGCATAGACCGTGAGAGGTGTTTTTCGACCATATAGTCCGAGAGTCGATATCAGCGGAAAGAGCCCAAAACAGTGGTCGCCGTGCAGGTGCGAGATAAATACAGCTCGCAGTCGTAACGGATTTATTCCGAGGCGAAACATCTGCTGCTGCACACCCCCTCCGGCATCGACCAGATAGTACTGGTCGTTGCAGTTCACCACCTGTGCCGAAGGGTGTCCGTTTGCAGTCGGCTTTGCCGAAGCGGCACCTAAAATCGTTACACTAATCATGGTTAAAAATTGTTCTGATTGGTAAATTTTGCACCTTACTTGTGTCGTAAATACTCACATACCTTTTAGTATGCTGCGCTTTCCGTCACTGCGTAACGCACAAAATTTCCTCAATCACCTCCAATTTTAAGGTCTTTGCTATTAGTTTTTTTGTTTCCCAACTCCGAATCTTGTCACGGCGCAACACAATTAAGGGTAATTAACGGCTAGTAACGGCTAGTAAAGAAGAGCGCTCACCCTTACTAGCCTTTAATAGCCCTTACTTGCCCTTACTTGCCGTTATCAAGCAGAGCAACTGTCAATTATTTCTGCGAAGCGAGCCAACGCTCTGCATCGAGTGCTGCGATACAACCCGAACCTGCGGCTACAATGGCCTGACGGTAGTGTGGGTCGCGAACATCACCTGCAGCAAAGATTCCCTCCACCGAGGTCTTCGATGTTCCGGGCTCAACAACTATATATCCCTGCTCGTCAAGCTCCAATTTACCCTTTACGAGCTCGGTGTTAGGGTGGTGTCCGATTGCGAGGAAGAAGCCCGAAATCTCGATGTCGTACTCCTCGCCATCGCCCTTGCGGAGACGTGCACCTGTAACACCATCCATATCGCCAAGCACCTCTACGGTGTTATGCTCGAACAGGACCTTGATATTAGGGGTGTTGAAGACACGCTCCTGCATAGCCTTCGATGCACGAAGGAAAGGTTTACGCACGATGAGATATACCTGACGGCAGAGCGATGCAAGATAGGTTGCCTCCTCGCAAGCGGTGTCGCCACCTCCCACAACGGCAACATCCTGCTTGCGGTAGAAGAATCCGTCGCAAGTTGCGCAGGCACTCACACCCATACCTCTAAACTTGCGCTCCGACTCCAAACCGAGGTACTTGGCCGAAGCTCCCGTACAGATGATAACGGCCTCAGCCTCAATCTGTTTGTCGCCATCGACGGTAAGCACGAACGGACGCTTCGAGGTGTCGATGTCGGTGATGATTCCGGTGCGGACCTCGGTGCCGAGACGCAAAGCCTGAGCGCGGAGGTCGTTCATCATTTCGGTACCCTGAACACCCTCGGGGTAGCCCGGGAAGTTCTCTATTTCGGTTGTTGTTGTCAGCTGGCCTCCCGGCTCAATTCCCTCGTACAAAACGGGGTTGAGTGCAGCACGTGCAGCATAGATGGCAGCCGTAAATCCCGCAGGACCGCTACCGACGATTAAAATCTTTACTCTCTCCATAATTTATATTTTTTATATTTTGTTATCTCCTTGCTTGTTGTACTCTAAATCGTTCCGATGGCCTCTTTTCGCCCCTTGCTTGCGTCATAAATGCTCACATACCCCAAGTATGCTCCGCTTTCCGTCACTTCGCAACGCCCAAAAATAGTCTCATCGCCTCCGATTTCCCCTCTTGGGAGGTTTGTGTTATTAAACTTATTATTTCTTGTCTTGTAAATCGTTCCGATTGGTAAATTTTGCCCCTTGCTTGCGTCGTAAATGCTCACATACCCCAAGTATGCTCCGCTTTCCGCCACTTCGCAACGCCCAAAATTTCCTCAATTGCCTCCGATTTCACCCTCTGGGAGAGATTTTTTGGCACTCTAATTTCTATCCCCGTAGGTTTCATTGTCTTCATTGGTCTCGTTGTCCCAATTTCACTTTGCAAAAGTAATAAATCTCTCGTAAAAGACGAAAAATGGCAGTATAAAAAGTTGCAGAAAAAAGTTGCGAGTTTGCAAAAAACAAAAAAAAGTTCTATATTTCGGACTGTAATATGCCGCTTTTTGGAGTGTTGCCAATGGAGTATAGGGCGTATTCAGTTGTGATACAGAATATTAAGGGTTTTTTCGAGCAGCTTGCAAAAATCCTTGCAATGAGAGGCTAAAACAAATTTTTACAAAAAACACATAAACACAAACAACTAAATTTTTAATTAATTAAAAACTATGAAAAAATTATTTTTGTTTTTGGCAGTTGCCGCAATGACAATCGGCACTGCAGTTGCAAAGCCAGTAAAGAAGGCAGCTAATGCAGCAGAGAAGGCAGCAACAGAACAGGTAGAGAAGGCAGCAGAGGCAGCTCCTGCAGAGGCAGCTCCAGTAGCAGAGGCTCCTGCAGTTGATGCTGAGGTTGCTCTTTCGGGTGAGTCACTTCACTACGTTTTGATGCAGAAGTTCCTCGAGGGAGGTTGGGGATGGATGCTCCCAATCCTCGTGGTATTGGTTCTCGGTATGGCAATCGCTATCGAGCGTATTCTCTTCCTTTCGCTCTCTACTATCAACACCAAGGCATTCATCAAGAGTGTTGAGGAGGCTTTGGAGCAGGGTGGTATCGAGGCTGCTAAGGAGGTATGCCGCAACAAGCGTGGCCCTATCGCATCGATTTTCTATCAGGGTCTCGACCGCTATCACCTTGGTCTCGACGCTGTTGAGAAGGCTGTTGTATCTTACGGTTCGGTTCAGACAGGTCGTTTGGAGTCGGGTCTCGGCTGGTTGTCGTTGTTCATCTCGCTCTCTCCATCACTCGGATTTATGGGTACAGTGGTTGGTCTCGTACAGTCGTTCGACTCTATCCAGGCAGCAGGTGATATCAGCCCGGCACTCGTAGCAGGTGGTATGAAGGTGGCCCTCTTGACTACCCTCCTCGGTCTGATTGCAGCGATGGTACTTCAGGTGTTCTACAACTTTGTTATCGTTAAGATTGACGGTATGGTTAATGAGATGGAGGATGCTTCGATCTCTTTGACAGATATCCTCACTGCTTATAGCAAGAAATAATTTAACAGACAAAGAATAGTTCACAAATCTAATATTATGAAAACAGTATTGAAAGTATTGCTGTGGGTTCTTATCGGTATTACAGCCGGCTTGGTAGGTTGGGCTGTATATCAGGGCGGCGCAGACGAGGCTATCAGCTATAACCTCTTGTGGGCTTATGGTCTGCTTGTTTTGGCGGTGGTAGGCGTTATCGTTGCTGCTCTTATCGATACATTTACCCATCCGGCAGGATTGATAAAGACTCTTCTTGGAGTTGTAATAGTAGTGGCAGTAGTAGGTACTTCGGTAGGTTTGGTTCTTAGCAACGCACCGGTACCGGTACCAAACTCTGCGGGTGGCGTTTTCGACAACCCTTTCGAGTTGCGAATCTCTGAGATTGGAATCTATGTAACCTACATCGTAGCAGCTATTGCAATTTTGGTAGTTGTATTTGATGTGCTTAGCGGCCTTGTTCGCAAAGTATTAAAGTAGTAGAGGTAAAGAGTATTTATGGCTAGTAAAAAGAATATACCTGAAATCAATGCCTCATCGCAAGCGGATATCGCATTTACCGTGCTGATCTTCTTCCTTGTGGTTTCCACAATGGATATCGACACAGGTCTCGTGCGAGTGTTGCCCCCAATGGCCGATCCAAAGGTGAAGCAGGAGGATATCAAGGTGAAGGAGCGAAACCTTCTCTTGGTGTTCGTGTCGGGTTCGGGTAGCATCATGGCAGGCGGTAAGGTCATCTCGTTGAGCGCGTTGAAGGATAAGGCCAAGGAGTTTATCCTCAACCCTAACGACGACAAGAATCTTCCTGAGAAGAAGATGACCCAAATCGATATGCCGGATGGCTCGAAGTGGCAGTATCCTATCAGCGAGGGCGTGATTTCGTTGCAAAACACCCGTGATACAAGCTATTCGGTTTATATTCAGGTTCAGAATGAGCTTACTCGCGCCTTCAACGAGGTTCGTGACGATGTTGCTATGCAGAAGTTTGGCAAGACATTTAATGATCTCGACGAGGAGGAGCGTAAGGCAATAACCAAGGCAATTCCGATGAAGATTTCGGAGGCAGAGCCGCGTAAAAAGATTAGATAGTATGGCAGTAATGAAGAAAAAGGGCGAGCGTTCAGTGCCCGCTATGTCTACAACATCCTTGCCCGATGTCGTATATATCATCTTGTTCTTCTTTATGCTCTCGACCTCTATGCGCGACCAGGAGTTGCTCGTAAGCTACAAGTTGCCTGAGGCAACCGAGGTACAGAAGCTTGAGAAGAAGAACTTGGTGTCATTCATCCATATTGGCGTACCTGTAATGCATCAGCAGGCAAAGTATGGTACCGCACCTCGTATTCAGTTGAACGACTCTTACAGAACAACAAAGGACATTTTGGACTTTATTGCAGCAGAGCGTGACAACCTCAACGAGTCGGACCGTGCACAGATGACCGTGTGTTTGAAGGCCGACCAAGATACCAAGATGGGTGTGGTGGCCGACGTTAAGCAGGAGCTTCGTCGTGCCAACGCATTGAAGTTATCGTATGGATCCTACAAGGTAAACAAATATTAGTACACCTTTTGGCAACAATCAATAGAGGCGCAACCAATTCGGCTGCGCCTCTGTTTTTTTTGCATTAGTGGGTTTTCGGGAGTCTCTGTCCAAGACTACTCGTTACCCACAACTCGTTGCCTACTGTTTTTTGTAGGCATCGATAGCCTTTTGTACCTCGCCATGGATAAGCAGCAGAGCCTTAGCCTCCTCGTATGGCAGACCGAGCTCCTCCACCAGCATACGTGTTCCACGATCTACCAACTTCTGGTTCGAGAGCTGCATATTTACCATCTTATTTCCGCGTACGCGACCCAAACCAATCATAATAGAGGTAGTAATCATATTGCAGATAAGCTTCTGCGATGTTCCCGACTTCATACGCGAGGAGCCGGTAACAAACTCCGGGCCCACAACAGGGGTGATAGGAATCTCGGCAACCTCTGTTATTGGCGAACCGGGGTTCGATGTGATGCAGGCGGTCAATAATCCGCGCTTGCGAGCCTCCTTGATAGCCCCGATAACATAAGGTGTAGTGCCCGAGGCGGCCACACCCACCAGCGTATCCTTGTCCGTAACATTGTAGGCCTCCAAATCCTTCCAGCCCTGCTCGCCATCATCCTCTGCACCCTCTATAGCGCGACGGATGGCCTGGTCGCCACCTGCGATAATACCTACCACAAGAGATGCCGGCATACCGTATGTAGGCGGAATCTCCGATGCATCCACAATACCCACTCGGCCACTTGTTCCCGAGCCCATATAGAAGAGTCTGCCGCCCTGCTTCATCCTCTCCGTAGCTCCTACCACCAACTTCTCAATAGCCGGAATAACCTCCTGCACAGCATCTGCCACCTTGTGGTCCTCTCTGTTTATACAGGTTAATATCTCCAATGGCGACATCTTTTCCAAATCATTGTAGAGCGATGGTTGCTCCGTAATCTTTACATAGCTCATAGACTTTTGTTTTTTTATTGTTATTAAACTTCTTGCTCTTTGTTCTCTAAATCGTTCCGATGAGCTCTTTTTGCCCTGCACTTCGGGTAAGCAAAATGCTCACATACCCCAAATTTTGTAAAGGATAGTAGGGGGGGAGTGTTTAATCTTCTTAATTTCCCTAAACTCCCTAATTTCTCTAAACTCCTTAAACTCCCTAAACTCCCTAAACTCCCTAAACTCCCGAGAGCCCCTATATTCCCTTTATTGCTTAAACTCCACAATCACAGTCGAACAGCCCTTGATAGGGAGGGTTGTTGCCCACTCGCTATCCTTGGCCGGCCACTCCTTTGTCTCCACGCCATTTATGAACATCTTTCCTTCGGCCTTCAATCCATACTCTGCGGGGTCTATCTTGAAGGAGAGGCTCTTTGTCTCCTCGCTTATATTGGTAAAGGCAAGCAGAATATTGCCCTCCTTGTTGCGCCAAGCCGACGAGTAGAGCATAGGGACAACCTTCTTATGAGGGAAGAGGTTTGTACCTTTGGTCTTATAGCCGTAGGTGGACATCTGTGCGATGTCAATCTCCTCGGCGTGGTCGTCAGCCAACTTTGGCGCGCGCATCATCTTACCATATTGCAGATAATCCTTGTACTCCTTGCGCTTTGCCACCAACTCGGCAATAAACTTCATCTCCACAGGTCGAGCCTTGCGAGCGAAGGCGTGGTAGTTTACAATCATAGGCTGTGTTCCCCAAACAAAGGAGCGCGCCTGCTCCATACGCAGTTGCGTATTGTACTTTGCAGGTAGCAGAGTCTCGGTATTTGGAGCGCGGAACTCCTTTGGCCAAAACTCGTCGTAAGGTGGATAGGTGAAGCCTCCAAAGTTGCCGAAACATATTGCGTATTCGTGATATACAGCATTGAAGAGAGGTATCACCGATGAGTTGGAGAGACCACTCATACGCTCGCGACTACCCTCGAGCGTAAGGAAGCCGTCGAGGTGCTCCATCCAATCTTCGCCCGAACCCTCGCCCGTGAGAATAGGGTTTGTCTTGGGGGTCTTTTCGCGGATGCGCTCCACCATCTTCAGGTAGCCCTTCACCCAGTAGTTTCCGCCGCCCACCGAGTGACCGTGATTAGGGTTGTAGCACCAATAGTGCAGACACGCCTGATCCATATAAACGCCCGTGCAGCCGTAGTCATTTACCACCGTGTCGCAGAGGTCGGAGTACTTTTCGCGCCAAAACTCTTGCGACATACACATTGGCGTGATAGCGTTTCCCGAAAATTTGTTGTAGGCGTGTGCATGGGTTGAACCATCGGCCTTGCGAGCTACATACTGCTCGATATTCTGCTCCTTCCACGATTTGCGCGACTCACCCCACTGAATAGAGTTCATATATGGAGTCATATTTATACCCTTCGCCTTTGCCTCGGCCACAGCCTTTACAAAGCTCTCGCGTCCCTCGCGTGGTGGGAGGTACTCGGGAAAAGCATCGTCGTATGGGCCATTGTGCCACCAGTGCCATAGTACGCTTACATTGTAGTTGCCAAGATACTCCTTCAAATCGGCAGCCTCGGTCAGCACATTGCTCGAGCGACCGCGATTCCAGACCCAAATATCGGTATCGGGGAGCCATTTGTTCATCTTACCGCTGTGAAGGCGGTTATTCTTTGTCCAATGCTGCTGCAGGGCCCACTCGCGATATATTTGCGCGGCATCGTACCAATCGCCGTGCAGCGTACCGAGGATAAATTCGTAGGTAGGCTTGTAGTAGTTTTTGTCTGCCCCCATCTCGAGGATGTTAATCATCTTGCAGTCGGTAAGGTGGTCGCGGAAGTCGAAAATCAACGCTTTGCCGTAGGACAGGGTGTCGTTTGTGGCGAGGTAGAGACCGCTTGGCTCCTCACCATAAATCGCTGTCAGCTGCATTGTAGGGCGATTTTGGTGTACTCTACCCACCGATTTGCGTATCTTGCGGATATTCTTGTAGAGGCGACCGGTCCAGTTCGAGAGGGCAATCTCCTCGTTCGTAAACTCCTTGATATTGGTAAGGTATGGGAAGATAAGCTCCTTAACCTTCTCTCCATCGTAGTCGCACATCTCCACCGACCAGTAGGAGAGAGGCTTCTCCTTGTCGAGGCGAACACGCGCCTCAAGTGCAAAAGCTCCGCTGCCGTACCACGACAGTTTAGCCTCGTGGTCGGATATTTGGCGCACCTTCACCTCCGTAGGCTCGGGGATGGTGTCTCCCTTTACGAGAGGGATTATGCTCCAAAGTCGTTGAGGCTCAGCCAAGGTGTCGAGGTATTCGTAACCCGTTTCGAGGTCGGTCATCGAGAGGAGAGTTCCATTCGCGCGATCAAAAGTCAAGCGCAATAAACCATTATCAAGCACAACCTGCTCCGAGCAGGCAAACAAAAATGGCAATACGATAAGAGTTAGTAGTAGTTTTTTCATAGTTTTTTATCGGTTATTGTTCTTAAATTCAAAAATCTTGGCTGCACAGCCTCCAATCATCACTTCGTAGCTCGATTGTGGCGTACCCTCTTGCGCGACACCATCAATATAGAGGGTATAGTGGTCGTCGATGCCCATCTCGTCGAGGTTGATTGTGAAGGAGAGTCTCTTTGCCTCCTCGCTTATATTTGTAAAGGTAAGCAGAATATTACTCTCCTTGTTGCGCCAAGCCGACGAGTAGAGCATTGGCACAACCTTCTTGAACGGAAAGATATTTGTACCCTCAGTCTTGTAGCTATATATTGTCATCTGTACACAATCAATCTCCTCGGCATAATCATCCTTCATTTTTGGCGGGCGCATCATCGTTCCATATTGCAGATACTCCTTGTACTGCTTACGCTTTGCCACCAACTCTGCCAAATAGCGCATCTCCACCGGACGGCCCTTACGCACAAATGGATGATAGTTGGAAATCATTGGCTGTGAGCCCCAGACAAAGGTGCGTGCCTGCTCCATACGCATTTGCAGGTTGTACTTCTCGGGGAGGAGGGTTTCGGTATTAGGCGAGCGATACTCTTTCGGCCAACAATCGTCGTAAGGGGGATATGTCAATCCCGAAAGGTTGCCGAAACAGATGGCGTAACCGTGATATACCGCATTGAAGAGAGGTACTATTTCCGAGGCTTTTGCTCCTCTCATTCGCTCGCGACTACCCTCGAGGGTGAGGTATCCGTCGAGATGAGCCATCCAATCCTCGCCCGAGCCCTCGCCCGTAAGGATAGGGTTGTTTTCGGAGGTCTTTTCACGAATACGCTCAATCATTTTCAGGTGGCTTTTAACCCAGTAGTTGCCACCACCTACGGTGTGTCCGTGGTCGGCATTGTAGCAGAGATAGTTGTTGCAGGTTTGGTCCATATATACTCCCGAACAACCATAGCTGTTTATCAGTGTATCGCAGAGTCCCGAATAGGTCTCGCGCCAAAACTCTTGTGAGATACATACCGGAACGAGAGGGTTACCCGTAAACTTATTATAGACGTGCGCAAGCGTTGTGCCGTCGGCTTTGCGTGCTACATATCTATCTACCCCCTTTTCGCGAAAACTCTTGGTTGCACCACCCCATTGGAAGGAGTTCATATAGGGGGTCATATTTATACCCTTCGCCTTTGCCTCGGCCACAGCCTTCACAAAGCTCTCGCGACCCTCACGTGGTGGGAGGTACTCGGGAAAAGCGTCGTCGTATGGGCCATTGTGCCACCAATGCCACAAAACGCTTACGTTGTAGTCGCCGAGATAGGCCTTCAGATCTTCCGCCTCGGGCAATACGTTGCTCGAGTGGCCGCGATTCCACATCCAAATATCGGTCTCGGGCAACCAACTATTCATCTTGCCACTGTGAAGACGATTGTTCTTTACCCACTCTTGTTGCAGGGCCCATTCGCGGTAGATAAGAGCCGCATCGTACCAATTACCATGAAGTGTGCCGAGGATGAAGTCGTACGGAGGTTCGTAGGAGTGCTTGTCGGATGCCACCTCCGGTATATTTATCATCTTGTAGTCGGTAAGGGCCTCGCGGAACTCCACCTGGAAATTCTTTCCGTAGCCCTCGGTATCGTTTGTGGCGATGTAGAGACCACTCGGCTCGTCACCATAGATGGCCGAGAGCTGCATTGCGTGGTGTTTGTGATTTCGCTTGAACAGCGAGAGACTTGTCTGACTTGCACGCGGATTCTTGTATAGAGCACCTGTCCAATCCGAGAGTAGTATCTCCTCGTTTGTAAATGCTTTGATATAGGTCAGGTATGGGAAGACAAGCTCCTTAACCTTCTCTCCGTCGTAGTCGCACATCTCCACCGACCAGTAGGAGAGAGGCTTCTCCCTGTCGAGGCGAACCCTTGCCACAAGCGTAAAAGTACCACTACCGTACCACGACAGTTTAGCCTCGTGGTCGGATATTTGGCGCACCTTCACCTCCGTAGAAGTCGGATCGTAGCCATGTCGTTCTGTGAGCCAAGGAGTTGAATCTATCAATTGTCTTCCTAAGACCGCTTGGCCTCCGACTTCCCTGTCGAGGCGAACCCTTGCCACAAGCGTAAAAGTACCACTACCGTACCACGACAGTTTAGCCTCGTGGTCGGATATTTGGCGCACCTTCACCTCCGTAG
>JAZQIS010000064.1:0-9223 GCA_045541235.1 Alistipes sp.
GATTAAAACGGAAAACTAATTAAATAACAGAACTATGAAAAAGAGTATTTGGATTGTTGTAGCCGCACTTGTGGTTATTGCGTGTGGCTATTGTTGGACAACTTACAATTCTTTGGCAAAGCTACAGCAGGGGGTTGAGACAGCGTGGGCCGATGTAGAGACACAGTATCAACGTCGTTCAGACCTTATTCCAAACATTATGAGGACGGTAAAGGGTTACGCCAAGCACGAGCAGGAGACTCTTACACAAGTGATTGCAGCTCGTTCAAAGGCTACTCAGAGTGGCGCAAGCATCGAGGAGTATGCCGCAGCACAACAGCAGGTAACAACGGCACTTGGACGATTGATTGCCATCGCCGAGAACTATCCCGATTTGAAGGCTAACACCAATTTCTTGGAGTTGCAGGCTCAGCTCGAGGGTACCGAAAATCGCATTGCTGTTGCGCGTAATAAGTACAACGAGATTGTAAAGATTTACAACACCAAGACTGTAACCTTCCCTTCAAAACTCATCGCCAACATGTTTGGTTTCGAGAAAAAGCAGCTCTTCACTGCAACAACCGAAGGTGCAGATAAAGCACCGGTAGTGGAGTTCTAAAACCGACTATTTGAACAAGGAGAGAGGGTGTCCAACAAATTTTGGACACCCTCATCTTATGAAGTTTGCAAAACAAGAGCATCAGAGTCCCCAATCACTTAACTGCTTTTGAGACTTAACGGCATCTGCTATTGCAGGGTTTATGTTACGGAAAAATTTGAAACCGGCACGCTTCTCCACCTCCGCCACAGAGACCGCAGCAGCAGAGACCGCAGTGTTTGCAGAGGACTCTCTATTTTCATAGAGGAAGCCGATACAGATTAGTTCGCTTGCAGATGTAATCTCGCTAATCGCCTTGCGGGTACTACCCGACTTTGTTCGCAACAACAGTTTGTAGCAGTGAGTCGGCACCCCTATAGTTCTACCGAAACGATTTATAGTTTGTGAATCCTCAAAGAGTGTTCCTACAACTACAAACAGCGTATCCGAACATATTTTAGAGCGTTCAAAATTCTCAACATCGGCCCATCCTCCACTATTGAAGTCGTATTGCTGCACCATAATATTTGTTGCATAGCAGGTTTGCGCATTATTCTCCCACGAGTTGTAACGATTGGCCGATGGGAGCATATGACCGCGCGCCCAACCCCACCCGAAAGCATTAGAGTAGCAGATGTCGGCTTGTCTCCTATGTGGAATTATCGGCTCTTTGGAAGTATCGTAGGCATCCTTCGACGCAACATACTTACTCACAATCTCGTAGGCGGCATTATAATCTGTACTTGGCGCATATTTTGTTACAGCATCATCGAACGCCCAAGCATTTGTTCTTCCCGAATTGTTATTTTCGCCAACTTGATAGTTCTTGCCCGTTCTATATATCGAATGGGCAGGATAGGCTACCCAACGCGAACACATCTTTACGGTGTCATAGCAAACGGAGAAATTGCGTACGCGACGATAATCCGAGAGCACCGAGTAGTAGGTTTTGTGAATATAGTGAGGGTTATTATTATGCTCGGGTTGCTCGGCCCATTGGCGATAATAAGAGTCTTCTATAGTCTCGGGCTCTTTGCCCATCTGTTTGATGGCAAAGCTTTTAGAAAAACCATCACTAAATACGACACTAACCTCTGCTACTCGCTCGGCTTCACTCATATTCTTCGTAAAGTTTAACATAAACTCGCTACCGACCTTGCCGGATGCAGAGGCAACATTACAGAAATCGCCCCCTTTAGTTATCTTGATTGAGTAGGTATAATTTGGATCGCCGGATGTCACCCCCTTAACCAACATCTCGTCCCACGCAATCTCCGCCTTCTCGATAGATACCGAGGAGGTGTAATTTGAGACATATGCCGATTGTTCGATTGTCACCAACTTCTTGATATCAAATTCAGCATTTACTATTTCGAGCTGGGCAGTGCGCTTGGTCTTTGATGTATGGGCCTCTACCGCAATTACAACGCCATATTGAACAGGCTCGTACTCAACCCAATCTGCATCGCAAATAATCTCATAATCTACATTGGCAATAATGGTAACTCTCTTCTCGCCACCCTCTGCACCGAACTTAAGTGATGTCGGCAGAACCGTAATCTCATTCGGCGCAGGCCCATCCGAGTCGTTATTAGTTGTATCGTCATAGGCCTCACAAGAGACAAATGCGAGGCAAACAGAGCTTAAAAAACAAAGAAACTTTCTCATTGCAACTCTATAAACATCCAATTTGCCGCAAAATTAGCAATTTATTATCACTCCACAAAAAACGCCGAACAAATGTCCGACGTTTTCAAAAAGATTGCGAAACAAATTATTAGGTTACTACATTTGTTATTAAGTTTGCCTATCCCCACTATTTCACCTGTTTTGACGGGGCTTTCACGGTCTTAATAAAGGTATTCTCATTAAGCCAAATAGACTCATCTGGATGACGGAATTTAACATAGCGAGCAGGATAGCCTGCTACGGTTACAGAACTAATCTCTCCCGCATTATTATATTTGGTCTGATATTGCATACCAATAAGGATATCCGCATTACCGCCTTTATTGACCAAAGCCTCCCATACCGCCATTTTCACAACATTCTCCTTACCACCGGCAATGGCATCTTTTGTGGCTATATATGTGTACATTATCTTATTTTTTGATACATCCAAATCAGCAATTAACGGCGAGGTCATAGGTGTTTTGGTGTCAATAATACGAAATGCCGCCGTGGCAGTGTGTTTGCTTTTAGGTGTAGGCGTTGTTGCTACTGGTGCGTAGGTGTATGTGCTACACGAAACCGCACATAATAAAACGGAAATAGATAAAATTAGTTTTTTCATAGTACATAAATTTTTAATTGTTATTAATTTGTTTTATCAATTACAGGGCGGATATAAACAGGAACCGGTATCATACCGTAGCCGCCCACAACAGTAATGTAGCCACTCATTGCCCACCGTTCCATTTTTGCCTCCACCATATAGTACCATATAAATGAATTTTTCAAATCTTTCACTTGAAAAAATATAGTATTGCCATTTGGACCAGTCACTTGCACGCCTTGTACTTTAACTCCATTACCTAATAAGAACTTCCCTTTTTTTAACTTGCAACATCGAAGCAATTCGTCCCATTCTTGTCGTGTAGGCGTTCTCCATCTCATACCCCATTTAGCAGTGGCGGCATCTCGTTCGGAATTACCAGAAACCTCGCTACCAGGGACCTTTGCAGCAAGCAACGAAATGTCATTAGCCTCTGCTAAAGGGACTATGGTGCCCGCAACATACTGTGTCCCTAACTCTTCTATCGACTGTGCTCCAACATTATACGTTGCCCAATTAACACTCAAACCTAAATCTACATACTCTTGCGCCTGTGCGCGAAATCCAAATATCAATGCGATATTCGCAGCAAAAACCAATAGAATTTTTTTCATATTCATAAATAATTAAACATTAGTTTATTTTATCAATTACAGGACGTACAGACACCCCTCGCCAGTATTCCACAGCTTTCGGACCTTTCTTGCTTGTCATTATTCCGACACCTACTAAGCATCCTTTATCCAAAATATAGGTATGAAGGTGCGTATCAGCCATATAGTAAATAATAGCTGAGACTCCATTGCTTAACCTGTGATCGTGCAAAAAGATACTATTACCATTTCGTCCTCGAACCTCATAACCTTTAATTTTCACACCATTATTCAATACAATTGCACTTCTTTTCCACTTACAACGGCGCATCAACTCCTCCCACTCTTGTTGTGTAGGGGTTCTCCAACCTCTACCCCATCTCGCAGTTGCCACATCATAGTCAGGATTACCTGATTGTTTATTTTGATATGGTATGCAATACGCCTCCATATTCATACCTGATATAAAAGGCTTCATTACTCCAGGGACGAAAGTATCTCCTATCTCTTCTATACTATTAGCTCCAACATTATATGTTGCCCAATTAACACTCAATCCTAAATCCACATACTCTTGCGCTTGGATATTGAACGACAAAAACAGCAATCCCAAAAATCCAAATAGTTTCTTCATAAAATACAATTTTGTCTGCTCGCCAACTCCGAACGGGCGGGTATATAAACAAAAAAAGTGTGGAGCTGTTTCGTCTATTTAACAGTGAGCATTTGGCGTGGCTCGAAAACAAATAAACAATAACCCCACACCGAATGGTATATGAAATATGATATACCAAATACGGTGATAGAAGATGATTTGCTTATCCCTGTTTTCATAAAATCGCCAAATTTCACTGTTAAGGATAGCGAAAACACTTTCACTAAAATATGTCCGCAATCATTGCGACTGCACCACAAAGTTAAAAACTTATTTTTGTTCCGCAAAAAACAAAAGCGGAAAAGTTACCCCTTCCGCCCCAAAATTGAAATTACAAATAAAATTTATTACTCCTGATGCTTGCCTTTTTCGTAGGTCTCGAGAACCGATGGGCAGATTGCCATCTGCGAGAAGCCGCCATCGTGGTAGAGATTCTGCATTGTAACCTTGCGAGTCAAATCCGAGAAGAGTGTCACCACATAGTCGGCACAATCGTCCGCCGTAGCATTGCCAAGTGGCGAGAGCTCACCGGCAAGTTCAAACCAACGACCAAGCCCTGCGATACCCTGCCCGGCTGTTGTCATTGTTGGCGACTGCGAAACGGTATTTACACGGACACCGCACCTCTTGCCATAGATAGCTCCAAACGAGCGAGTTATACTCTCCAACATCGCCTTTGCATCGGCCATATCGTTGTAGCCGATAACGGTACGTTGTGCTGCAATATAGGACAACGACACCACCGAGCCATAATCCGCCATTGCATCCTTCTTGTAGAGGGTTTGCAACAGTTTGTGGAACGAAATGGCCGAGATATCGATGGTTTTCATCATATTTTGATAGTTGATATCCTCGTAGGGAATACTCTTTCGCACATTTGGCGACATTCCCACCGCGTGAAGTACAAAATCGATCTTTCCGCCAAAGTGCTCGAGCGTCTTATCGACCAAGTTCTCGAGCTCCTCGACCGAGGTTGCATCGGCAGGGATAACCACCGAATTTGTCTGCTCGGCAAGAGTGTTTATACTACCCAAGCGAATTGAAACGGGGGTATTGGTAAGTACAATTTCAGCCCCCTCATCTACAGCACGTTGGGCAACCTTCCACGCAATCGACAACTCGTTGAGTGCGCCAAAGATAATGCCACGTTTGCCCTTCAAAAGATTGTATGCCATAACCAAAAAAAATTAGAGTTATTACGTGGCAAATATAGTAAAATAAACCTAAATCGAAAACATCCGTACCAACAAAGGCCACAATAACACTATAGGAGGGCGATTCGCTATCGAACCTCCCTCCCATCAATCTCACTCAAAATCGTAGCCAACGAGATCATCTGCAAAATCTCGCCAATATATCGCCTCTTTGTACTTTTCGAGAGACTCGGATGGCACATATATCTTTCGCCCAGGCGCATTATCGAGAAATGCGTCATTCGCCTCTTCCGAAGGCTCTATCGGTTTACAATAGACACTTGATAGATTGCTACAGGATGCAAAAGAGCATTTCCCGATATACCACGTAACCTCTGGTATCACGATTTTGGTAAGTGAGGAGTTTCCATAGAAAGCATAATCGCCAATACGACGAACACCTTCGGGAAGAACAACTTCGCCAAAATAGAGTTTCTCGCTATCCTTAAAGGCTCTACTTCCGATTGTTTCCAATTTGCTTGGGATATTTATGGAGGTTAGTTCTGTACAGCCGGCGAAAGCGTCATTTCCTATCGAAATCACACCGTCAGGAAGTATCACTTCCGTCAAGCTGCGGCACCCCTGAAATGCCCCGCTGCCAACCTCGGAGACACTCTCCGGAAATACAATACCCGACAATAACCTACAATTATGGAACATCTCATTCGTAATTGCAGTGATAGCATCAGGGAGAGTAACGCTTGTCAGAGCACTACAATCCTTAAATACAGCTCGACCTATCTCGGTAACGCTATTAGGAATAACCACACTTTCGATTACGCATTGACTAAACGCCTCGTCGCCTATCGAGGTTACACTCTCAGGAATAGATATCTCCGACAGATTATAACAGCCGCGAAAGGCTCTATTTCCAATTCTTTTCACCTTTTGAGGGAATGTAAATGAGGTCAGCGCAAAGCAATTGGAAAAGGCATCGTCATCGATAACAGCTGTTACCGCGGCGAGGTTAACACTACGCAGACTTGTACAATTCTTGAAAGCACCTTTTCCAATCGTCATTACACTATATGGAAAAGTTATGCTTACCAAGTTCATACAGCCACCAAACATATTCGCTCCAATCTCGCTGATAGGTCTATCAAAGGTTATCACACCCTGACCATCCACATAATCATTGGATATGATTTTGGCAGCGAGGACCTCTCTATACGGCTTTATCACCTCGCCATCGGAAGTTGTATAGTATATCACCTGAGACTCCTGGATAGATGACAGATAGTCTTCGCGAGATTCATAACCCACAACTTCATCCGAACATCCAACAAACAAAACAGACGATAGCAGTATATAGAAAATAGCTCTTTTCATAGTTCTGAGGCAATTAGAAGGTGAAACCAAGATGGAAGTCGAAGCCATAGCCCGCACCATTACGTATTGTAGCGTTATAGCCCGTATATTCAGCGCAATATGGAGTTATGAAGCCGTAGAATCCGACCGCAAGATATACACTATAGTTTGTAGCAGCACGGAAATTTACGCCAAGCTGCGGATTGAGGAAGGCTCTATTCACGCTGGACTTAACATCCGCAAAGTTTAGTCGGATGGTCTGTTTTGCCGTCAGATTTCCGCCGGCCGACAACGCAAAGAAAGGAGATAGTCGCCTATTGATAAAGTTTGCTCTGAAGTAGGCAAATAGCGGAACCGAGACAAAACAGGTATTGAGACTACCACCCGGGGTATGCCTATAGCCATCGTATGTTCTCAAATCGTATGGACCACTATGGGAATTCAGGGTTATACCGACACCTCCACCGAGATAGAGCTGGTTATTGAAACGATATCCTGCAATATAGTTTACACCGGCACTTATACGCGGTTTTCCGACCATACCCAGTACACACGAAAGATCGACCATCGAGCCAAAACCGCGCTGATGCTCGGCATAAGACTCGCGACGCCGCTTAATTTCGAGACTATCCTTCTTTGTCTTAAGTCTAATAGTAACGAGTCCCTCCTCCGTCTTTGCATCGGGGGTATTAACCTTAACCACATACGATTTAAGTTTTGTAAAGCGGAAATCGACCGGCATATTATACCTGACTCGCTTGAGTACGCCCTCGTGTCGTCCCGGAGTCCATTTTGCTGAGGATTTGACCACACGCACAACCTCATCGGAGAGCAACTGATGTGGAGACTGCAAAATCTGCACGTTAGAGATGGAGCCATCACACTCAACTACAAACGATACAACAACGCGACCTGCTACATCCTCTTTTTTCAACTCCGAGGGGCGACGAACTCTATCCTGCACCCACTTACGGAACACCTCGATATTTCCGCCGTTAAACTTTGGCATTTCACTTACCCATACCAAAATCTCACTATTTTTACCATCCCCACCTTGAGGGCACGCTCCAAAGCAGAGCCAAGGGGCGACAATGGCAAGTATGGCTAAAACCGCAAACGATATAACACGTTTCATATAATTTATGTAAATTTTATCGCAAAGATAAATCCCCCCCCCAAATATGCAAGCTAAATTCAGAAAAAATTCACTATTTAGGCTTTTTTATTACGGTTTTAACGCTCGGCACAAAATATTTGTAAAAAATAGATTACCTTTGCAGCCGGAAATAACGAGTATAATATATTGTATATGAAAAATTTTAATAGCGACTCTTCGTCGGCACTTTCACGTTTCGCAAAGGATAAGCGATTGCGCACCGAGCGTACCACAAAGACAGGCGATGAGAGACGAGAGTCAAGAGGTGTTAGGGGCGGAGAGCGCACAAAGCGTGCTTCGTTTAACCCCAATTTCACCGATGACAACCGTCCAAAGCGAGGCGTAGAGAACGGAAAACGGAGAACGGAGAACGGCAAACCGTATAGACAAGAGCCGAAAGAGGGTTTTAAGCCAAAGAGCAAAGGTTTTAGCGGTGGCCGCAAGTCGGAAGGGGCTCGCAAGTTCGACAATAAGGGCAAGGGTGCCGGCTACAAAGGTAAGCCTACAGCAGAACGCAGCTATCCAAAATACAACCCCAACAAGGTAACCGGCGAGATTCGCCTTAACCGTTTTGTTGCTCAATCGGGACTCTGCTCACGCCGTGAGGCAGATGATTTTATCGCAGCAGGTCTCGTTAGTGTAAATGGCGTTATCGTAACCGAGCTCGGCACAAAGGTTAAACCTACCGACGTTGTAAAGTTTAACGACGAGCGTCTGCAGGGCGAGAAGAATGTATATCTCGTACTAAACAAGCCAAAGGGATATGTAACAACTCTCGAGGATGAGCACGCCGAAAAGACTGTTATGGAGCTTGTGCAGAACGCCTGCAAGGAGCGCATCTACCCTGTAGGTCGTCTTGACAAAAACTCGCTCGGATTGCTTCTCTTTACAAACGATGGCGATATTACCCGTCAGCTGACACACCCGTCATTACGTAAAAAGAAGATTTATGAGGTAACTTTAGATAAGGCTCTTACTCGCGCTGATTTCGACCAACTTGCAGAGGGTATCACTCTCGAGGATGGAGATATATATTTCGACGAAATTTCCTATCTTAAGGAGGACAAAAAGTCGGTAGGTGTAGAGATTCACTCGGGTCGCAATCGTATCGTGCGCCGTATGTTCGAGCACCTTGGTTACAAGGTGACAAAACTCGACCGCGTATATTATGCAGGACTTACCAAAAAGAATCTCAAGCGTGGAGCTTGGCGTTTCCTCACCTCCGACGAAGTGGCACGCCTTAAGGCCGGAAGGTACGAGTAAATTGAGAATTGAGAATTGAGAATTGACAAAAGAGTCAGGATGAAGCCTGGCTCTTTTTTATTGGTAATGATGCCAAAAGTGGCGCTTTTTAGATAATAAAAGATGGGCGAGAAACGTAGTATTTCTCGCCCTATTTTTTGCTTGCCTTTCCCTGATTGCTTTGCAGAAAGAGATACCATTTCACAAACTCTTTGAAATGGTCG